>JAIXTH010000322.1 GCA_027484265.1 Alphaproteobacteria bacterium
CACAAGCGCAGCGATAGGCACCGGAAAGCAACGAGCTGCCTTCGAACGTGCAGTTGCTGACGCAGTGTCGCCGGTCTTGAAGCCTGGTGCCTGGCGGGCGAGCTTTGTGCCAGCGGCCAACGATCCTGGCGTTCAGATAGCTGACTACTGCGCTTGGGCGATCCATAGGAAATGGGAGCGGAAGGATATGCGGTCCTACGAGCTGATCAAAGCACGCATAACGCACGAGTGGGATGTGTGGGGCGAATCCACAAAACGATATTATTGAATGGGACAGCGCGGCCCGCGAATTTCGCGATCTTACCTAGCCCGAAGGCAGTGCTCCCGGAGCCCTTATCAGCAAGCAAGGGCCGCGCTTGACGAGACTTTGCACAAACACGCGAAAATGTCAACTGGCTGTTGAAGGCGTCAAAGCTGCAGTCACGGATCTGACCGCAAGATCACCCATACCAACTGGCCTCCCTCTTGCGCAAATCTGACGCCTGCGTCACGAGACGGCTAGCGGACACGAAGAACCACCGGGAGACACGCCACATGACCGACACTGTTCTGCGCACCCCTGACGAGCGCTTCGCCAATCTGCCGGACTGGCCCTGGGCGCCGCGCTATGTGGATGACCTGCCGGGCTATGAGGGCCTGCGGGTGCATTATGTGGACGAGGGGCCGGCGGATGCCGACCGGGTGTTCCTGTGCCTGCACGGCGAGCCGAGCTGGGCGTTCCTGTATCGCAAGATGATCCCGCCGTTCCTGGCGACCGGCGCCCGGGTGGTCTGCCCGGACTTTCTGGGCTTTGGCCGCTCGGACAAGCCGGTGGATGATGACAGCTATACCGTGCCGTTCCACCGCGACATGCTGCTGGCCTTCATCGAGCGGCTGGACCTGAAGAACATCACCCTGGTGGTGCAGGACTGGGGCGGGCTGATCGGCCTGACCCTGCCGATCGCAGCGCCGCACCGCTATGCGCGGCTGCTGGTGATGAACACCGGTTTTGGTACCGGGGCCGTTCCGTCCCCCGGTTTCATGGCGTGGCGTCAGTATGCGGCCTCCAATCCCGACATGCCGATCGGGGCGCTGTTCCAGCGGGGCAAGGCCGACATGACCGAAGCCGAAGTGGCCGCCTATGACGCACCCTTCCCCGATGCCCGCTACAAGGCCGGCGCGCGGCGGTTTCCGCAGCTGGTCCCGATCGCCGATGATGGCGACCCGTTCATCGCCATCTCGCGCGCGGCACAGGCCTGGTGGCGCCAGTTCGAGGGGCCGGTGTTCATGGCGGTGGGCATGAAGGACCCGGTGCTGGGGCCCGAGGTGATGGCGCGGCTGCGCACCGCCTTCCCGACCTGCGGGGAGCCCTTCGAAGTGGCCGAGGGCGGACACTTCGTCCAGGAGCATGGCGACGAGATTGCCGCTGCGGCCCTGGCAGCGTGGGGTGGCCGATGAGTGCTGAGGCAGGATTGGGCCAGGCCGTGTTGGCCGCCACGGAGGCGATGCGGTCGGCACTGGGTACAGAGCAGACCGTGGTTCTGGTGAGCCTGAACACCGACGTGGTCGGGCCGTTGCCGCACGGCGCCGGCTATCTGGCCCGTGCCGAGGTTACCCGCCGCACCCGCACCATGGCCTTTGTCGCTGCCGAGGTTTCAGGCGATGGCGCCGTGGCGCTGTCGGCGTCCGGCGTGTTCCGCCTGTCCTGAGATCCGGCCCGGACGGACCCTCGCGCAGCTGTGATCGGGATTCTTCATACAAAATTGACGCCAGCGTCATTTTGTTCTTGCACGCAGCGCAGACTGTGGCATGAGGAAATGCAGGACACCCGTGCGCAGACGCGGGACCAGCCGATGCCAGACGGGAGCGGACCAGAACACGGGCCGCCTGCCCCAGAACCATCAACCGGAGACGCCGATCGTGACGACGACCAATATCACCAAGGACGCCCTGTATGACGCGGTGGCCCCGACCGACTTCGCAGCCATGCTCGAACTCGACCGCCACACCGACCGCTCCACTGCGTTCGACAAGATCATCTCGGCCACCCACGATCACTTCTGGGATCCGATGGACAAGAAGTACATCGACTTCGACGAGCCGTTCGACATGGAGAACGAGGCCATCCTCCCGGACTATCTCGTGCCCGCGCTCGAGACCCGCTATGTGCAGGAGTTCTTCGCGGACAAGCCGAAGGAGCTGATCCGCTTCAAGAACGAGATGGCCCGCTGGCAGCTGTCGGCGATCCTGCATGGCGAGCAGGGCGCGCTGAACCTCTCGGCCTCGCTGTGCCACGTGCTGCGCGATGCCGGCGCCCAGGAATATGCCGCCAACCAGGCCCGCGAAGAGGCCCGCCACGTGTCGGCCTTCGCCCGCTACATCAAGGCCCGCTGGGGCAGCCCGCTGCCGTGCGGTGAAGTGCTCAAGACCCTGATGGTCGAGATCGTGCACGCGCCGGAGGTCTACAAGAAGATCGTGGGCATGCAGATGCTGATCGAGGGCCTGGCCATGGGTGCCTTCGCCACCATCTACAACGAGTGGCGCGACCCGCTGGCCCGCAAGCTGACCCAGCTGGTGATGACCGACGAGGCCTTCCACCACAAGTTCGGCAAGATCTGGGCCGACCGCACCATCCCCAAGCTGGATGCGGGCGAGCATGCGATCGTCGAGGACTGGGCCGCCCACTGCTTCCAGACCCTGCTGTTCAACCTGGTCGCCCCGCACCAGATGCGCGCGATCTACGAAGACTTCGGCATGGACCCCGACAAGGTGATGGCCGAGTTCCAGGAGATCGCCACCGATAGCGAGCGCCGCGAGCGCATGAAGGAAGCCACCAACATCTTCCGCGTGCTGGTGAAGACCCTGTGGAACGCCGGCATCATCACCGACCGCACCAAGGCCTTCTACGCCATGTATGTCGACTTCAAGGAGTTCGAGGCCGAGGGCGATCACATGGTGGGCGACGACATCGCCGAAGACGGCATCCGCTTCCTGCAGACCATCAATTTCGGCGCCCGCTCGGACGCCCTGCAGCAGGTCCGCCTCGCCGCCGAATAAGCGGCCTACCGATAGCGGGGTGCGCGTCCCCCTTTTTCGCGCCCCCGCCATCCTGCCCGTCCGGACCGACAGGTCCGGGCGGGTTTTTCTGTTTGGGGCTCTGATCGGGTAACAAGCATGCCCGGCGGTAGGGCATTCCAGCCATCGGCGCCCAGCTTCGTCAGGTGTGGCCCCGGCGCCCAGCCCTCACCACCCCCGCTGCCCCTTCAGGCCGCCCACCAGGTTCACGGCCGCCTCGGCGATCACGGTGCCGGGGGGATAGACGGCGCTGGCGCCCATCTGGCGCAGGATCGGGACGTCGTCGGGGGGGATGACGCCGCCCACCACCACCATGATGTCGGCGCGGCCTTCGGCGGAGAGGGCGGCGCGCAGGGCCGGGACCAGGGTGAGGTGTCCGGCGGCGAGCGACGAGACGCCCACCACATGCACGTCATTCTCGGCGGCGCTGCGGGCCACTTCTTCCGGTGTGGCGAACAGCGGGCCGACTTCCACCTCGAAGCCCAGATCGCTGAAGGCGCCGGCGATCACTTTCTGGCCCCGGTCGTGGCCGTCCTGGCCCATCTTGGCCACCAGGATCCGCGGCGGACGCCCGGCGCGGGCGGTGAAGTCGGCCACGTCCTGCCGGGCCTGCGCCACGGCTTCGCCCCGGGCGCCGGCCTCGGCGGCATAGACCCCGGTGTTGAGGCGGATGGTGGCGGTGTGGCGGCCCCAGGCCGTCTCCAGCGCCGCGCTGATCTCGCCCACGGTGGCGCGGGCACGGGCGGCCTCCACCGACAGCGCCAGCAGATTGCCGCTGCCCGTGCGGGCAGCTTCGGTCAGGGCCCGGCAGGCGGCTTCCACCGCCGCTTCGCTGCGTCCGGCCCGCAGGCGCGCCAGCTTCTCGAGCTGCAGCATCCGCACCTTGGTATTGTCGACCTTGAGCACCGGCACATCCTCGGGCTCGTCGAGGCGGAACTTGTTGACGCCCACCACGGTCTGCACGCCGGTGTCGATCCGGGCCTGGGTGCGGGCGGCGGCTTCCTCGATCCGCAGCTTGGGCAGGCCCTGCTCGATGGCCTTGGCCATGCCGCCCAGCGCCTCGACTTCCTGGATATGGCTCCAGGCGCGGGCGGCGAGGTCGGCGGTGAGGCGCTCGACAGCGTGGCTGCCGCCCCACGGGTCGATCGGGCGGGAGAAGCCGGCCTCGTCCTGCAGCACGATCTGGGTGTTGCGGGCGATCCGGGCCGAGAAGTCGGTGGGCAGGGCCAGGGCCTCGTCGAGGCTGTTGGTGTGCAGGCTCTGGGTGTGGCCGTGGGCGGCGGCCATCGCCTCCACGCAGGTGCGCACCGCATTGTTGAACACGTCCTGCGCCGTCAGGCTCCAGCCCGAGGTCTGCGAATGGGTCCGCAGCGCCAGCGACTTGGAATCCTGCGGATCGAACTGCCGCACCAGCCGCGCCCACAGCGCCCGTGCCGCGCGCATCTTGGCCACTTCCATGAAGAAGTTCATGCCCACCGCCCAGAAGAACGACAGGCGCGGCGCAAACGCATCCACCGGCAGCCCGGCTGCGATCCCGGCGCGGATATAGTCCACCCCGTCCGCCAGCGTGTAGGCCAGCTCGAGGTCGGCGGTCGCCCCGGCCTCCTGCATGTGATAGCCGCTGATCGAGATCGAATTGAACCGCGGCATGTGCGCGCTGGTATAGGCGAAGATGTCGGAGATGATCCGCATCGAGGGGCCGGGCGGATAGATATAGGTGTTGCGGACCATGAACTCCTTGAGGATGTCGTTCTGGATGGTCCCGGACAGCTTGTCGGGGCTGACGCCCTGCTCCTC
>JAIXTH010000227.1 GCA_027484265.1 Alphaproteobacteria bacterium
GAAGGATGCCGCCCCCGGGGTCGGCCTGATGACCGACGTGGCACTCGATCCCTTCACCGACCACGGCCATGACGGCCTGATCGACGAGGACGGCACCCTGCTCAATGACCCCACCATCGAGCGCCTCTGCGCCCAGGCCGTGGTGGAGGCGCGCGCCGGTGCCGACATCGTCGCCCCGTCCGACATGACCGACGGCCGGATCGGTCGGATCCGCGCGGCGCTGGATGCCGAGGGCTTCCAGGACGTGGCGATCATGTCCTATGCCGCCAAATACGCCTCGGCCTTCTATGGCCCCTACCGCGATGCCATCGGCTCCAAGGGCGCGCTGAAGGGCGACAAGAAGACCTATCAGATGGACCCCGCCAACACCGAAGAGGCGATCCGCGAAGTGGCGCTGGACCTTGCCGAGGGTGCCGACATGGTGATGGTCAAGCCCGGCATGCCCTATCTCGATATCGTGCGGCGGGTGAAGGAGACCTTCGGGGCGCCCACCTTCGTGTTCCAGGTCTCGGGCGAGTATGCCATGCTGGAGGCGGCGATCGCCCAGGGCTGGCTGGACGGCTCGCGGGTGCGGATGGAGGCGCTGCAGTGCTTCAAGCGGGCCGGGGCCGACGGTGTGATCACCTATTGGGCGCTGGAGGCGGCGCGGCAGATGGGCTGAGTCTGTCCCGGATCGCCCGCCGATTCGGGCTATCCTACACCGGTTACCTCGCGTAGAGTATGGGCTCCTTTGATGCCGGAGCTTTGCCCATGGCCAATCCGTTCGATCTCGCGACCAGCCTGAAGTCGATCTATGAAGCCGTCGAGTTCGACGCGATCAAGCGCGACGTGGATGCCAAGGGCATCGACAAGGTGATCAGTGATGCCGCGCTGATGGCGGGCGGTGCCGGAGCGGTCGGCGGCTTTGGCGGTGGGGCAACCGCCGTCCTGGGCATCCCGGCTGTGCTGGCGGTGACAGTGGCCATGCAGTTCCGCGTCACCGTGGCGGTGATCTATCACAAGACCGGCCAGATCAAGGTCGACTTCGACCGCTTCATCAAGATCGTGGCCGTGTCGCTGGGCGTCGATGTGGGCGTCGGGATCGCTGCGGGCCTGGTGACGGCCGTGGCGGGGCAGATTCTGGTCCGCCTGGGCATGCGCAGCGTGGGCATCGTGATCCCGCTGTTCGGTGCGCTGGTGGGCGGGGCGACGTCCTATGCCTTCATCACCACGGTCGCCTCGACCCTGATGGCGATGGACATGTCCGGCACGCCGAAGACGGACGATCCCGGCCCTGCCGATAACCCGGCACCCGAACAGGAAGCCGCCTGATCCGGGCCTGATCCGGGGATAGGGCGGCGGTCAGGCCGTCGGTGGCAGCAAGCCGATCCAGTCGGGATCGCTCAGATCGAGGGCGATGGCCGTCAGCGGCTCGCCCCGGCCCGGGCCGCCGAGGCACCGGCCACTGCCCGGGTCGAACAGGGCACCGTGCGCGGCGCAGATCAGGGCGCCGTCCTGCGTGAACAGGAACCGCCCGTCGAACGTGTCCAGCGGCCAGCGCGCATGCGGACAGCGGTTGAGCCAGGCGCGCGGCTGGCCGCCTTCATCGCAGGTGAGGATCGCCCCGGTGGTGCCCAGCCCCCAGCTGGCGGGCAGATCGACAGCTCGGGCCGTGCCCGGAGCCAGCGCCGCCCGCGCCACCCGCACTAACGCGGGCTTAACGGGGGTCGTGTCACCGGTGTTGCCGTCAGTTTCGCCGGAACCTTGCGCGCCATGACCGAGACCCTCGCCAGTATCCTCGCCAACCCGGCCGTCCAGGCCACTGGCTGGTTCCTGCTCTGCGCCGCGCTGTTCGGTGTGCTCCAGCATCTGATGCCCCATGACCGCACCCAGCCGGCGCTGCGCCGCGATGCGTGGATCGATGCGGTGTACTGGATCGGGGCCCCGCTGGTCTATGCCGCCGTGTCCAGCACGATCCTGGTGGGCGGGCTGCTGGCGATCTTTGGCGGCGATGTGGCGGCCGCGGTGGCCTATGCCGAGGCGGGGGCACCCTGGGCGCAGGGGGTGCCGCTCTGGGTTCTGGCGCTGGGCGCGCTGGTGGTGACCGACTTCTACATGTACTGGAGCCACCGGTTCTTCCACACCGCGCGGATGTGGCGCTATCACGCCATCCACCATGCACCCGAGAGCCTCGACTGGATGCATGCGGTGCGGTTCCACCCGGTGAATTATGTGGCGCACGGGCTGATGGCCAATGTGATCGCGCTGTGGCTCGGGTTTCCGCCAGCGGCGCTGATCGTGCTGACGCCGTTCAACATCCTGTTCTCGGCGATGGTGCATGCGAACCTGAACTGGACCTTCGGCCCGCTGCGCTGGTTCATCGCCAGCCCGATCTATCACCGCTGGCACCATACCGGGGCCGACGAGGGCGGCAGCAGCAATTTCGCGCCCACCTTCCCCTGGATCGACCTGATGTTCGGCACCTATTACATGCCGATGGACAGGCGTCCCGGCGCCACCGGCATCACCGAGCGCGACATGCCCGAAGGCCTGATCGGCCAGCTGGCCTATCCCTGGCGCCGCAAGCCTGCGGCCGGCAACCCCGATACCCCGCAGCTGGCCGATCCTCAGGCCGGATAGGCCCGGTTGATGTGGTCCCAGGAGGCGGCGATCATGGCGTGCAGCACATCGAGGTCCACCGCCGCCAGCCCGTTCAGATACAGGCACCCGCCCCCCAGCTTGTGCTTGCCGAGGCGCGGCAGGAACGCCTGCAGCTCGTTGCGCATGCCGGGCAGATAGACCGCCAGATTGGCCTTGCGCGGCGACAGGCCGATCCGCTGTGCCACACCCGAATGGCCGCTGGCATAGGTATAGTCGTAGCTGCCAAAGCCGATGATCGCCGCGCCCCACATCACCGGGGGCTCGCCGCTGACCGCATGCATCAGCTCCATCACCTGCCGTGCATCCTGCACCCGGCCAGGCGGCTCCACAGTGGCCAGGAACGCCTCGACCGCCACATCGGTGGGCAGGGTCTTCTGCTGATAGGCAGCCATGGTACAATCCTCCTGCCGCGATCCCATCACAGCGCCCGGCGTGCGTCCAGCCTGTCCAGGGGGCGGCGCTGGCGGGCCCTGACAGGTCGCCGACGGGTGCTGCCAGGTCCCGGCAGCCGCCCGGTTCGCACAATGGCCGCGGCAACACGCGCACTTGTCGCCCACCGGGTGCCGGGTTACGCCTTCAGCCAATCATGGTGGTGGAGGAAGCCCGATGACAGTCACAGCGGTTCTGACGGTGGTGGCACGCGACCGCCCCGGCATCGTGCGGTCGGTCGCGGCTGCGGTCGCGGCAGAGGATGGCAACTGGATCGACAGCTCGCTGGCGCGGCTGGGGGGCGAGTTTGCCGGGATCGTGCGGGTCGAGGTGACCCGTGCCCGCCTCAGTGGCCTCGAGGCCCGGCTGGCCCGGCTGGCCC
>JAIXTH010000219.1 GCA_027484265.1 Alphaproteobacteria bacterium
GCCCGCACAAGGGTGGAGATGAAGGCGCTGGAGACCATCGTGCACCTGCGCCGCTCGGCCCCGCAGCGGATGGCCCGGATGATCCCCGACCACGTCTGGAAGCTGGCCGCCCGCTATGGTCTGGTGCCGGCACGGTCCGAGCAGGGCACGCCTTAAGCCTGCATTAACCACACCGGGCGAGACCCGGGATCATGGCCCTGCCCCCGATCCAGAACGGACCGATCCCGCCTGCCACCGGCAGCGCCCGCCCGGCTGGGCGCCTGCCCGAAGCCTTCGCCCAGCGGCTGGCGGCCCTCGGCATCGAAAGCCCCGCCGCGAGACTGACCGGACAAACGGCAGCACCGCGAGCTGCATCGGTGCCCCAAGATGCACCAGCCGCGGCCCCCTCGACCGCATTCGGGGTGCAGCCCGCAGCTGCGAACGCCACGCCTGCAGCCCGCCCTGACACGCTCGCCAGACCGGGCCGGGTGCTCGACATCAAGGTATGAGTCCACCCGGGGCTTCGCGGCATCCGTCGGGCACACGGGAGGATTGACGCGGCGACCTTTCGCAGTAGCGTGACGCTCCCAACAGACAGCTTTTCCAGCGAGATACAGAAGCCATGAAGCGGGAAGCCGTGCTCAATCTTCCTGCAGCCCTGGTGTTCGGGCTGCTCTCCAGCCTGTCCGTGCATGCCATTGACCTGATCGGTCTGATCGGCCCGGCTGAGCTGCCAGGCAGTCCCGATGACCCGCTGGAAGCCTACGTCAACGAACTGGCCTTAACCCTGGCCTTCCTCCCCGTGTTCTTGGTGTTCACAGTGGTGTGTGGCGCGCTGGCCGTGCTTTATGTCGGCAGGGCGCTCGCGTGGACGGGCTTTGCCGGGCATCCGTTGCCCGAGGCCAAGCGCGGGCGGGCGCTTGCAGCCTTTCACGGACGCTGCTTCGCCTTGATCATCCCGCTGTCGATTGGACTGGTGGTAGCGCCATGGGTGATTGGCGCCTTGGTCTATGCGCTGCCGCTCAAGGGTTTAACGATCTGGCTTGCGGATGCTCTGCTTGCGATCACTGATTCAATGGCAATCGAAGGGTCATTTCTGTACGGCTTTCTCCACAGCATCATCGCCGCACTGGAAGAACCGTCCGCAATAGTGGCCTCTCTGGTTATGGTTGCCGGTCTCCTGTGTCTCAATCTTGTGGCCATTTTGCTCGCGCTCGATGCCCGCGCTCCGATTGATACCATGCTTGAACTGGTCCGGACGCGGTTCTGGCGCATCGCGGGAATTGCGCTGGCGGGGCAACTGGTACTGTCACTGGCCGCGATGGCCGGGGCACCGGTGGACGATGGCGGGCACTGGATCTGGCTGGTGGCAGAATTTGCGCTGGCGGGCCTCATAGGGCTGGGCCAGATCCTCCTGTTGCTGGCGTTTGTAGTCCCGCACGACATCCCCCGCAGGGGTGCCACCGGAGAAGTGGACAACGACTCCGGCGCTGGCTCGGCCGGCTGGTACATGGATCGAGACGTCTGACGACGTCTGACACTGCCGGGGCGCGGCAGGAGCCGCGCGGCCCAGCCGACTCCCTGGAGGCCCTCTGTCAGCGTCGGACCTCCAGGGATCGGGCAGCCGATCAGACCCGCTCGATGATGATCGCGGGCGCCATGCCGCCGGCGGCGCACATGGTGACGAGGCCGCGCTTGAGGTCGCGGCGCTCCAGCTCGTCGAGCATGGTGCCGATCAGGATCGAGCCGGTGGCACCGATGGGGTGACCCAGCGCCATGGCGCCGCCGTTCACATTCACCTTCTCGCGGTCGAGCCCGAGGTCACGGATGAACTTCTCGGCCACCACGGCGAAGGCCTCGTTGATCTCGAACAGGTCGATGTCGTCAACGGTGAGGCCGGCCTTGGCCAGCACCTTGCGGGCGGCCGGCACCGGCGCGTTGAGCATCAGGGTCGGGCTGTCGCCCACATTGGCCATCGCCACCACCCGCGCGCGGGGCTTGAGGCCCTTGCGGTCGGCATAGGACTTGGAGGCCAGCAGCACCGCTGCGGCGCCGTCGACCACGCCCGAGCTGTTGCCGGCATGGTGGATGTGGTTGATCTTGAGGTCGGGATAGACCTGCCGGATCAGGCCGCCGAACGTGGTGCCCTTGTCGTCGAGCGGATACTCCGCCATCGCCGCAAACGACGGCTTGAGGGCGGCGAGGCCTTCCAGCGTGGTGCCGGGGCGGGGAAACTCCTCGCGGTCGAGGGCAAGGGTCCCGTCCTCGCGGTAGACAGGCACCAGCGCGCGGTCGAAGTGGCCCCCGGCAATGGCGGCGGCAGCGCGCTCCTGACTCAGCATCGCCAGCGCATCGACCGCGTCGCGCGAGATCCCTTCAAGGGTGGCGATGGCATCGGCACAGACGCCCTGGTGGCTCTGCGGATGGCGGGCGCGCAGGCGCAGATTGCCCGCGTCCATGCAGGGCGGCGCGGAGGGATCGGCGGTGGCCGCCGTATAGCTCATCATCTCGGTGCCACCGGCCACGACCAGATCTTCCATCCCGGCCATGATCTGGGCGGCGGCCATGTTCACCGTGGTGATGCCCGAACCGCAGAACCGGTCGAGCGTCACACCGGACGAGCGCACGTCATAACCGGCATCCAGCGCAGCCATCCGGCCAAGGTCGGCGCCCTGCTTGCCCCGCTGCGAGCTGGTGCCCCAGATCACGTCATCCACATCGGCGGTGTCGATGCCGTTGCGGTCGCGGATCGCACCCAGCACCGTGGCGGCGAGGTGCTGGGGGTGGAAATCGGCAAGCGCACCCTTGCCAACCTTGCCGATGCCGCGCGGCGTACGGCAGGCGTCGATGATATAGGCTTCAGCCATTGTGGTTCTCCCTGTCGAGCTGGCCGGCGCTTCTGGCGGCACCAGGCTGGCGGGAGATATGCCGCGCGGGGTTGCAGGCGTAAAGGGCGGGGCTGGCCCTTATGGTGATAGGTCCTCCGCTCGCCCTTTTCCCGCTCGGGGCTCGCCAAGGAAAAGGGGGGGCTGGCCACCCGCCTTGCGGCCCGGTCAAGGCTGGCGAAGCCACCCCGGAGGGGTTGCCTTGACGGGGGCGGAACACGGTAGTCTTGGTTCTGGCGCCAGCAGGGCTGGTGACAGAACCTCGGGGGCCCGGCGGCGGTCGGGCAGGCGCTGCTTCATATCGATTGGATCGATGGACAGCGCGGCTCCCGCCGCGCATCGCCCCCGCCATGGGCGCGGCAGGAGCCGCGCGGTCCA
>JAIXTH010000175.1 GCA_027484265.1 Alphaproteobacteria bacterium
CCGGCCCAGGCCACTTCGGGGAAGGTGTAGACCACCCCGGGCATGGTCTCCAGATTGACGTGGCCGGGCAGGCCCTTGATCCGCTCGGCAATGGCGGCGCCTTCCTCCTCGGCCTTGTGGGCCAGCATCGGACCGGTGGTGGCATCGCCGATCACCCAGATACCCGGCGCGCTGGTGCGGCCATGGTCATTGGTGATGAAGCCGCGCCGGTCAGGCTCGATCCCCACGGTCTCGAGGCCAAGCCCGGTGGTGTAGGGGCGCCGGCCGATCGCCACCAGCACCACATCGGCCTTGATCTCGCGCGCCTCGCCGCCAGCGGCGGGCTCGACCGTCAGGGTCACGCCACTCTTGGCCGTGGTGGCCGACGTGACCTTCTGGCCCAGCGCGAACGTCATGCCCTGCTTGGTCAGCACCCGCTGCAGCTGCTTGGCGGTTTCGAGGTCCACACCCGGCGTGATGCGGTCGAGATACTCGATCACCTGCACCTCGGCGCCGAGGCGCCGCCAGACCGAGCCCAGCTCGAGACCGATGATCCCGGCGCCCACCACCACCATGGACTTGGGCACCTTGGGCAGCCTGAGGGCGCCGGTCGACGAGACGATCTGCACCTCGTCGATGGTCACGCCCGGCAGCGGGGTCACTTCCGAGCCGGTGGCGATCACGATGTTGTCGGCCTCGAGTTCGGTGACCGCGCCGTCGGCAGCCGTCACCGCCACCTTGCCTGGGCCGGTGATGCGGCCGGTGCCATAGTGCACCGCCACCTTGTTCTTCTTCATCAGGAAGGCGACGCCCTTGGTGAGGCCGTCCACGGCCTCGTCCTTCTGCGCCAGCATCTTCGGCAGGTCGAGCGACAGGCCCTTGATCACGATGCCCATGTCGCCGAAGTGGCGCGCTGCGGCCTCATACTGCTCGGAGGCGTGCAGCAGGGCCTTGGAGGGGATGCAGCCGACATTCAGGCAGGTGCCGCCCAGGGTGGCGTCCTTCTCGATGATCGCGGTCTTCAGCCCCAGCTGGCCACAGCGGATGGCGCAATTATAGCCGCCAGGACCCGCCCCGATGATCACCACATCCAACCGCTCGCCCATGTCCGCAAACCTCCTGCCAGACCCGCACCCCACGCACGGCCCTGTGCTGCCCGGCTTCTAGCCGGTTTCGCATGGCAGAGGAAACCGGGTTCCGGCAGGGCGGGCAGCGCGCGACAGATCCCGGAGGCAGACGGCAGCCCCTCCGGACCGTGCTGCCCGTGCACCCTGGAGCGCGATCCAGCGCAGCCAGCCGCAGGCCGCTTGCAGGAAGTGTTTGCGCCGGGGCGCATGACTGCCTAACTGCCAGCCATGGCACGCTTGTTGGGTATGCTGTTCATTCTCGGCGCGGGGCTCTTCGGAATCGTCGCCGCCTTCATGTCGGTGTTCTCGAAGAACGCCGGCCGCAGCCGCCATGGCATCGATACCGACCGGGGAGGGGACATGAGCCGCAAGCCGCTGACCGAACGGGACCTCGAGGAGGCCCGTCGCCGCATGGCCAATGCACGGTTCGAGGAGACACAGCGCAAGCTGAAGGCCGACGAGAAGGCCCGCCGCAGGCGCCGCGGCGGCATCCGCGCCGGCTGGATCACCGCCGGTGTCGGGGCGGGCCTCGCCGTTTTCGGGGTGGTGCTCAGTTTCGACAATGCCAATCCGCTGGTGGGCATCGGTCTTGGCATCATGACCGGTGCGCTGTTCGGCTGGATCGGCGGCCTGATGGCCGACCGGGCGGTGCGGGCCGACGAGGCGCGCCGGGTGCTGCAGGTGCCGACGCTGCCGCAGCTGGAGATCAAGGCGCCGACCGTGGCGGGCGATGCGCTGCCGTCGGGCCGGACCGAGCTGGTGCAGAAGATCCTGGGCGAGGCGGCCGATGCCCTGAAGGCGCTCGATGCGGTGCGCGGCCGACTCCGCAGTCCCGATTCAGTGGCCTCGGTGGCCGGGATCGTGGCAACCGGCAACCGGATCATGACCGCCGTGGCAGCGGCGCCCGAAGGCTTCGCCACTGCCCAGCGCCTGTTCACCTACTACCTGCCCGAAGCGGTGAAGGTGGGCGAGGCGCTGGCGGCGCTGGAGACGGACCCCCGTGCCAATGCCGAGCGGATCGCCGCCACGGAAGGCGTCATGCGCAAGCTGGCGGTGCTGTTCGACCGCACCGAACTCGAGCTGCGCGAGACCGATGGCCAGTCGCTGGATATCGACCTGCGCCTGCTGGACCAGTCGCTGGCCGCAGACCTCAAGGAGCGGTGAGCGTCGCTTTGCCGCATCACTGCGCTGCGAAGCGCGCTGTGCGGACGGTTTGATCTTGCGCGCGGCGGTCTATCTGGATCACAGATTGGCATGATCTTGCCGCGCGCCTGGCTGCGCTTGGTACGGTCGTGCGCGCCTGTGAAGTCTGCGAGGGGGCATCAAGATGAATGCGATGGCTGGTTCGGTTGACCTTGATCTGTCGCCGCAGGCACTGCCTGCCGTTCTGGAGGCCGCAGCCGAGGCGGTCGTGCCACTGACCGCGCGGGCGATCGAGATGGTGCGCGCCCGTGTGGCACCCGAGGGCAAGATCGACCGGGCCCGCCTCGACCAGGAACAGCATATCGCCCACGGCCTCGCCTGGATCGCCACCTATGTGGAGACCCTGCGCCAGACCGCTGCCTGGGCCACGGCCCTCGCCAGCGAGGGCCGGTTCGGCCAGGTCGAAGCCGACCTCACCACCTTGCTGTTCGCCGATTATCTGGCGGACCTGCGCGGCGGCATCGCCATGAACCAGGGCGAGCGCATCCGTCCGGCGGACCTCGGTCTGGAAGAGGAGGTCGCCCGGGCCCTGTCGGGGCCTGCGCCCCGCGCTCTGATGGCGGCGGCCACCCAGGCGCTGCGCACCCGCGCCGGCCA
>JAIXTH010000008.1 GCA_027484265.1 Alphaproteobacteria bacterium
CGATCCACGCTGGCAGCGGCGGGTGCACCGGGGAAAAGGGCGCGCGGAGGACCTCTCACCCGTCACCGCCAGCAACGGAGCAAGCCACGGGAGCGCAGGTGCATGCACCTGCGCAGGCGCCCAAGCACGACGGGCCGCCTATTCCGCAGGCTGCTCCCGCGCCGCCTCGATCCCCTGATAGGCCTCGATCCTGCGGGTGCGGGCCTCCGGGCTGCCGGTGAAGCGCGCCAGCATCGCATAGAACACCGGCACCACGAACAATGTCAGCGCGGTGGAGACCAGCACGCCGAACACGATCACCATGCCGATCGCCACCCGGCTTTCGGCACCGGCGCCGGAGGCGATGGCCAGCGGCACCGCGCCTGCCACCGTGGCAAAGGATGTCATCAGGATCGGGCGCAGCCGCAGCTCGGCCGCCTCCACCACCGCCTCGCGCACACTGCGGCCCTCGTCGCGCAGCTGGTTGGCGAACTCGACGATCAGGATGCCGTTCTTGGCCGCCAGGGCTATCAGGATGATCAGGCCGATCTGGGAATAGATGTTGAGACTGAGCCCGGCGGCATAGAGCCCGAACAGCCCCCCGGCCACCGCCAGCGGTACCGTCAGCATCACCGTCAGCGGGTGGATGAAGCTCTCGAACTGGGCCGCCAGGGTCAGATAGACCACCAGCAGCGCGAACAGGAACGCCAGCGCGATGGCTCCGCCCGCATCCAGGAACTGCTTGGCCGCGCCAGTATAGTCCAGCTTCATCGCCGGCTTCATTTCCTCGCGGACGATGTCTTCCAGATAGGTCAGGGCCTCGCCGATCGTATAGCCATTGGCGAGGCTGGCCGAGATGGTGACCGCGCGCAGCTTGTTGACGCGCGGCAGGCTGTCCGCCCCGCCGACCGAGCGGGTGGTGATCAGGTTCGCCAGCGGCACCAGCTCGCCGGTGCGCTCGGAGCGCACCTGGATGCGCGACAGGTCCTCGACGCTGCGCCGCTCGCGCCGGTCGGTCTGCAGCAGGACGTCATACTCCTCGCCGCGTTCCGGGAAGGTGCCGACCCGGCGCAGGCCCGTGGTGGCTTCCAGGGTACGGCCGATGGCCGCCACCGACACCCCCATCGCCGCAGCCCGCTCGCGGTCCACCACGATTTCCACCCGCGGCGCGATCGGCTCGTAGTTCATCCGCGCCCGCTGCAGGTTGGGATTATCGCGCGTGCGGGCAATCACGGCTTCGGCCACTTCGGCCAGCTCGGCATAGTCGGCGCCCGCGATCACGATCGAGACACCGTCGCCGCCGCCGCCACCACCGCCGCCGGAGGCATTGATGGGCGGCGGCATCACCACCCGGAACTGCGCGCCGGGAATCTGCGACAGCCTGGCGTTCATCTCGTCGACGATCTCGTTGCCATCGCGCCGCTCGCCCCAGGGGGCAAGGAAGATGCGGCCGAAGCCACCGTTGAAGCGCGAGGAGCCGGCGTCCTGGAACCGGGGCGCCACCAGCAGCACCCGGGTCGCCTCGCCACTCTCGACATATTCCATCAGCACCGGCTCGGCCTCGAGCAGCACCCGGCGCATATAGTCGAAGCCCACCCCGTCGGGGCCGGAGACCTGCATGATCATGCTGCCCCGGTCCTCGCGCGGGGTCAGCTCGCGCGGTAGCTGGGTGAACATGAAGGCCGCCCCGGCCAGCATCACGCCGATCACCGCAAACGCAGCCCAGCGCGAGCCGAGGCTTGCTTCCACCGAGGCCCTGTACGAGCTGCGCATGGCGTCGAACGCCCGCTCCACCACCGCCATCACCGGCGACTGGCGCCTTGCGGGCCGCAGCAGCCACGAGCACATCACCGGTGTGAGGCTGAGGGCCACGAACGCCGACACGATCACCGCCCCGGCCACGGTCGCCGCCAGCTCGACGAACAGCCGGCCGATGAAGCCGCCGGTGAACATCAGGGGCAGGAACACCGACACCAGCACCGCCGTGGTGGCGATCACGGCGAACTGCACCTGGCGGGTGCCCCGCTCAGCGGCGATCAGGGGCGGCTCGCCCATGTCGACCCGGCGCTGGATGTTCTCGAGCACCACAATGGCGTCATCCACCACCAGGCCGATCACCAGCACCAGCGCCAGCAGCGTGATCAGGTTCAGCGAGAAGCCCAGCACCGCCAGGATCAGGAAGATCGCGATCAGGCACACCGGGATGGTGGCAGCCGGCACGAAAGCCGCCCGCACCGTGCCCAGAAACAGGAAGATCACCACCAGCGTGAGGATGATCGCCTCCCCCATGGTCTTCCACACCCCTTCGATCGCCTCCGAGATGAAGATCGAGCTGTCGAAGGCCACCACGGCCGTCATGCCCTCGGGCAGGGAGCGCTGGATGTCGGCCACTTCGGCGCGGACGCCATTGGCGACATCGAGGGCATTCGACTTGGACTGGCGCACGATGCCAAGGCCGATCTGGTTCTCGCCATTGCCCCGGAACAGACGGCGGTCATCCTCGGGCGCCCGCTCGACCCGGGCCACTTCCTCCAGCCGCACCTGGCGCCCGTCCCCGGACCGGCCCACGGGCAGGCGGCGGAAGTCGTCGGCGCTGAGATAGCCGCGCGCCACCCGCAGGGTATAGCTGCGCTCCTCCGATTCCAGCTGGCCGGCCGGCAGCTCGACATTCTGCGACCGCAGCGCCTGGTCCACATCATCCGGCGTCAGGCCGCGCGCCGCCAGCGCCCCGGGATCGAGCCAGATCCGCATGGCAGGCCGCAGGCCCCCGCCCACCCGCACCGAGGCCACGCCATCCAGCGCCGACAGACGGTCGGTCAGGAACCGCTCGGCATAATCGGTCAGCTCCACCCGGGTCATCTGATCGGATGCGAGGTTCAGCCACATGATCGGATCGGAATCGACGTCGGTCTTGGACACCTGAGGCGGGTCGGCGGCCTGGGGCAGCCGGTTGGTGACCCGGTCCACCGCCGTGCGCACGTCATTGGCGGCGGCATCCAAATCGCGCGAGAGGTCGAACTCCACCCGGATGTTCGAGCGCCCGTCCGAGCTTTGCGCTTCGATCAGGTCGAGGCCTTCGATGCCCGAGAGCTGTTCCTCGATGATCTGGGTGATCTGGCTTTCCACCACTTCGGCCGAGGCGCCGCGATAGGTGGTGGTGATGGATACGATCGGCGGGTCCACATCGGGCAGCTCGCGCAGCGGCAGCTGCGTGAAGGCCACCATGCCGAACACGATCAGCAGGAGGTTCGCCACCAGGGCCAGCACGGGCCGGCGGATGGAGAGCTCCGACAGGGTCATCCGCCGCTCCGGGCGCCGGCCGCCTCTGCGGCAGCGGGGGCCTTGGCCACCGGCGGGGTGCCGGCGGGCGCGGGCCGGGGTGCAGGTGCCGGCTGGCCGGTGGCCGGCTGGCCGGGTGCGGCAGGCTGGCCGGGTGCGGCAGGCTGCGGGGCACTGGACGGGCCAGCCTGGGGCCGGATCGCCTGGCCGTCACGCAGGCGCACCAGCCCCTCGCTGACCACCCGGTCGCCGATGGCAAGGCCGTCCACCACTTCCACCCAGCCATCGCGACGGGTGCCGATCCGCACCGGCACGCGCCTGGCGGTGAGGCCGCTGTCGCCCTCCACCGCGATGAACACGAAGGTCTCGTTGCCCTCTTCCTGCAGCGCCACTTCGGGAATGCCCGGCATGGACCGCGCCGGGGTGCGGACCTCCACATTCATCAGCATGCCAGGGCGCAGGGCACCGTCGGGATTGGCGATATAGGCGCGGGCCATCAGGGTGCGCGAACGCGGATCGATCCGCGTGTCCACAAACCGCACGAAGCCGCGCCACAGCATGCCGGGAACCGCCTCGGAGCGCAGCGAGACTTCGGTGCCGGGCCGCACCGACTGCATCCGGCTCTCGGGCACGGCAAAGTCCACCTTCACCTGCGAGATGTCGTCGAGGGTGGCGAGGGCCTCGCCGGGGCGGGCCAGCTGGCCGGGGCTGACGTTGCGCAGGCCGATCACGCCGCTGAAGGGGGCGCGGATGGTGCGGTCGGAGAGGCGCGACTGGGCCGAGCGCTGGCGCTGGGCCACGCTGTCGGCACGGGCGCGCAGGGCCGAGGCGCGCTGGCGCTGGCTCTCGATCCGCTGGCCGACACCGGCCACCCGCTCGCGCGCGCCGCGCACCCGGGCCTCGGCGGCGTCCAGCAGCGCGCGGTCGGCATCGAGCCTCGCCTGGGAGGCAAAGCCGCGGTCGGCCAGGGTGCGGGTGCGGTCGAAGGCCAGCCGGGCCTGCGTCAGCTGGGCCTCGGCCTCCTGTACCCCGGCGCGGGCGGCTTCC
>JAIXTH010000100.1 GCA_027484265.1 Alphaproteobacteria bacterium
ATCCGCCGGATCGACTGGCGCGCCTGCCGCACGGCCTCGCCCGTGACCGCGCAGGTGTTGACGATCCCCGCATCGCGCAGACCGGCCGCCTCCGCCATCGCCTTCATCGCCTCAGATTCGGTGGCATTGAGGCGGCACCCGAAAGTCACGGCCTCGACGGCGCCCGGCGGTCTGGCGGGGCCGGGCTCGAGGGCAATGGATCGCGGATTCGTCATGCAGGCACATCATGCAGCGGGTGTTGCCGGTGCCGATAGCATGGACCGCACGGATTGGCGTGCCGGCGCGACAGAGGAGGTTCGGACAGGACCGGTCGCAGCCTTGCGGCTTCGGCTACATACGTGCCCTGTTGCTGGTCCTGTGGGCAGGGATCAGCATCCTGCAGAACAGCCTTACCAGCGCATTGGGCAAGGCGATCTGGATCGCGATCGTGCTGTTCATCCCCCTGTTCGGCTTCATCGCCTGGCTGTTCTTCGGCCCGAAGGCCGACAAGAGGACGCCGGTATAGCCCCGCCCGGCCCTGCTGCTTGCACCTTGGCTCTGCCACAACCAACGCGGCGTTGCTGCGGTCGACGTGCGGGTATAGTGTCCGGTGACACTGCGCGAGCCAACCCATGACGATCCCGGACAGTCCGCATGAAGCACCAGCCGGATCGCCTGGAAGCGGTCAGGCTCTCATAGATGCGCTTCTTGATGATCCCCAGCGGCGAGCTGATCTGTTCGCATCGATGGACAAGGCTGCGGCATCCGAGGGGCGCTGGACATCAGCAGAAGCCCTTGCGGAGCTAGAGGCGCGAGCAGCTTCAGATGCGGCGCTACCGCGTTGAATACACCGAGCGTGCGATCGACGACATCGATCAGATCCGGCAATGGATCGCCCGTGACAGCCCGGAACGCGCGCGCATGTTTGTCCGGCAGCTTCTGGATCTCGCCGGTTCCCTCGACCTGATGCCAGAGCGGTGCCCGGCCATTCCGGGCCGACCGCTGTCAGACCGGCGCCTGATCTATCGTGACTACCTCATCCTGTTCCGGATTGAGGCCGAGGCCGTTGCGATCCTGCGTGTCCTGCATGGGGGCCGCGACTGGCAGGGCATGGCCTGAACACAAGCACCGATGCCGCGCCGCAAAGCGGTCAGCCGAATGTGCCGCCCGCCCGTGGCCTGTGTTGCCGCAGACCTGTACCGGTCAGCGGTCGCCAGCCTTGGGCGAAAGCGATGCGCTAGGTCTTCAGGCCGAGCTTGTTGCCGGTATATGCCGCTTCCAGCTCCGCGAATTCGCGCTTTCGGGGGCCCATGTAGCCGAACAACCAGCCGGCCACCTTGCGCATCTGGATCTCCTCCGAGCCCTCGGTGATGCGGTAGCGGCGGTGGTGGCGATAGATGTGCTCGAATGGCTTGTGGCGGGAGTAGCCGATGCCGCCATGCACCTGCATCGCCCGGTCGGCGGCCTCGCAGCACAGACGGTTGGCCCAGTAGTTGCACATCGAGACCTTGTCGGAGAGCTTCTTCTCGACCTCCACCTTGCTCATCTGGTCCATTTCCCAGGCGGTCTTGCGGATCAGCAGGCGCAGCATCTCGGCCTGGGTTGCCAGCTCGACCAGCGGGAACTGGATCGCCTGGTTGGTGGCCAGCGCCTTGCCGAACGGCTTGCGCATCCGGGCATATTTCACGCTCTCCTCGATGCAGTAGACAGCCGCGCCCAGCGAGGAGGCTGCCTGCCGGATCCGGTTCTCGTGCACGAAGTGCTGCGCCAGGGCGAGGCCGCCGCCGAGGGCGCCGAAGATCGCGCTGTCGGGCACCCAGATGTCGGTGAAGCTGACCCGCGGGTGGTCGGTGGGCATGTTGAAGGTCCACAGATACTCTTCGATCCGCACGCCCGGATCGTCCGCCGGCACGAAGAAGCAGGTGATGCCGGTGGCATCTCCATCCTCGCCGCTGGTGCGGGCGAACAGCATGCAGTGAGTCGCCACATGCATGCCGGTGGTCCACATCTTCTCGCCATTGATCAGCCAGCCATCGACGCCGTCGCGGGTCTCGCGCACGGCGCGGGTCTCCATGTGGGTGGCATCCGAGCCATGCTCGGGCTCCGTCAGGCCGAAAGTGGCAATGAACTCGCCCCTCAGCGCCTTGGGGAGCAAGGTGGCCTTCTGCTCTTCGGTACCGAAATCGCGCAGCATCAGGGCGCCCGGCATGTTGCCGACAATTGAGTGCTCGTTCTGCAGGTCATTGTGCAGGCCAAGACCCTTGGCGGCGAGGTGCTCGCGGATGATCGCCATCGCGAGGTTGCTGCCGTTCTTGCCGCCGAACTCGGCGGGCAGGGCAAAGCGATAGTGGCCGGCGGCATCGGCCCGGCGTCGCGCCTCGCGCAGCAGGTCTTCCCACTCCTTGCGCGGCAGCCCGCCACCCTCGAAGTCGGTGCGCGCCCATTCGCGGCGGTGGTCGAAGAATCGCTCGTTGTCGTCCTGCGCCTGCAGCGGCTTGATCTCGGCCTCGATGAAGGCGTCGAGCTCATCCAGATAGGCGGCAATATCCTGTGGGATCGAGAA
>JAIXTH010000136.1 GCA_027484265.1 Alphaproteobacteria bacterium
GCACCCAGGCCCTGTCGATCGCCAACCAGGCGCCGCAGTCGATCCTGTCGCTGTTCCGCAACTGATCGCCTGACAGACTATCCGACGCTTCAGGGCTCCGGCGCCGCCGGAGCCCTTTTGCATGGCGCCAGCCCACGACAGCGAATTCTCGCAGCACCCTGATTCTGCGTGAATCCTTCCTTAACCACGTTGGATTCAAGTGGCCTCGCAGCGCGACCCCTACCGGGTCGGCGCCGGATGGGGCAGCAGATGGCAGGCAAGGCAGATACCACGCAGGAACAGGCCATTCCGGACAACCGGATCCTGATCGGCGACTGCATCGAGCTGATGGAAGCCCTGCCCGCCGGCAGCGTCGACATGGTGTTCGCCGACCCGCCCTACAATCTCCAGCTCGGCGGCGAGCTGACCCGGCCCGACAACAGCCGTGTGGATGCGGTGGACGACGACTGGGACAAGTTCTCGGACTTTGCCGCCTATGATGCCTTCACCCGCCGCTGGCTGGCGGCCGCGCGCCGCTGCCTGAAGGACACCGGCACGATCTGGGTGATCGGCAGCTATCACAATATCTTCCGGGTGGGCGCCACCCTGCAGGACCAGGGCTACTGGATCCTCAATGACGTGATCTGGCGCAAGACCAATCCGATGCCGAACTTCAAGGGCACCAGGTTCCAGAACGCCCACGAAACCCTGATCTGGGCGGCCAAGAGCGCAAACCAGAAGCGCTATACCTTCAATTACGACGCGCTGAAGGTCCTGAACGATGACGTGCAGATGCGCTCCGACTGGTCGATCCCGATCTGCACCGGCGGCGAGCGTCTCAAGGACACCACCGGGCGCAAGGTGCATCCGACCCAGAAGCCCGAGGCGCTGCTGCACCGGATCATGACCGCGGCGACGCGCCCCGGCGACCTGGTGCTGGACCCGTTCTTTGGCTCGGGCACCACTGGCGCGGTGGCGAAGGCCCTGGGCCGGCGCTGGCTGGGGCTCGAGCGCGACACCGGCTATGCCATCGCCGCCGAGCAGCGGATCGCCCGGGTGGTTCCCCATGCGGGCGAGGACGTGGTGCCGGTGAAGTCCAAGAAGGAAGAGGTGCGCATCCCGTTCGGCTCGCTGGTCGAGCAGGGCCTGGTTCGCCCCGGCGATGCGCTCTACTCGCCGCGCGGCGACATTGCGGCGCGGGTGCGGGCAGACGGCTCGATCATGGCAGGCGACAAGGTGGGCTCGATCCACCGGGTCGGCGCTCAGGTCCAGAGTGCCCCGGCCTGCAACGGCTGGACCTACTGGCACATCCGCTCGGGCCGCGACCTCCTGCCGATCGACCTGCTGCGCCAGCAGGCACGGGCCAGGCTGGCGGCCTGACGCAGCGCCCCATCAGCCGGTCGCCTCGATCCGGGCACGGATCGCGGCCTGGGCAGCGGCGTCCAGCGGGAAGCGGACCGTGAGGGCGATGGCCGCCAGCTTCAGGGCGATGGGCACGGCGCAATAGGCGAGGCCGAGCGCCGTGAGCGCTTCTGGAGTCTGGTCCGTCCCCGCGCCTGCCACATAGCCTGCCAGGTCGAGGCCGATGAAGGCGGCGCCCGCCGCAAGGGCGAGGCCCAGCTTGGTGGCCATGCTCCACAGCGCGAAATAGACGCCGGTGCGCGGCGCCGCGCCCGTCTCCAGCGTATCGAGGTCCACCACATCGGCCTGCATCGCCGCTGGCAGCACGAGGTCTGCCCCCAGGGCCAGGCCCGAGGCCGCGCACACCGCCACGAACAGCGCGGTGTCCTGCGGCCCGTCCACCAGCAGCGCGGCGGCAAACACCAGGCACGCCCACACCATGGCCCCACACCACACCACATGCTTGCCAAACCGCCCCCCGGCCCAGGACCAGACCGGCAGCGCCAGCAGGCCTGCCACAAAATAGAGGCCGAGCAGCGGCCCTGCGAGATCGGGCCGCTGCAGCCGGTCCGACACGAAGCTGATGAACAGGGTGGCCGGCAGGGCATTGGCCACGCCATTGATCAGATAGGCACTGACCAGCAGCCGGAACGGCCGGTTGCGGGCGGCCCCCGCCAGCCCCTGCCACAAGCTGCCGGGATCGGGCCGGGCGGGCGGCGGGTCCGGCAGGGCGAGGACCGCGATGGCACAGGCCAGGGGCGCGGCCACCGCCACGATCAGCCCCAGCAGCCGCAAGCCGTCGCGCAGCTGTGCCTGCGGCCCCATGCTGGCCGTCACCAGCACCAGCGCGGCAATCACCCCCAGGGCCGTGGCCCCTTCGCGCCAGGCGGTGATCGCGATCCGCTCGCGATAGCCGGTGGCGAGTTCGGCGCCCCAGGCATTCAGCGGCAGGATGATGGCGGCCCAGGCCATGGAGGCCACCAGCGACCAGACCCCGAGCCACAGCAGCCCGGCCCCTTCGGGCGGCGCCAGCACCATCCAGGCCGAAACCGCCGCCACCGGGCTGGCCAGCAGTACGAACGGCCTGCGCCGCCCGAATCGCGACCGCAGCCGGTCCGACAGACGCCCGGCCACCAGATCGGCCACCGCATCCACCACCCGCACCAGCAGCAGCACCGCCCCGACCGCCCCCACACCCAGCGCCAGTTCCCGGGCATAGAGCGTCGGTACGAACATATAGAAGGGCTGGCCGAGAGCCGCGATGGCCAGCGCCGGCAGGGCATAGGCGGCCAGCTGGCCGGTGGAGAGCTTCATGGGCAGGGAAGTGGGGCAGTTTCCCCGGCCGGCAACC
>JAIXTH010000199.1 GCA_027484265.1 Alphaproteobacteria bacterium
CGTTCGGCTGTGTCGTGGCCGTCACCGGCGAGACCGACCGCGTGATCGGCCCGTCGGGCGTGACCGGGATCAGCGGCGGCCATGCCCGCATCCAGCTGGTGACCGGCACCGGCTGTGCCACCACGGCACTGGTTGGCGCATTCCTGGCGGTGGCCCGCCCCGAGGCCGCCGCCATCGCTGCCCTCACCACCATGAAGCGCGCGACCGAGATCGCCATGCGTGGCGATCCCGGCCCCGGCACACTGGCGGTCCAGCTGCTGGACGCCCTGCATGCCGTGCAGGCGGCGGACCTGCCCGCCGGCGCGTCGCAGACCGCCTGAGCCCATGGCTGGGATCATGGCACGGCGGCATGACCTGTCGGTCTATTTCGTGACCGACCCGGTTCTGTGCGCCGCGCGCGGTGTGGTGGAGACCGCCCTTGCCGCCGTGCAGGGCGGCGCCACGCTGGTGCAGCTGCGTGATCCGCAGGCGAATGGCCGGGCGCTGTTCGAGGCCGCAGCCGCGCTGGTGGCCGCCTTGCGGCCCACGGGCGTGCCGCTGATCGTGAATGACCGGCCCGACATTGCCCTGGCTGCCGGTGCAGCGGGTGTGCATGTGGGGCAGGGCGACCTGCCCGCTGCTGTCGTGCGCCAGCTGCTGGGGCCGGATGCCATCGTGGGCCTGTCGATTACCGACCCGGCGCAGCTGGCGGACGTGCCCTGGGACTGTGTAGATCATCTTGGCGCAGGCCCCGTCTTCACCACCGCCACCAAGGCTGATGCCGCCCCGGCCATGGGGCTGGCGGGGCTGGCGGCTGTGTGTGCGCAGGCGCGCTGCCCGGTGGTGGCCATCGGCGGCATCGGCCTTGCGCAAGCCGGCGCCTGCATCCAGGCTGGCGCCGATGGTGTGGCGGTGGTGTCGGCGATTGCCGCTGCCGCCGATCCGGCCGCAGCTTCGCGGCAGCTGGCCGCAGCAGTGAAGGAGGCGCGAGGTCATGGCTGAACCCGACAAGCCCGGCACCCGCTGGCGGCGGGGCGCGTGCCACTGCCGGGCGGTGCAGTTCGAGGTGCGCGCGCCGGAGCAGGTGGAGGTCGAGGACTGCAACTGCTCGATCTGCCGCCGCACCGGCTTCCTGCATCTGATCGTGCCTCTGTCAGACTTCCGCCTGCTCTCGGGTGAGGACGCCCTGACCAGCTATCGCTTCAACACGGGCGCGGCCAACCACACCTTCTGCAGGGTGTGCGGGGTGAAGGCCTTCTACACCCCCCGCTCGAATCCGGACGGTGTCAGCGTCAATGCGCGCTGCTTCGATGACGGCGAGGCGCCCGAGCTGCTGGTGACGCCATTTGACGGTGTGAATTGGGAGGCCAACGCCGCCAGCCTCGCCCACAAGACCGCGCAGCCTATATCACAGCCATGAAACGCCTTCTCCTTCCCGCCATCCTCGCCGTCGTTGGCGCAGTGGCCGCCGCCTGCTCCTCCACCCCGTCAGGCCGCGCCGAAGGCGCCGCTCCGCTCCAGACCGTGGCGACGGTCGACCTCAACCGCTATGCGGGGCTCTGGTACGAGATCGCCCGCTATCCCACCTCGTTCCAGCGCAATTGCGAGGGTACAACGGCCGAATACGGGCTGCGGCCCGATGGCCGGATCGATGTGGTCAATACCTGCCGCACCGGCACCACCAGTGGCCGTCCGCGTTCGGCCCGGGCCGTGGCCAGCGTGATCGAGGGGTCGGGCAATGCCCGGATCGCGGTGAACTTCGCGCCGGTCCCGCTGCCGAAGGGCCAGGGGAATTACTGGGTGCTGTATCTCGACCCCGACTATCAGACAGCGCTGGTGGGCAGCCCGTCGGGCCGGTTCCTGTGGATGCTGGCCCGCACCCCGCGCATCACGCCGCAGCAGCGCGCCGCCCTCAATGCCGCCGCCACCCGCAACGGCTATCGCCTCGACCTTCTGGTGGAGACCCAGCAACCGTGAGCACACCGCCCTATCGCCCCCTCGCCGGCGTCAGGATCCTGGCCATCGAACAGTATGGCGCCGGGCCCTATGGCACCATGCTGCTGGCCGACCTCGGCGCCGATGTGATCAAGATCGAGGCGCCCGCCATGGGCGGCGATGTCAGCCGCGCCACCGGCCCCTATTTCCTGGGCGATCAGGACAGCCAGTTCTTCCAGACCTTCTCGCGCGGCAAGACATCCGCAGCGCTCGATATCAAGACCCCGGAGGGCCGCGCCACGTTCGAGGCGATGGTGGGTGAGGCCGATGCGGTGGCCAACAATCTGCGCGGCGACCAGCCGGCGAAGATGCGCGTGACCTACGCCGATCTGAAGGCCGTCAACCCGAAGATCGTGTGCGCCCACCTGTCGGCCTATGGCCGCGACAATGCGCGGGCGTCGTGGCCGGGCTATGACTATCTGATGCAGGCCGAGGCCGGCTTCCTGTCGGTGACCGGCGAGCCGGACGGGCCGCCGGTGCGCTGCGGCCTGTCGATCGTCGACTTCCACACCGGCTCGCAGCTGGCGGTGGCGATCCTGGCGGGGATCGTGGGGGCGCAGCGGACCGGCACCGGCTGCGACATGGATGTGGCGCTGTTCGATACCGCCCTGCACCAGCTGAGCTATCCGGCCACCTGGTATCTGAACGAGGGGGTGAAGACCCAGCGGCTGCCGCGCGGCGCCCATCCCTCGATCGCCCCGTCCCAGCTGGTGCGCACGGGCGATGGCTGGATGATGCTGATGTGCCAGACGCCCAAGTTCTGGGAAGCCTTCTGCGACACCGTGGGGCGGCCCGACCTGAAGACCGATGCGCGCTTTGCCGGCATCCCGCAGCGGCGCGCCAATCTCGACGCCCTGACGGCCGAGCTCGATGCCCTGCTGTCAGCCGGCACCACGGCGCAGTGGATCGAGCGGCTGGGCGGCGTGGTGCCGGTGGCGCCGGTGCTGGACATCGCCCTGGCGCTCGACAGCGCCCATGTGGCGGCCATCGGCATGACCGATGCCGTCGATCACCCGGACGCCCCGGGCGGCCAGCTGCGCATGCTGGCCAGCCCCTTCAAGATCAACGGCCAGCGCCCGCCCGCCAGGCGCGCGCCGAAGCTGGGCGAGCGGGGCTGAGCGCAGACCCCGGGGGGCGCTGGACCGCTCCCGCGCCCTGGATCACCGCTGCATGCAGCGGTGTACTGCGGTCTGTCCGGAAGCTTGCGGTCAATGGTGGGCGGTCCTCCGCCCGCCCTTTTCCGCGGTGCACCCGCCGCTGCCAGCGTGGATTGCAGGCGTGCCGTCAGCGACGGGCGACACCGGGGAAAAGGGTTTCAGACAGGAGGCCAAGAGCTGTGCGCTGTCGCGCACCAGCTCGAGGAGAGGCCCTTTTCCGCTCGGGGCTCGCCAAAGAAAAGGGGGGAGCTTGGAGCTGGCCACCCGCCTTGCGGCCCGGTCAAGGCTGGCGAAGCCACCCCGCAGGGGTTGCCTTGACGGGGCCGGAAGGCGGAACACCGTAGTCTTGGTTCTGGCGCCAGCAGGGCTGGTGACAGAACCTCCAAAGCCTGGCGGCGGTAAGGCAGGC
>JAIXTH010000021.1 GCA_027484265.1 Alphaproteobacteria bacterium
CCCGGGCCAGCGAGGGCGGATCGATGATCATGATCACGGTGCCATCGCCCAGGATGGTGGCGCCGGAGAAGTTCTTGGCATCGGCGATGGCGCTGGAGAGCGGCTTGACCACGATCTCCTCGGTGTCGAACACCTCGTCCACCACCACACCGAACATCAGCCCGGCCTGCTGGATCACCACCACGAAGTCGCCGTTGGCGCCCCTCTGCTTGCGGGTCTCGGAAGCGGGGATACCCAGCACGTCGGCCAGGTCCACCAGCGGCAGCAGCCTGTCGCGCAGGCGCAGGACCCGGGCGTTGGCGATGGTTTCCACCTTGTGCTCGGCAGTGCCGCCGGTTCCCACCAGCTCCACCACGCTCAGCTGCGGGATCGCGAAGCGCTGGCCGCGGGTGCCGACAACCATCGCCGACACGATCGCCAGGGTCAGCGGGATCTTGATGAAAAAGCGGGTGCCGCGGCCCTCGGTGGACTGCAGGTCAACTTCCCCGCCGATCAGCTCGATGTTGGTCTTGACCACATCCATGCCGACCCCGCGCCCGGACAGGCTGGTTACGGCTGCGGCGGTGGAGAAGCCCGGCGCGAAGATGAAGCGGTGGATCTGGCCATCCGACATCGTCCAGGCGGCTTCCTCGGACACGATGCCGTTCTTGATCGCCTTGTCGCGGATGCGCGCGGTGTTGAGGCCGGCGCCGTCGTCGGAGACCTCGATGATGATGTGACCGCCTTCATGATAGGCGTTCAGCTTGATGGTGCCGGTCTCGTTCTTGCCCGCTGCCGCGCGGATGGCCGGGGTTTCCAGCCCGTGGTCGCAGCTGTTGCGGATCATGTGGGTGAGCGGATCCTTGATCAGCTCGAGCACCTGGCGGTCCAGCTCGGTGGCCTCGCCTTCCAGCACCAGGTCGATCTTCTTGCCAAGGTCGCGGGCGGCGTCGCGCACGATCCGGGGCAGCTTCGTCCAGGCGTTGCCGATCGGCTGCATCCGCGTCTTCATGACGCTGTCCTGCAACTCGGCGGTGACGGCGGACAGCCGCTGCAGCGGGCCCTTGAACTCGCTGTCGGTGGTGTTGCGCACCATCTGCAGCAGCTGGTTGCGGGTCAGCACAAGCTCCGAGACCATGGTCATCAGGGTCTCGAGCACTTCCACGTTCACGCGGATGGTGGAATCGGCCATGCGGCCGCCCTTGGCGCCGCCCTCATCGTCCTCGTCGCGGGCGCGGGCTGCCGGATTGGCGCGGCGCTCGACAAAGCCCGGGGCATCAGGGGCAGAGGCTGGCACCGGCGCCGGGGCGGCCGGTGCAGGGGCCGGAGCAGGAGCCGATGCCGGAGCGGGTATCTCCTCGACTTCGGCAGACATGAAGGCCGCTTCCAGATCCGCGAGCGACACTTCGCCAGGGCGCAGATGGCGGCCGAGGTCCGGGTCCCAGCGCAGATCGCTCTCGCCAGCAGCCTGCGGCTCGGCGGCAGGGGGCGGCGCGGGCGTCGGTTCGGGTTCGGGCTCGGGCGCAGCTGCCACAGCGGGTGCAGCCTCCGTGGCCTCCCCTTCAGCGGCACGCTCCAGCTTGCCGATCAGCTCGCTGTCGTCGCCTTCCGGCTCGGTGCCGGTGGATTCGATTTCGGCGAGGATTTCCTTGATGCGGTCGATGCTCTCCAGCACCAGCTGCACCTGGTCAGGGCCCGCCACCAGCGCGCCCTCGCGGAACTTGCCCAGCAGTGTCTCGCCCGCATGGGCCACGAATTGCAGGCGCGGCAGCCCCAGGAACCCGCAGGTCCCCTTGATGGTGTGAACCAGCCGGAAGATGTTGTTCAGCGTCTCGCGGTCGGTCGGGTCGGCCTCGAGCCGCACCAGATCATTATCGACCGTCTCCAGAAACTCATTGGTCTCGGTGATGAATTCCGCGAGCAGATCGTCCATCGTTCCTTGTCCCGAACAGGTGCGCGCCCCGGAAGGGCATGTCGCCAGCACACCACTCCATCGGGGCATAGCGTTAAGGCCAGACTAAGAAGCGGCGCTGCGACTGCCTGAAACCCGCGTCGGCTGGCAGCGTGATGAACCCGGCGCTGGACAGAGGCCGCGCGCCCCCTTGATCCGGCCCGCCCCCGGGCCGACAAGGCGGGCATGACAGCCGCCATCAACCGCCCCGTAGGACCCGATTCGCGCATCATGCTGGTGGACGGGTCCGGCTATATATTCAGGGCCTATCATGCCCTGCCGCCGCTGACCCGCGCGCGGGACGGGGCGCCCGTGGGGGCCGTGAGCGGCTTCTGCAACATGCTGTTCAAGCTGCTGGCCGACGGGCGCGATGCCGACCAGCCCACGCATCTGGCGGTCATCTTCGATGCCTCCTCGGTGACGTTCCGCAACGCGTTCTATCCCGCCTACAAGGCGCACCGCCCTGATCCTCCCGAGGATCTGGTGCCGCAGTTCGCCATGATCCGCGACGCCACCCGCGCCTTCGGCCTGCCGTCCATCGAGATGCAGGGCTATGAGGCCGATGATCTGATCGCCACCTATGCCCGCCAGGCAGAGGCTGCCGGCGCCAGGGTGCGGATCCTGTCCTCCGACAAGGACCTGATGCAGCTGGTGACCGACAAGGTCGCGCTGTTCGATCCGATGAAGGAGCGCGCGCTGGGGGCCGATGCGGTGCTGGAGAAGTTCGGCGTCACCCCCGACCGCGTGGTGGACGTGCAGGCGCTGGCGGGCGACAGTGTCGACAATGTGCCCGGCGCCCCCGGCATTGGCATCAAGACCGCCGCCCAGCTGATCAACGAGTATGGCACGCTGGAGGCGCTGCTGGACCGCGCCCACGAGATCAAGCAGCCCAAGCGGCGCGAGACCCTGATCGAGAACCGCGCCCAGATCGAGGTCTCCAAGCGGCTGGTCACGCTGATGGCCGATGTGCCGGTGGAGGTGCCGCTCGATGCCTTCGCGGTGCGCGAGCCCGACCCCGTGGTTCTGATCGACTTCCTGACGGACATGGGCTTCCGCACCCTCACCAACCGGGTGCAGACCAGCCTCGCGCGCGAGGGCCATATCGCAGACCAGGCCCCCTCCGGCCCCACCACCGGCAGCCGTCTGCAGGCGGCGGCAACCGCTCCGTCAGCGGCCCCGGCCGGGTCTGCCGGGGCACAAGGTGCCGTCACCCAGGTGCCCGTGGATCACGCCGCCTACCGCACCATCACCGATCTGGAGGACCTGACCGCCTTCATCGCCCGGGCAAAGGCCGCTGGCGTGGTGGCAGTGGATACCGAGACCGACCGCCTCGACAGCGTGGCGGGGTCGCTGGTGGGTGTGTCGCTGGCGATCGGGCCGAATGATGCTGTCTATGTACCGGTCGGCCATGTCGCGCCCGGCGGCCTC
>JAIXTH010000232.1 GCA_027484265.1 Alphaproteobacteria bacterium
CGAGCCGAGGGCTGCCGGGGACGGCGAGACCTTGATGCCGGCCGCTTCCATCGCCGCGATCTTGTCTTCGGCGCCGCCCTTGCCGCCCGAGATGATCGCACCGGCGTGGCCCATGCGGCGTCCCGGAGGCGCGGTGCGCCCGGCGATGAAGCCGGCCATCGGCTTGCGGCGGCCCTTGCGGGCTTCATCGGCGATGAATTGGGCGGCGTCTTCCTCGGCGCTGCCGCCGATCTCGCCGATCATGATGATGCTCTCGGTGGCGGGGTCGGCCAGGAACATCTCGAGCACGTCGATGAACTCGGTGCCCTTCACCGGGTCGCCGCCGATTCCCACCGCCGTGGTCTGGCCAAGGCCCGCGTTGGAGGTCTGGAACACGGCTTCATAGGTCAGCGTGCCCGAGCGCGACACGATGCCCACCGAGCCCTTGCGGAAGATCTGGCCCGGCATGATGCCGATCTTGCACTCGTCCGGGGTCAGCACGCCGGGGCAGTTGGGGCCGATCAGCCGCGACTTGGAGCGCGCGAGCCGGGCCTTGACCCGCACCATGTCCAGCACCGGGATGCCCTCGGTGATGCAGACGATCAGCGGGATCTCGGCGTCGATCGCCTCTTCGATGGCAGCGGCGGCGCCCGGCGGCGGCACATAGATCACGGTGGCGTCGGCGCCGGCCGTTTCCTTGGCCTCGATCACCGAGTTGAACACCGGCAGGCCCAGATGGGTCTGGCCGCCCTTGCCGGGGCTGACGCCGCCGGTCATGCGGGTGCCATAGGCCAGCGCCTGCTCGGAATGGAAGGTTCCGTTCTTGCCAGTGAAGCCCTGGCAGATGACACGTGTTTCCTTGTTGATGAGAACGGACATCCGCCTCCCCCTCCAATCAGCACCCCGCGCCCCGCCGGCGCGCTTTGACCTGCGCCTGTTAGCGCACGGCGCCAGCGATGCAAACCGCATCCACCACCAACTTCTCACCCCGTGACAGCAGGCCGTTGCGCGGGCGCCGGACCGATTGCTTCTACCCGCACCCCCTGCCAGCCCCTCGGCAGCAAGAGCGGATTTCCAGCAGCACGCATGACTGTCCAGTTTGCCCGCCTTCTGAAACCCTCGACCCTGCACAGCGACCGGCTGGCACGTGATGTCTTTGCCTGGCTGCGGTGGAACCGGCCGGTGGCGTGGGAAGAGCTGCTGGCGCGCGTTCAGTGTATCGAGCCGCCAGGCGACGGGACCTGGATCCCGTCGAATTTCAACAATGGCTGGAAGCACCTGCCGGTCCGGCTGGGTTGGGGCCCGCCCGGCTCAGGCGGCTGGCAGGCGCGCAGCCACCGCCTCGGCAAACAGGCGCGCGCCGTGCGCGCCATCGGTCCCGTCCTGTGCCAGATACAGGAACGGCTCGATCAGCTCGAGCTCCATCAGGAGCCAGCCGCCATCCGGGCCGCGCACGAAGTCCACCCGCGCATAGGCCAGCGCACCTGCCGGATCGGCGATGGCCAGCACCTGCTCCACCGCCTGGCGCAGATCGTCGGTGAGGGGCGCCGGCGCCTCGGTGGCGCCGTGGTGACCCTGGGTGCGATAGTCGCCGCGCTTGGGCAGCTTGCGCAGGGCGTGGCTGGCGACCCCGCCGAACACCAGCACCGACATCTCGCCCTCCTGCGCCACAGCGGGCAGGAACGGCTGCACCAGCGCCTGGCCGGCGGGCAGCTCTTCAGGGGGCGGCAGGGGGTAATCAACCCGCACCCGCGACTGGCGCCAGGCGCCGGCCCCCACCCGTGGCTTCACCACGGCCTCGGCGCAGCCCAGCTCGGCCATGGCTGCCCGGATCGCCTCGGGCGTTGCAGCCTCGATCGCAATGGTTGGCGGCACCGGAGCGCCGGCGCTCGCCAGCTCCACCAGATAGCCCTTGTCGCGATTGGCCGCGATCACTGCCGCGCTGTTGAGCAGCGGCACTGCGGCCGCGCCGATCTCGTCCAGCGCCGCCGCAAACCGCGCCGGATTCTGCGGATAGCCCCAGGCCATCAGCGGCAGCACCGCCGCGAACCGGTCCCACGCCTGACCGGCATCTTCCCAATAGACCGGACACAACCTCAGGCCATTCGCCGCCAGCGCTTCGGTCAGGCGCGAGACCTGGTGCGGGGCAAACGGCTCGTTTCGTACCGAAGTTTCGTGAGGCCAGTAGGCATGTGTGACAAGGAGTCCGAGATCGCGCATGCGCGCCGCTCTAGCCCTGACAGCGCGCCCGGTCTACCAGCGCCACCGACCGGCTTTCAGGCCGGACTGACTGACTGGACAAGGACTTTCCCCGGATGACTGCGACCTACGACGTGTGTGGTGTCGGCAATGCCATCGTCGATGTGATTGCGCCCTGCGACGACGCATTCCTGGAGCGTCACGGCATTGCCCGGGGTGCCATGACGCTGATCTTCGATGAAGCCACAGGCGATGCCCTCCTGGCGGACATGGCCGAGAGCCACACGATCGCGGGCGGGTCGGGCGCCAACTCCATCGCCGGCATCGCCTCGCTGGGTGGACGGGCCGCCTATATCGGCAAGGTGGCCGACGACCGCCTGGGCACGATCTTCCGCGCCGGCATGGCGGCCGAAGGGGTGGCCTATGACACCCCCTCGCACAGGGGCGGACCGTCCACCGCGCGCTGCCTGATCAATGTAACGCCGGACGGTCAGCGCTCGATGTGCACCTATCTGGGCTGCTCGCCGCTGATGACCGCAGCCGACCTCGACGAGGCGCGGATCGGCGGAGCGCAGATCCTGTTCCTGGAAGGCTATCTGTTCGACCGCGACGAGGCCAAGGCCGCCTTTGTCACCGCTGCCGAGATCGCCCGCAAGCATGGCCGCAAGGTGGCGCTGTCGCTGTCGGACCTGTTCTGTGTGGACCGGCACGGGCCCTCCTTCCGCCAGCTGGTGCGCAATCACATCGACATCCTGTTCGCCAACGAAGCCGAGATCACCCAGCTTTACGGCACCACCGACTTTGCAGCTGCCGTCGAGGCCGTGCGGGCCGACTGCGGCTTTGCGGCTCTGACGCGCAGCGAGAAGGGCGCCGTGATGGTGGCTGACGGCCAGGTGGTCGAGGTCGCTGCCGAGCCCGTGGCGCAGGTGGTGGACACAACGGGCGCTGGCGACCTGTTCGCGGCCGGTGTCCTGTTCGGCCTCGCCAACGGCCGCGACCCGGCCACATGCGGGCGCCTCGGCGCCATGGCAGCCGCCGAAGTGATATCGCATTTCGGCCCGCGCCCGGAAACCAGCCTCAAGGCGCTGGCCGCCGCCCGGGGGCTGTAGGCCATCCATGAGCGCAGCGCCCGCCTCCGCCTCCGGCCTGCCAGCCGATGACCCGCGCCTGAATGAGCTGCTGGAGGAGTTTGCATGGCTGGAGGACTGGGAGGCACGCTACAGCCATGTGATCGGACTGGGGCGCGCTCTGCCGCCCCTTGCCGATGACGAGCGGGTGGAGGCGGCCAAGGTGCGTGGCTGTGCATCCCAGGTCTGGCTGGTGTCGGAGCTGGTAGCCGACGGGCGTCTGCGGTTCCGGGGCCAGTCGGATGCGGCCATCGTGCAGGGGCTGCTGGCGATCCTGCTCCGGCTGTATTCGGACCGGCTGCCTGCTGCGATCGTGGCGCTGGATGCGCCGGCGGTGTTCAGGAAACTCGGCCTGGACGAGGCACTCTCGCCCCAGCGCTCCAACGGACTGGCCAGCATGGC
>JAIXTH010000123.1 GCA_027484265.1 Alphaproteobacteria bacterium
CACCGGCACGGGCGGGCGCCCGGCCATGGGGTGGCGGTCGAGGCCGTAGAGCTCCTGCACCCGCACCTCGAGAACGGGGCCCAGATCCGGGTCCCAGCGCAGCGGCCGTTCGATCCCCAGCGGGGTGGTGAAGACGGCCGGTGCCAGCTGCCGCGCCTCGCGGGCCCGGTCCCAGCCGAGCCAGGCTTCCAGGGCTGCAGCCGGGTCGACCCGGCCAAGGTCGGTCACGCCCTCCAGCGCCGGTGCCAGCCATGCATCCAGCGCCGCCATCAGGGCTGCATCATCCATGCCCGGCCACCCGTCCGGGTCGCCGGCATGCAGGAAGGCCAGCCGCGCACGCAGCCCCGTCGCCGCCTCGCTCCAGGCCAGCACCGGCAGGCCGTGGCGCCGCACCCCCGCCAGCAGGGCCGCCGTTGCCTCGGGTCCGGCCTGCACGGGCACGGGGTCTGATCCCAGCACGATGGCACCGAGGCGCCGGACCAGCCGGGCTCTCAGCCCCGTGCGGGGCTCGAAAACCAGCTCGCGGGCGGTGGTCGCGCGGGTGGCGGCGATGGCATCCAGATCGGACTGCGCCAGCGGGGCGGCGCCGAGGATGCGGGCGGCCGCAGCCGAGCCCTGCAGCTCGCCCACCACCAGGGCGGCGGCGCCTGCCAACGGATCGGCCGGATCAAGCTCGCCCGCCCGGCCGCCCGCCATGAGAAAGCCGCCGCGCCGGTCGCGTGCCACCGCCACCCGCTCGGGCCAGGCAAGCGCGAGGCACAGGCCCGCCCGGACCGGATCCAGCTGCTGGCGACCGTCAGCCCCGGCACTGCGCGCCCAGCGCTCGGCCTGGGAGCGGGCAGCAGCGGCGCGGCCCGAGCGGTCTGACGCCAGAAGCTCGATCCGCCGGGCAAGGTCGATGCCCGTGCCACCGAGGCCCCGCTCACCCAGCACAGCCGCCAGATAGGCTGCCGTGAGGCCGAGCTCATGCTGGCGCTCCGCCGCCATCACCATGTGCGCCAGACGCGGCGGCAGGCCGAAGTCGGCAAGGGCGCGGCCGTGGTCGGTGATGGTGCCGTCGGCGGCGAGGGCGCCCAGCTCGGTGAGCTGGCGCACCGCCTCGCTCCAGGCGCCGGGGGCCGGGGCATCGATCCAGGCCAGCTGCGCCGGGTCGCGTACGCCCCAGGCTGCGAGGATGAGGGCAAGGCCGGTGAGGTCCGCTGCCCGGATCTGGGGCGGGTCGTGTGCCTCCAGGGCCGCCGTCTGCGGCTCGGGCCAGAGCCGGTAGCAGATGCCGGGGGCGGTGCGTCCGGCCCGGCCCCGCCGCTGGTCCACGCTGGCGCGGCTGGCGCGGACGGTGGCGAGGCGGGTGAGGCCGGTGTCGGGCTCGAACAGCGGGCGGCGGGCCAGGCCCGCATCCACCACCGCCCGCACACCGGGCAGGGTCAGGCTGGTCTCGGCAATCGCGGTGGCCGCCACCACCTTGCGCTGGCCCTGTGCAGAAGGGGCGATGGCGCGGTCCTGATCGCGCGGCTCGAGGCCCCCATGGAGCAGATGCAGGGTGGCGCCATCCGGCAGGGGACTGGCCTCCACCAGCCGCGCCAGCCGGTTCAGCTCGGCCACCCCCGGCAGGAACGCCAGCACATCCCCTTCGCTCTCGCGCAGGGCGCGGCGGATGGCGGCCATGGCCTGCTGTTCGGGGGCGGGGGCAGGCGCCGGGGGCGGCAGATACACCGTCTCCACCGGAAACATCCGCCCGGCGCTCTCGATGATGGGGGCCGGGGCCCCGGCGCTGCCCAGCAGATCGGCAAAGCGGGCGGCGTTCACCGTGGCCGACATGGCCAGGATCCGGAGATCGGGCCGCAGGGCACCCTGTACATCCAGCGCCAGCGCCAGCCCGGTGTCGCCGTCGAGCGAACGCTCGTGCACCTCATCGAACAGGATCGCCGCCACACCCGCCAGTTCCGGGTCTGCCAGGATGCGCCGGACCAGCAGGCCATCGGTCACGACTTCGATCCGGGTGCGGGCCGAAACCCGCGCCTCCAGCCGGACCGAATAGCCCACTAGCTCCCCCAGCGCGCTGGAGCACAGCGCCGCGATCCGGGCAGCCGCAGCCCGCGCGGCCAGGCGCCTCGGTGCCGTCAGCAGGATGCGGCCGTCCCCGCGCCAGACCTGATCCAGCAGGGCAGGGGCCACCAGCGTGGTCTTGCCTGCCCCGGGCGGCGCCACCAGCACGGCGTTGCGCCCCACCTGCAGCACATCCAGGAGCCTGGGAAGCACGGCCAGAACCGGCATGTCCGGTCCGGGCGGCCCGGCTGATGCAGCCGGGACCGGGGTCGCCATCAGAACGGGATGTCGTCGTCGAGGTCAGCCGCGAACGAGCGCTTCTCGCCCGCAGGCTGGCGTGCCGGGGCGCCGCCGCCGAAGCCGCCACCATTGCCGCCATTGCCGCCGCCATAACCGCCGCCGCCGCCATAGGAGCGGTCCTCGACCATGCCGCCATCACTGCCACCGGCGCCCTGACGGCTGTCGAGGATGGTCAGTTCGCCCTTGTAGGGGCTGAGCACCACTTCGGTCTGATAGCGCTTCTGCCCGCTCTGGTCCTGCCACTCGCGGGTCTGCAGCTGGCCCTCGACATAGACCTTGGAGCCCTTGCGCAGATAGTTCTCGGCCACCCGCGCCAGCTGTTCGGACCGGATCACGATCCGGTGCCACTCGGTCTTTTCCTTCTTCTCGCCCGACTGCTTGTCAGTCCAGCGTTCGGAAGTGGCGATCGAGAATTCCACGATCTTGCCGCCGCTCGGAAAGCTCTTCACTTCCGGATCGCGTCCCAGATTGCCCACCAGGATCACCTTGTTGACACTGCCCACCATGGCCGTTCTCCTCTTCGTTACCGTCTTCCAGCCACCGTTGCCGACCTGTGCGTCCGGAGCCACCGCAGCAGCCAGGCAGGGGGCCAGCCGGCCCGCCTCTGGCGATTCTGCCGCAGTGTAGCCGTCGCCGGCCCTATGAGGGGAGCCCCGCCGCTGAAGCGGCTGTGGACAACCACGCACGCGCATCATGTTCGATATTTGTTCCGAGTTCAAGACAGATTGCACCGGACTGCGGCCACTGTGCAGCCAGCTGACCGCTGCGTGCACGCTTCCACACCCCGTTAAGGCTTCCGGCTTATGAATGCCCCTGTTCAAATCCCACATGTGGCGGGGCCGCACCTATGTTTCTGGTCATCGGACTTCTGATCGTCTTCGGCATGGTGTTCGGAGGCTATGCGCTGGCTGGCGGACACTTCGATATCATCATCAAGGCCGCGCCGCTGGAATTCATGATGATCTTCGGGGCGGCTGTTGGCGCCTTCGTGATCGGCAACTCGCTTGATACCATCAAGTCGGTCGGTGGCGGGATCGGCAAGATTGCCGCCGGGCCGAAGTGGAAGCGGCAGGACTATACCGACCTGCTGACACTGCTGTTCTCGCTCACCAAGACCATGAAGGCCAAGGGCGTGGTGGCGCTGGAAGCCCATATCGAGAAGCCGGAAGAATCCACCATCTTCAAGCGCTATCCCAAGATCCTGAAGGACCACCACGCGGTCGACTTCATCTGCGACACGCTGCGCATGATGACCATGAACCTCGACGACCCGCACCAGGTCGAATCGGCGATGGAAAAGCAGCTCGAGAAGCACCATCACGAAGCGCACGGCGCAGCCCATGCGCTGCAGACCATGGCCGACGGCTTGCCGGCCCTCGGGATCGTGGCCGCGGTGCTCGGCATCGTGAAGACCATGGGTGCCATCACCGAGCCGCCGGCGGTTCTGGGCGGCATGATCGGCAAGGCGCTGGTGGGTACGTTCCTCGGGGTGTTCCTCGCCTATGGCATCGTCGGCCCGATGGCCTCGCGCCTGGCGCAGGTGCTCGACGAAGAGCACCAGTTCTACAAGATCATCATGGACGTGCTGGTCTCGCACCTGCACGGCAATGCCGCCCAGGTGTCGGTGGAAATCGGCCGCGGCTCGGTCCCCGGCCCGCTGCAGCCCAGCTTCGGCAAGCTGGAAGAAGCCCTCAACGCCATCCCGAACGAGTAGGGCGCCACACGAAGTTCCGGTCATCGGCGCTCCTGCCGCGCGACAGCGGGCAGGGGCGCTGTTGCATTCGTGGCTGACGCAGCTGAAAAGGGGGCATGCCAGCACCTGTCAGCCTTGATGCGCTCCTTCCCGCCATTGTCGCCCGGCGCGATGCGCCTGGCATCGCCTGCGTGCTGTTCGAAGGCAGCTCCATCACCTGGAGCGGGGCCGCGGGAATCCGCCGGCTGCCCAATGTCTCGCCGCGCCCGCTGGAGCTCACGGTGGATACCAAGGCGCGGGTGGCTTCGGTCTCCAAGATCGCCACGGCGCTGACCCTGATCCTGGAGGCACAGGACGGGCGGATCGACCTCGATGCCGATGCCTCGGCTCCCCTGGGCTTCCAGCTGCGCCACCCGCGCTTTCCCGGCAGCCCGATCACCGCGCGCATGACGCTGTCGCATACGGCGGGCATCCGCGATGCCGATGCCTATCGCGGCGTGATCGGCGAGAGCCTCGAGGGCTTCTTCCACCCCGATGGCGTGCGCTGGAACGCGGGGCGGCACTGGGCCGGGGCGGGCCATGGCACGCCGCTCGGCTGGTTTGCCTATGCCAATCTGGGCATGGGCCTTGTGGCGCAGATGGCCGAGCGGCTGAGCGGGGAGCGGTTCGATCTCTTGGCCCGGCGGCGGATCTTCGACCCGCTGGGGATCGATTGTGGATTCAACTGGTCCGGCGTGCCCGATGCCAAGGTGGAAAGCGGCGCCACGCTCTATCGGCACAGCAATGACGGTCCCTGGACGGTGCAGGTGGACGAGGCACCCCACCTGCTGCCGCGGCCGATCGTGGCGGCCCAGGCGGGGCTGGATGTCGATGACTATGTCATCGGCCAGAACGGTCTGGTGTTTGCGCCCCAGGGGGGCTTGCGGGCTTCGGTCATGGATCTGGCAGCCATTGGCATGGCCCTCACCGGTGCCCGCCCGCTCCTGACAGAGCGCACGCGCGCCATGATCGCCGAACCCGTATGGACCCGCGCACCCGACAGCAGCAATGGCGACGCCTCGGGGGGCAGCTTCCGGGCGTTTGGAACCGGTGTGCATATCGTGCTGCCCGATGCCGATGGGCCGGTGCCGGGGCTGCAGCGTCCGCTGATCGGCCATTATGGCGACGCCTATGGCCTGCTGGCCGGCCTGTGGGTGGATCAGGCCACGACCAGGGGCTTCGCCTGGTTCCTCACAGGCTCCCCATCCGCCCCCCGCCCCGGTGCCAGCGGCATCCATGCGGTGGAGGAAGAGGTGATGCAGGCTGCCTGCCAGCAGCTGGGTCTGACAGGCTAGCGCCGTCGGAGCGCCTTGGGCGCGTGGGACAGGCGACTTGGCACGCCGAAGCGGTCTGGTCTCGAACCGCCCTGCGGTTCACAAGCCCGACCGGGCGCCGGCGCGCGTGCGCCGCCCCGTCGGAGCGCCTTCAGCGCGTGAGACAGGAAAGGTGGTGCCGGCTGCCGGAATCGAACCGACGACCGTCCGATTACAAATCGGGCGCTCTACCTGCTGAGCTAAGCCGGCGACGGGCATGGCGGGCGGGCCGCCATTGCCACGGACACGAGTCTTGGCGAGGGCCCGGCCAGATTGCAAGACGCCAGAACACCAGACCCGCCCGCCGCCAGCAGCCACCCGCCCCGCTGGCAGCCACCAGCCTGGGGCCGCGCGGTCGGTCCTGTGGGCAGCGGGCCCGGAAACCCGCTGGCAACCTTGATGTCGTAAACGTCGACGCGGGAGCCCGCCGGCTTCCCCTGGATCAGTCCATGCTGTCGCAACTCTTCGCTGATTTCGCCCGCTTCATCACGTTTCCGGCCCATGTCGTGGTGCTGGTGCCACTTTGTGCTGCGGCGGTGATCCATTTGCTGCGGGCCCGCTCGGCCCGTCCGGCCTTGGTGAAGACGGGGCCGTGGGCGGGCATGCCGAAGAAGGGGATGGTGGAACAGGCCGGACCAACCTTGCTGGTGCTGGCCTTGTTTGCCGCCATCATCGTGAGCGTGGGCACCTGGAGCGGGGTGCTGCCGCCGATGCGGGCCTGGTTCTACTGACCCGCTGCCGCCACGCGATGGCGCGAACCACAATAGCGCTGGCGGCCTGGCGCGCTGCACGCTAGCGTCACGGCATGGATCTGACCGTCGCCTCCCTGCCACCCCTGCCGGACCGTGCCGCGCGCGGCGCGGCCGGGCTGGAGGCCACCCGGCGGGACGTGCTGGCGGGGCTTGCGATCGGGCTCGCTGCCGCCACGGTGAGCGGCTGCATCGCAGCGGCACCGGCGTCGCTGGCGCCGCCGGTGGAGGCTCTGGCCGACGCGCTGTGGCAGCAGATGGCCGGGCGCAGGCCCACCGACGGGCTCGAGCCGCTCCTGCTGGCCACCGTGACACAGCGGGTGCTGGGGCCGGCCCCGGCCCAGGTGCGGGCAGTCGAGGGCCCGCAGCAGCTCCTGTTTGTCCTGCCCGGACTGCGGGTGGTCGCCTTTGGCGGCTTCTTCGCGGCGGCCCCGGACCCCGGCCTGATCGCAGCGGCGATTGCCCGCGGCCAGGCACAACTCGACACTGGTATCATCGCCCAGCGGCTGGCCGCCGCCACGCCGGACAATCTGCCAGCGCCGGGAACCCTGTTCGGCCTTGGCGGTTTTGAATCGCCGATGCTGGCCTGGAGCCAGGCCGATGAGCAGGCTGCCGAACTGGCAGCAGTCGAGAGACTGGCGCGGACCGGCTTTGACCCGCGCCTGACGGCCGAGCTGTGGGAGCGGCTGGAGGCGGCGGCCGTGCCTGGCCTTGCCTGCACGCTGGCCCAGATGCGCCCCGGTTCGGCCACCGCCGCCGCCCGCGCCCGGCTCCTGCACCGTCTGGGCTATATCAGCTGAGCACTGCGCCCACTTCCCCGGCGAGCCCGCCTGCTCCGGATCCGGATGCTGCTGGAGGCCTCGGGCCGCCGCGCGCCATTGCGTCGGCCCTGGCGGCCTATGCCCTGTGGGGGATGCTGCCGGCGTTCCTGAAGCTGTTCGACGGCCTGCCGGCCATTCTGGTGGTGGCGCAGCGCGTGGTCTGGACGGTGCCCGCGGCGCTGATCCTGGCCCTGCTGATCAATGGCGTGCGGTCGTTGAAGATTTCGCGGCGGACCCTCGGCCTGCTGGCGGTGTCGGGCGTGCTGATCGGGACCAACTGGCTGGTCTATGTCTGGGCGGTGGGGCAGGCGCGGATCGTCGAGACAAGCCTGGGCTATTTCATCAATCCGCTGATCAATGTGGCGATCGGCATGCTGTTCTTCCGCGAGAAGATGAGCCTGATCCAGATTTCGGCTCTGGGACTGGCCCTGGCGGGGGTGCTGAACCAGACCCTGCTGGTGGGGGCGTTTCCATGGGTGGCGCTGGCGCTGGCCGGCACATTTGCCGCCTATGGACTGGTGCGCAAGCTGACCGATGTGGCCCCCGCAGCGGGCATGGTTTGGGAAAGCGGGCTCCTGTTGTTGCCGGCGCTGGCCTGCATGTGGTGGCTGGCCGGGCAGGGGCAGCCACTGGGGGGCGGCTCGTGGGAGCTCACGGTGCTGCTGATGCTGGCGGGGCCGGCGACGGCCATCCCGCTGATCCTGTTCGCAGGCGGTGCCCGCCAGTTGCCATTCGCAACCCTGGGCCTGCTGCAATATGTGGCGCCCACCCTGCAGTTCGCGACGGGCATCTATTTCGGCGAGGCCTTCACGCCGGCCCATGCCGTGACCTTCACCCTGATCTGGCTGGGTCTGGCCCTGTATAGCTGGGGCTCGTTCCGGGCACTGGCCGCAGCCCGTACGGCGGTGGCTGGAACAAAGGAAACCCCGACCGGATAGCAGGCCGGCCGGGGTCGAGTTCTGTGCGTGCGGGGGGCAGGCTGCCGGATCCGCCCGGAGGCAGACGGGCAACCAGCCCGGGGACCTGAAGAAAGGTCACACCCGGTCTCGCAAGGCCCGTGCCAGGTGCCAGACCGGCTCCAAGGCCATTCGGGGGCACTTCAAGCGTCCTCAGCGGGCAGTTACGGGCCGTGCGTGCCACCGCGAGGCACCAGACCGGCACTGCGCCGGTCCGACTGTCCCACCCCGGCACAGTCTGCGGCCCGGAGCAGGTGCCGCGCAACCTCGATCCCGACGGATCTGGTCGCGCCCTAGCCTGCGCCGCGCGCGATTTCCCGCCAGCCGATATCGCGCCGGTAGAAGCCGCCCGGCCAGTCGATGGCACCGGCAGCGGTATAGGCCCTGGCCAGCGCATCGGTCAGATCGGCGCCAAGCCCCACGGCATTCAGCACGCGCCCCCCGGCTGCCCGCAAGGTGCCATCGGCATCGCGCCGGGTTCCGGCATGGAACAGCACAGCCCCCTCCACCGAAGCGGCCGCCGCCAGCCCCCGGATCACCGAGCCCGTCAGGGGGGCATCGGGATAGCCCTGTGCCGCCAGCACCACCAGCGCTGCCGCCTCCGGCCGCAGCCGCCAGGCTGGCGCCCGCCCGAGGTCGCCCCCGGCAGCGGACAGCAGCAGACCGGCCAGGTCCCCCTCGAACCGCGCCATCAGCACCTGGCATTCGGGATCGCCGAAGCGCGCGTTGAACTCGACCAGGCGCGGACCGGTGGGGGTCAGCATCAGGCCGGCATAGAGTACGCCTGTGAACGGTGCACCCTCGGCAGCCATGCCCGCGAGGGTCGGCTCGATGATGGTGCGGGTGACAGCCCCCACCACGGCAGCAGTTGCGATGGAGGCCGGGGAATAGGCGCCCATGCCGCCAGTGTTCGGGCCGATATCGCCATCGAATGCCCGCTTGTGATCCTGCGCCGCGCCCAGGAACAGGCCGCGCACGCCGTCGCAGATGTAGAACAGCGAGACTTCCTCGCCGGTCATGAATTCCTCGATCACCACCTGCGCCCCCGCGCGCCCGAACCGGCCACCCAGCATGTCGTCCACCGCCTCGCGGGCCTCACCCAGTGTGGGGGCGATCACCACGCCCTTGCCGGCCGCCAGGCCGTCGGCCTTGATCACATAGGGGGCGGGGAGGGTGGCGAGATAGGCGTGGGCCGCAGCCGCATCGGTGAAGCTGGCGTGCTGCGCCGTGGGGATGGCGTGGCGGACGCAGAATTCCTTGGTGAAGGCCTTCGAACTCTCCAGCCGCGCGGCAGCCCGGCTCGGACCGAACACGGCAATCCCCGCTGCCGACAGCGCATCGGCGAGGCCCGCCGCCAGCGGAGCTTCCGGCCCCACCACCACCAGATCGGCGGGCAGGCGCCGTGCCAGCGCCACCAGCCCTGCGACGTCGTCAGCCGCAACCGGCTCGAGCCGTCCCAGGGCCGCCATCCCCGGATTGCCTGGCGCGATCACAAGCTCGCTCACCGACGGCGACGCCGCCAGCTGCCATGCCAGCGCATGCTCGCGCCCTCCCGCGCCCACCAGCAGCACCCGCATCCCGAACCCCTCCCGATTTTCGCAGCAGCCGCCTTCAAGCGGGCCAGATCGGCTTCTAGGGTGTGTCGCAGAAGGAGGCCACCATGGACATTGATACAGGCACCGCCCCCGACGACCGCGCTGCAGTCGCGGACGCCCCGGGCCAGGTTCCGGCCGACAGCTCTCAGGGCGGGAAGGCCGCCTGGAAGCTGCGTGGCCCTCTCGGCTAGACCACGCGGCGGTGGCCGGACCCGAGGACGATACCCCGCAGCCTGTCAGGCCCACCAGTGCCGGGGCGGGATCCAGGCCAGCACCGCCTGTCGCTCCTCCTGTGCCCGCAGCGGGTGGTCCGGACACCGCACAGGCGAGGGCCGACCGGGCCGGTCTTGATGAAGCGGCATGGCTGGCGGCTGCCGCACCGGGCTGGCGGGCTTCGTGGGACTGGCGACCGGGGGGCTGGACGCTGTCGTCGGTGGCCGCGACGCACATGCTGCTGCTGGTGGCGGTCCTGAACCTGCCTGCGCCCCTGGCCCAACTGCCCACACCGGTCTCGGTGGATATCGTCACCCTGCCGGGGCCTGCCGCCGTGCCACCCCTACCGGATGCACCGCAGCAGGCCGCGGTGCCGCCATCGCCCCTGCCGTCGCCCCTGCCGTCTCCCGTGGCGCCGACGCAGGCCGCCCCACAACAGCTGCCGCAGCAGGTACCGCAGCCAGAGCCAGATCCGGAGCCGCAACCGGTCCCGCAGCCGCCTGTGATCCCGCCAACGCCCGTGCCGCCACCGCCGCAGCCACGCCGGGTCGAGCCTCCACCGCCTGCGCCGCCCCCGCCGCCCCCGCCGCCGCCACCTCCGCCTGTGGCGCAGCGAAACCCCGAGCCTGTGCCGCCCCCGCCACCTGTGGCGCTGCCCGTACCGCTGCCCGTGCCGCAACCCGTCCCGGCGGCGCCCGCCCCGAGGGCGCCAGCGCCCGCGGCACCCGTTACGGTGTCGCCACCGGCCTCTGGTCCGGTCCGCCCACAGGCGGGTCCGGGTGCGGCGGCGGCGCCCGCTGCCGTGCCGCTGCCCCGTCAGCCGGGGCCGGGCGCCCCGATGCCGGTTCCGTCACCGGTTGCTGCGCCCGTTGCTGCGCCACCCGCTCTGCCTGCACCGCCCGCTGGTGCGGTGACACCTGCACCACGCCTTGCCGCCCCATCCCCGGCACCGGCCCCGCAACTGTCCGCCGAAGAGCTGCGGCGGCGCGAGCAGGCCCGTCAGGCTGCGGCGCCGCCCGCGCGTCCTGATGGCGCGCGCCCGGCCAGCAGCGAGGCTGCCGCGGCAGCCAGCCCCGCCGGTGCCGGGACCAGCGCGACTGTCAGCGGGGCGATTGTACCGGCGGCGCCCGGTGGCGGGGACAGTTCCGGCCGGGCTGGTACCGGAGGCCCGCCCGGTGCGGGTGGTCTGGCGGGTGGTGGCGGCGGTGCGCCTGCTGGGCCCGCAGGTGGGCCTGCAGGCGGACAGGCTGGCGGGCAGGCTGGCGCGGGCGGGGGGCTGCCGCGCGCACCGGGCGGACCGGCTGTGCGCAGCCCTGGATTTCCGGAGGGGCAGGGGACTGGGCTGGCTGGCCGGATGGCCCGGGATGCGCGCTGCAACCGCCTGGGTCAGGACCGGCCTCCCGACTGCCCCGACTGGGAGCCGCTGGAAGGGGGGCGGGCTGGCAGTCCGCCGATCGCGGTACCCGCTCCGGAGGGCTTCACGCGGCCGCCGCCGGGCCGGGCCGAGCCCATGGTGCCCTGTCCGCCCAACTCGCCCGGTGCCCGGACGGGCGGGATGTGCCTGCCGGCTCCCGAGCCGCCGCCTCCACGCCAGTAGATCAGGCGGGCCGGATCAGGTGCGGCGGGTCAGCCAGCCGACCGTGCCACCGGCCAGGATGGCGCAGGCCATGAAGGTCAGATCGCCCGGCGGCTGGTGCGGCGCGAAGACTGCCAGCAGCGCCAGCGGGATGAGCCCGGTGGTGAGCCCGGCGAGGGCCAGCACGACGGTGGCGCCCGCGGAACGGACCGATTGGCGGCCATAGGTGCGCAGCATCTGGACAAGCTCCGGCGATGTCCCGAAGCGGGACGTCTCGCCCTGCACGCGCAAACGCGATGCCGGATTTCCCCTGTCAGGTGTGTGCCGGAACGGCTTTCTTGCCACTGTCTTGCCCCACCGCGCCGCCGGGAACTGATGCCCCGGTCAGCGACCGCACCAGCAAAGCCCAGCGGGCGGACAGAAGCAACAGGGAAACCAGACTGGCCACAGCCACAGCCTCCATCAGGCCCCAGGCGCCACGGTCGAAATGCACGCAGAGCAGCCAGCCCAGCGGGATCATCACGCAGATGTAGGATCCCAGGTGACTGACGGTGGGAAACCAGGCAGCGCCCAGCGCCCGCATCGCCTCGGCCAGGATCACCTGGGTATAGTCAGTTACCGTCACCATGATCCAGGCTGCCAGCAGTGCCGCACCGGCTGCCGCCACCTCAGGGTCGGCGGTGAACAGGCCGGCAATCGGCCTTGCAGCCACAAAGCCGATCAGTCCGGTCACCAGTCCCCACACTGCACCCAGCGCCAGCCCCATCCAGCCAACCCGTATCGCGGCGCGTGCCAGACCGGCACCCCGCGCCCGCGACGCCAGCACCGACGTGGCCTGCGC
>JAIXTH010000128.1 GCA_027484265.1 Alphaproteobacteria bacterium
ATCCGGTGCAGCGGCCGCCCAGCCGATGCAGGAGCCGCCCAGGCTTGAGGCATCGACGTCGCCACCGGCGATCAACTCCACCATCTGCGGATCAGGCGTGAAGCCAGCCTGCAGGTTCAAGGTGCCGAAGGTCGGCTCGGCCGACAGGTCGAGGCCTGAGCCGCCATCGCTATCGCCGTCGCCGTTATCCACGACGTCCGCCCCGGTGGTGGTCATGATCTCGGAGAAACTCAGCCCGGCCGCGCTGTCGCCGTCGATCAGGCCAACCCAGATGTCGTACTGACCTTCCATCGGGTTCTCGAACGTCAGTGCGGGATTGAAGCCATGAGCGTCGTCATTGCAGGCCCAGCTGCCATCCGGCAGGTTCACCACAAGGGTCAGGTCCCCCGCCGACTCGACGAAGATGTTGAGCGGCAGGCCGCCGGGGGTGAAGTTGAGGCGATAGTCCGGCGCTTCGGCGATCATGCCCAAACAGCCCGCCGCGCCAGTCTCGCCCTGGCTGACGTCGATCGGTCCACCGGCGATGATGCCCACCGTACTGGGATCGGGGGTGAAACCGCCCACCAGCGTGATCTCCCCGAAGCTCGGGGGCAGTCCCGCATTCTGAGCATAGGCGGGACTGGCGACAGCCGCGATACCAACCAACAGCGCGAGCCTCTTCATGATGTCATTCCCCTTCCGAAGCCGGGCCATGCCAGCCGTCGATAACGTCCCTGTGAGGCGCATAACAGCAATGTGAGGGGATGGCTAGTGTTCTGAATTGAAATCTGGATTTCTCGCCAACCCGATCCATTACAGCTGACTTTGGCCAGCTGGATACCGCAGGGCGTGCAACTGCGGGGCAGGCTGTCCGCCGGCGCTGTCTGACTGCCAGACCCTCCAGCCTTCACGCACGGGTGCATTGCGCGCGGCATCAAGGCGGGGCAGGGGACTGGACAATCCGTTTCCCCTGGAGCCCGCCATGCGCAACCGCCGCCTTCTTGCTCTCACCCTGTCGGGATTTGCCCTCATGACCGCCTGTGCCTCGCCTGCCAGTACCGCTTCCGACAGCACCGCCTCGGCAATTGCCCCCGGCCAGGCCACCGCTGCCTTCGAGGACAAGTACCTGTTCATGGAAGAGGTGGAGGGCGAGCGGGCCCTGACCTGGGTCCGGGCCCAGAACCAGCGTTCGCTGGCGCATCTGGAGGCCGATCCACGCTATGCTGGGCTGAACGAGGATGCCCTGGCCATCGTGCGCGCCACCGACCGGCTGACCTTCGGCGGCTATGTCGAAGGCTTCGTCACCAACTTCTGGCAGGATGCCACCCATGTGCGCGGCATCTGGCGACGGGCGCAGTTCGACAGCTGGCGCGGTGGAACCCCGCAGTGGGAGACGGTGCTCGACGTGGATGCGCTGGCCCGGGCCGAAGGCAAGAACTGGGTGTTCCAGGGCGCGTCCTGCGACCGGCCGGTGGATTACTGGAACGGCCGCTGCCTCGTGCGCCTGTCCGATGGCGGCAAGGACGCCAATGTGCTGCGCGAGTTCGACCTGCGCACCCGCACCTTCGTGGACGGTGGCTTCAGCGTGCCCGAGGCCAAGTCGAACAGCACCTGGGAAGATGCCGATTCGATCCTGCTGGGCACCGACTGGGGTCCGGGCACCATGACCGAGAGCGGCTATCCCTATATCGTCAAGCGGCTGGATCGGGGGCAGGCCCTCGGTGAGGCGGTGGAAGTGTTCCGGGGCGAGCCGTCGGATGTGTCGGCGGGGGCCTACCGGATCGATGACGGTGAGCGGTTCCACACCCTGTTCTACCGCTCGCCCACCTTCTTCACGTCCGAGACCCACTATCTCAAGCCTGACGGCAGCGTGGTGAAGCTGCCGTTGCCCAGCAAGCACTCGATTGTCGGGATCCGGGGCGGGCTCGTGTACTTCTCGACCCAGGAAGCCTGGACCCCGGCTGGCGGCAGGGCGATCCCCACCGGCTCGCTGGTGGTGGCACCGCTGGCGCAGATGCTGGCCGCATCGGGCACCGTGGACTACCGCGTGATCTATGCGCCTGGCCCCCGCGAGGCGCTGCAGGGCGCGTCGCTGTCGCAGACCGGGCTGTATGTGTCGCTGACCCGGAACGTGAAGTCCGAGGTGCGGCGCTATACGCTGGGGGCCGATGGCCGCTGGACCCACCAGCGGGTGGCCCTGCCCGAGAACGGGGTGGCCAGCGTGGCCGATGTGGATGTCCGGTCGGACCGGTCGTTCTTCTCCTACAACGACATGATCACCCCGCCCTCGATCCTGATGGCGCAGACCCCGGCGGATGCGCCGCAGACCGTGCAGGCCCAGCCCGCCCGCTTCGATGCCTCGAACCTGGAGGTCCACCAGTATGAGGCGACTTCGAAGGACGGCACGAAGGTTCCCTACTTCGTCGTGCACAAGAAGGGCCTGACCCTGAACAGTGAGACCCCGACCCTGCTGTATGGTTATGGTGGCTTCGAGATTCCGATGCTGCCGACCTACGGGTCCTATGTCGGCAAGATGTGGCTCGAGCGCGGCGGCGCCTATGTGCTGGCCAACATCCGCGGCGGTGGCGAGTTCGGCCCGGAGTGGCACCAGGCCGGCCTGAAGGGCAACCGCCAGGTGATCTTTGACGACTTCATCGGCGTGGCCGAGGATCTGATCCGCAAGCGCATCACCTCGCCGCGCCGCCTCGGTGCGATGGGTGGCTCGAATGGCGGTTTGCTGATGGGCGTGATGCTGACCCAGCGGCCCGACCTGTTCAATGCCGTGGTGGTCCAGGTGCCGCTGCTCGACATGCTGCGCTATGACCGGCTGCTGGCGGGGGCCTCGTGGGTGGACGAGTATGGCGATCCGGACAATCCTGCCGAGCGTCCATTCCTCGAGCGGATCAGCCCGTACCAGAACCTCCGTGCACGTCCGGACATGCCCAAGCCGTTCTTCGTGACCTCCACCAAGGACGACCGTGTGCACCCGGCCCATGCCCGCAAGTTTGCCGCGCGGATGGAAGAGCTAGGCATGCCGTTCCTCTATTACGAGAACATCGACGGCGGCCACTCGGCTGCCGCCAATTTGGTGGAAGGGGCACGGCGCCGGGCGCTGGAGTTCACGTATCTCAGCCAGCAGCTGATGGACTGATGGCGCTGCCGATGCAGTGGCTGCGGGAAGAGGGCGTGCGGCTGCGCGCCCTCTTTGCCGTTCCGGGGCGGCGCGACTGGCTGGTGCTGGCCTGGGTGGCGCCGCTTTATGCGGTGCCGGCGCTGTGGATCGGGCTGGGCAGCGGACTGGTGCGCTGGGACCCGATGGACCTGCCGCAAGCGCTTGTCTTTGCGGTGATTGCCGTGGTCATCCCGGCTCTGGGCGAGGAGCTTGGCTTTCGCGGTGTGCTGATGCGGGGGCGGGAGACGCGCGCCCGGCTGGTCTGGGCGGGGGTGTCGCTGCTGGCCTATGTGCTCTGGCACCCGCTCCAGACCCTCACCTTTGCGCCGGATCGCACTCTGTTCTTCGAGCCGGCGTTCCTGGCGATGACCACGCTGCTAGGGATCGCCTGCACCGCGCTGCGCTGGCAGTCAGGCACGCTGTGGACCGCCATGGTGCTGCACTGGGGCGCCGTGGTGCTGTGGCAGACTTTGGGGCAGGGTTTGAGCGCATGAGGCGCCCGACTGCCAGACTACGCCGTGTGCTGATTATCTACACCTGAGAGCCATGGCTCCAGCTTGCCACGCACCTCGAGCGGCAGCCGCTTCGGCCGCCCGTCGAGGCCGATGGTGACCGCCTCCACCTGCGCCGATGTCAGCAGCCTGCCGTCGCGCAGCACCTCCTGTGCCACGAACATCCGCACACCCGCCACATGGGTGAAGCGGGTCTGCACCACCAGCGCATCATCGATCCGCGCCGCCTGCGCGAACTTCACAGTGATCGCGGTCACCGCAAACGCCAGCTGCTGCTCCAGCAGCGCCGCATGATGCACCCCCACACACCGCAGGAAGTCGCTCCGCCCCCGCTCGAGGAACCGCAGATACCCGGCGTGATACACCACTCCCGACAGGTCGGTATCCTCATAATAGACCCGCACCGGCAACAGATGCGTCCTGCCCTCGAAGCGGCCGGAGGAGGCGATATCGGTCACGTTGCTGTTTCCTTCCGTTGTTGGCGGCCAGTTATGCGCTGTCCAGATGTCCGGCAACCAGTCCGCAGGACAGCTGCCATGTGCACAGATGGCGCTTGCAATCCGCCGCGCAATCCTGTTGAGCGGTCAGCGGGCCACCCGCTCCCAACGGCGGGCGCTCATCTGAAAGGATGGGAGTACATCGTGACTCAGACAACTACCAAGCCGGACGTGCGTCCGGCGGATGCCCGCTTTTCGTCGGGCCCCACCAAGAAGCGTCCCGGCTGGACCCTTGATGCGCTTTCGGGCGCGGTCCTTGGACGCTCCCACCGCTCCAAACCTGGCAAGGCGCGCCTGAAGCTGGCGATCGACCTGACGCGCAAGGTGCTGGGCGTTCCCGATGATTATCGCATTGGCATTGTGGCCGGCTCCGATACCGGTGCGGTCGAGATGGCGATGTGGTCGATGCTCGGCGCCCGGCCCGTGACCGTGCTGGCGTGGGAGAGCTTTGGCGAGGACTGGGTCACCGACGCGGTCAAGCAGCTCCGGATCGAACCCACCGTGGTGAAGGCAGGCTATGGCCTGCTGCCGGACCTCGCGGCGGTCGATACCAGGACCCAGGACGTGGTCTTCACCTGGAACGGCACCACCTCGGGCGTGCGCGTGCCCGACGCAGACTGGATTGCCGACGACCGCGAAGGCATCACCATCTGCGACGCCACCTCGGCGGTGTTCGCCCAGGAGCTGGACTGGTCCAAGCTCGATGTGGTGACCTATTCCTGGCAGAAGGTGCTGGGCGGGGAGGGTGCGCACGGCATGCTGATCCTCGGCCCGCGCGCCGTGGCCCGGCTGGAGAGCTATTCTCCGCCCTGGCCGATGCCCAAGCTGTTCCGCATGACCAAGGCCGGCAAGCTGGAGGAGGGTATCTTCGAGGGCGAGACCATCAACACGCCCTCGATGCTGGCTCTGGAAGACTATATCGACGCCCTTACCTGGGCCGAGGGCCTCGGTGGCAATGCCGGTCTGGTCGCCCGCGCCGACGCCAATCTGGCGGTGCTGGCCAACTGGGTGGCGAAGACCCGCTGGGTCGATTTCCTGGCGGCTACGCCGGCCACCCGTTCCAACACCTCGGTCTGTCTCAAGGTGGTCGATCCGCGCGTGACCGCACTGGACGAGGCCGGGCAGGCCGAGTTTGCCAAGAAGCTGGCCGGCCTGCTGGACAAGGAAGGCGTGGCCCTGGATGCGGCGTCCTATCGCGCGGCGCCTCCGGGTCTACGGATCTGGTGCGGGGCGACGGTGGAGGCATCCGACCTTGCCGCGCTGACCCCGTGGCTGGACTGGGCGTTCGCGACTCTGGCTGCCGACCTGCAGCCGGCCTGACCGTTCGCCCGCCCGCTCGCCCGAAACCGGGAGGCCGCCATGATCACCCTGCGTCCCGCCACGCCGGACGACATCCCGCTGCTGGAAGCCTGGGATGACGAGCCTGTTGTGGCTGCTTCCGACCCCAATGACGACTGGGGTTGGGAGCAGACGCTGGCCACGGCAGGGCTCGAGAATCTGGTCGCGGAACTGGATGGCCGCCCCATCGGCTTCATCCAGATCACCGATCTGGTGCGGGACGAGTCCCGTTACTGGGGCGGGCCGCAACCGGGCTTCCTGGCCATCGACATCTGGATCGGCGAGCTGGACCTGCGGGGACAGGGGCATGGGCGGGCGATGATGGAGCTCGCCATCGCCCGCTGCTTCGAAGACCCCGCGATCCACACCATCCTGATCGATCCCATCACCACCAATGCCGACGCGATCACCTTCTACCGGCGCCTCGGCTTCACCTTTCTCGAAACCCGTCAGTTCGGCGACGACCTGTGTGCCGTCCACCAGCTGACCCGCCAGATCTGGCAGCAAGGACCAAACCCATGACCGCTCCCCGTGTTCTCATCAGCGACAAGATCAGCCAGGCGGCGATCGATATCTTCACCCGGCGCGGCGTGGCCGTGGACTACAAGCCGGGCATGTCCAAGGACGAGCTGATCGCCTGCATCGGCGACTATGCGGGCCTTGCCATCCGCTCGGCCACCAAGGTCGACAAGGATGTGCTGGCCGCCGCCACCCAGCTGAAGGTGATCGGCCGGGCCGGTATCGGTGTTGACAATGTTGATATCCCGGCGGCCACGGCCCGGGGCGTGATCGTGATGAATACGCCGTTCGGCAATGCCATCACCACGGCCGAACATGCCATCGCCCTGCTGTTTGCCGCTGCCCGCCAGATCGGCGCGGCCGATGCCTCCACCCAGGCCGGGAAGTGGGAGAAGAACCGCTTCAATGGCGTCGAGCTGACTGCCAAGACCCTGGGCCTGATCGGCTGTGGCAATATCGGCTCGATCGTGGCCGACCGCGCCCTGGGCCTGCGGATGAAGGTGGTGGCCTATGACCCGTTCCTCAGCCCGGACCGGGCTGTGGAGCTGGGGGTGGAGAAGGTCGAGCTCGATGAGCTGCTGGCCCGGGCCGATGCGATCACCCTGCACGTGCCGCTCACCGATGCCACCCGCAACATCCTGTCGCGCGAGAACCTGATGAAGACCCGCAAGGGCCTGCTGCTGGTGAACTGCGCCCGCGGCGGTCTGGTGGACGAGGCTGCGGTAGCCGATTTGCTGGACAGCGGTCACATCGGCGCTGCGGCGTTCGACGTGTTCAAGGAAGAGCCCGCCAAGGAGAACGTGCTGTTCGGCAAGCCCAACTTCACCGCCACGCCGCACCTCGGCGCCAGCACCACCGAAGCGCAGGAAAACGTCGCCCTGCAGGTGGCCGAGCAGATCGCCGACTATATCCTCACCGGCGCCGTCACCAACGCGCTCAACACGGCCTCCATCACGGCGGAGGAGGCCCCGCGTCTGCGGCCGTTCGTGGCGCTGGCAGAGAAGCTCGGCGCCTTTGCCGGCCAGATTGCGGATGACGGGCTGGAAGCGGTCGAGATCGAGTATGAGGGTGACGTGGCCGGTCTCAACACCCGTCCGATGACCGCCACCATTCTGGCCGGCATCCTCAAGCCGCTGCTGGCCGATATCAACATGGTCTCGGCGCCAACGATCCTGAAGGAGCGCGGCACGCCGTTCTCGGAAAGCAAGCGCGACCTGTCGCCCACCTTCGACAGCCTGGTGCGCATCAAGGTCCAGACCGGCGGGCGCTGGCGCACGCTGGCCGGGGCGGTGATCGGCGGCCAGCCGCGGATCGTGGAAGTGAAGGGCATGGCGCTGGAGGCCGCGTTCCTGCCGACCATGCTGTTCGTCAACAACTCCGACAAGCCGGGCTTCATCGGCGCGCTGGGCACGATGCTGGCGGAGGCTGGCATCAACATCGCCACCTTCAATCTCGGCCGCACGGGCGAAGGCGAGGATGCGGTGGCCCTCGTGGGCATCGACCAGGACGTCCCCCAGAACCTGCAGGCCCGCCTGCGCGAGCTGCCGCAGGTGCGGTACGTGAAGGTGTTGCGGTTCTGAGACGCCGATGGACCTGATGGGGCGCCTATCGTTGGGGCCTCATCAGGCCGACGGACTGTTCACCGGCTGATGTGATTGCTCCGCTCAGCACCATCTGGCCCGGCGCGAAATCATCGGCCTGAAAAGCTTCGATCATCGCCGCGAGAAAGGTGTCTGTTTCCAGTGTCGCGTAGTCGATTATCCAGCAAGTCTCGCGCAGCGCCATCTATGCCCTCATCCGCTGGCTGTTCCATATCCAAGATAGGACAGTGCTGCCTGCGCCCGCTCATCAGAGGACAATGGCATCAGAGCAAGTGCGGAGAGAAACGCTTCTTCCTCCGCCGAATAGGCAATACCCTCGACGCGAGCGAGCGCCAGTGCCCAGCCGTCGAGAACGGGCGGCGAGGGCTGATCGTCGTGCATCCCACTCTGTAGTCCGTGTTTGAGTGGCAGGCCAGCATCTACCGAAACGTCCATACCCGCAGGACCACATAGCTGCCCACCGAGGTCAGGCCGGTGACGAGGATCGAGCCGGGCAGGGGGGCGAGGTGGAGGAGGTGGTAGACCGGGATTGCCATCGCCGCTGAGACCACGACAGCCATTGCCTGGGTCGCCATGTATTTGGGCAGGGCCACCGCATGGGGCACGCTGGAGCGGAAGGTGAAGCGGTGGTGCAGCAGATACACGGGCACCACCAGCAGCCCATAGCAGGCGGTACTCGCCAGCCAGCGCGGGATGCCGGTGTCGAGCCCGAGGACAAAGGTGCTGAGGACGATGAACAGTGCGGCCGCGCCGCCACCGATCACCACGAACGCCAGGCCGGAGCGTGCTGTTTCCTGCAGGCCGGGGGTCGGGCCGCTGGCTGCGGTGGAGGCGGGGGCGACTGGCGTGCTGCTCATGCTGGCGCCGGTATGGCCCAGAGCGCCTCAAGGAGCGGTTAAGCCGCTGCACCCCGCGCCCGGCCAGCGCGTTTTTCCGATTGCCCGACCGGCGAGCCTGCGCAATCCTGCACACCGACGGGCACCAGAGTGCGGCGAACAGACCGCGCCAGCCCGCAGGGAGGACACCGATGCGCATCAGCGCCCTTGCCGCCATGGCCGCGGCACTCGTCCTGGCGGCTGGCTGCCAGCCACAGGGCGGCAGCACCACCGCAGCCCAGGTCAATGCCGAGCGTCTCACCGCCGCCGAAACCGACGGCGCCAACTGGATGAACTATGGCCGCACCTATTCCGAGCAGCGTCACAGCCCGCTCGATCAGGTGAACCTCGAGACTGTCTCGCAGCTGGGGCTGGCCTGGTACCACGAGTTCGAGACTGACCGGGGTCACCAGGCCACGCCGGTGGTGGTGGATGGCACGCTCTACACCACCACCTCCTGGTCGATGGTGCATGCGTTCGATGCAGCCACGGGTGCGCTGAAATGGAGCTATGACCCCAAGGTCCCGGGCGAGACGGCGCACAAGGCCTGCTGCGATGTGGTCAATCGCGGCGTTGCGGTCTGGGAGGGCAAGGTGTTCGTCGGCACCCTGGACGGGCGGCTTGTCGCGCTGGATGCCGACACCGGAGCCGAGCTGTGGTCGGTGGTCACGGTGGACCAGTCCAAGCCCTACACGATCACCGGCGCGCCGCGCGTGGTGAAGGGCAAGGTGCTGATCGGCAATGGCGGGGCCGAGCTGGGGGTGCGTGGTTATCTGTCGGCCTATGACGCCGGCAGCGGGGAGCTCGCCTGGCGGTTCTACACCACGCCCAACCCGGAGGGCCGGGCCGACAATGCCGCCTCGGATGCGGTACTGGCCGAGCTGGCCGGGCCAACCTGGAGCGATGGCACCTGGAAGCAGAGCGGCGGTGGCGGAACGGTCTGGGACGCCATGGCCTATGATCCCGAACTCGACATGCTGTATTTCGGGGTGGGCAACGGCAATCCCTGGAACCACCAGCAACGCTCGGGCGGCGAGGGCGACAACCTCTTCATCTCGTCCATCGTGGCCGTTGACCCCGACACGGGCGATTACAAGTGGCACTATCAGACCACGCCCGGCGATACCTGGGACTTCACCGCCACCCAGCATCTGATGCTGGCCGAGCTGCCGATCGAGGGGGTCACCCGCAAGGTGATCATGCAGCTGCCGAAGAACGGCTTCTTCTATGTGCTGGACCGCGAGACCGGCAAGCTGCTGTCGGCCAATCCGGTCTATCCAATGGCGCCCGAGGCCGCGACGCCGCCGGGCATGCCGGTGGCCTGGGCGTCCGGCGTGGACCTCGCCACCGGGCGCCCGGTGGAGAACCCGTCCGCCCGCTACAAGGCAGCCCCCGCGCTGCTGTTCCCGGGGCCGTTCGGGGTGCACAACTGGCATCCGATGGCCTGGAGCGCGGCAGAGAAGCTGGTCTACATCCCCACGATGTTGGTGCCGTCGGCCTATGGCAACGACCCGACGGGCGAGCCGTTCAACCCCGGCGCCTGGAACACGGGCACCGGCATGGCGCTGGGTGCGCTGCCCGATGACGAGGCCCAGCGTCAGGGCCTGCGGGCCATGCTGCGGGGCCAGCTGGTGGCGTGGGATCCGGTGGCCGGCAAGGCGCGCTGGAGCGTGGACCGGGCCTTCCCGTGGAACGGCGGCATCCTTGCCACGGCCGGCGGGCTGGTGTTCCAGGGCACGGCCGAGGGCCAGTTCCAGGCCTTCAATGCAGCCACTGGCGAGAAGGTGTGGGAGTATCAGACCCAGAACGGCATCGTCGCCGCACCCATGACCTACCAGGTGGGCAATGATCAGTATGTGGCGGTGATGGTGGGCTATGGCGGGGCGATCATTGCCGCGCCGATTGCCGCGCCCGACCGCCCGGTCAGCCTCAAGGGTCGCCTGATGGTGTTCAAGATCGGCGGGACCGCAACAGCCACTGCCTATGACCTGCCCGAGCCGCTGCCGATCGATCTGGCCGGTGTGACCACCACGGGAGACCCGGCAGCGGGCTTTGGTGTCTACATGCGCCACTGTCAGGTCTGTCACGGCGCCAGTGCGGTCGGCGGCCTCTTGCCCGACCTGCGCCGCTCGCCGATCACCCGCGATGCCGCCAGCTGGCGGTCAGTGGTCTGGGACGGCGCAGCCGCCAGCCGCGGCATGGTCAGCTTCAAGCAGTGGATCACCGAGGCCGACGTCGAGAACGCCCGCGCCTATGTGATCCAGGAAGCACGGCGGCAGGCAGCGGTGGACGCTGCAAAGCCCTGATCTGAAACGCTAAAAGAGAGCGCAGCTGCAACCAGCTGCGCTCTGGCCGGCCTGCTGTCCGCCTAGAAGGGCAGCCAGCGGCGCTCGGCTGAGTAGGCGGTGTAGCCGGCGTTCACGCCTGCGCGCAGGCCAACGCCGGTGCGCATCGGGGCGAGGGTCACGCCTTCAGCACGCTGGTAGGTGACCGAGATGCCGGCAACGAAGAAGGCCGCACCTTCGACGCCCGGATAGCGGCGATAGATGCCGTCGGGGTTGCCCAGATCATACACCAGCGTGAACACCCGGCTGGCATTGCCGCCCGTGTCGAAGCCGATCGACGGACCCTGCCAGAACACTTCGCGTTCCTCGCCCGTGCGCATCACCAGCGTGCCCTTGCCATAGCGCACACCAGCGCCGATCGCGCCGGCAATCTCGGAGCCCTGGATGTAACCCACCGGCTCGCCCTGTTCGGCAAAGATCCGCTCGACGGCGCCGGCCACACGACTGGAGGCGACGCCGAAGAAGTTGGAGGCAGCCACCACCACTTCGTCCTGGCTGAAAGTGGATCCGCCCTCGGTGCTGGCGGGCTGGCTGGTATCGGCCGGCGCGCTGCCGGGGTCGGGCTGTGCGGCCAGGGCAGGGGCGGCAATGGCGCCGAGCAGGGCAGCGGCTGCTGCGGCGAGCGGCAGGGCTTTTGTCAGACGCATGGGTTCAGTCTCCGGGTCGTGGTTGTCCCAGTCCATCCCCCTCTTCCGCCCAACAGGGTTAGTGTGGCGTTAAGAGGGCGGGGGGCTGCCGGTTACACTGTCGTGAGCGCCGCTGGCCGGTGCGTCAGCCAGGAGGTGGGTGCCGTCATGGCCGTGGATCCACACCTGCACCAGCCTGCCCGGCGCGGCGTCGTCGGGCTCGGTGGCCCGCACCCGCACTGGTGTAAATCCACCAAGGCGGCCGATCCCGCCGCGCTCCATCAGCACGTGCTGATGCGTGCCGACATGGCTTGCGAGGTGGCGGGCCAGGGCCTCGGCTGCCGCTGCGCGCAGGCGTGCGGCACGGGCCTTGATCACAGCGGGTGGCAGCTGCGGCATCCGGGCCGCCGGTGTGCCGGGGCGGGGCGAGAAGCTGAAGGCATGCACGAAGGCAAGGCCCGCCTCCTCGATCAGCGACAGGGTGGCCTCGAAGGCGGCTTCCGTCTCTGTGGGAAACCCGGCGATCAGATCGGCGCCGAACGTGATCTCCGGCCGGTGTGCCCGCAACCGGGCCATCAAGTCCAGCGCCTGCGCCCGGCTGTGGCGCCGCTTCATCCGCTTGAGGATCAGGTCGTCGCCGTGCTGCAGCGACAGGTGCAGATGCGGCATCACCCGCGCCTCCCCCACCACCAGCTCTTCCAGCAGCGGGTCGATCTCGATCGCATCGATCGACGACAGCCGCAGCCGCCCCAGCTCCGGCACCAGTCGCAGCACCCGTTGCACCAGATCACCCAGCTTCGGCGCGCCGGGCAGGTCGGCGCCCCAGGAGGTGAGGTCCACACCCGTCAGCACCACTTCGGGCACCCCTGCCTCCACCATCCGGCGCACGGCGGCCACCACTTCCCCTGCCGGCACCGAGCGGGAATTGCCACGCCCAAAGGGGATCACACAGAAGGTACAGCGGTGGTCGCAGCCGGTCTGGACCTGCACCGTGCCCCGCACCCGGTTTTCGAGCCCGTCGATCAGCTGCCCGGTGGTGGTATGGGCGGCCATGATGTCGTCCACCAGGACCCTGGCCGGCGGCGGAGCGCCGATGCGGGGGGCCAGCGCTTCCCAGGCCCGGGGTCGCTCCTTCCAGCTGTTGCCCAGCACCTGGTCCACCTCGGGCATGGCGGCGAACATGGCCGGGTCGATCTGGGCCGCGCAGCCCGTGACCAGGATGTGCGCGCCCGGCCGTTCGCGCCGGATCCGCCGGATCGACTGGCGCGCCTGCCGCACGGCCTCGCCCGTGACCGCGCAGGTGTTGACGATCACCGCATCGCGCAGACCGGCCGCCTCCGCCATCGCCTTCATCGCCTCGGACTCGGTGGCATTGAGGCGGCATCCGAAAGTCACGGCCTCGACGGCGCCCGGCGGTCTGGCGGGGCCGGGCTCGAGGGCAATGGATCGCGGATTGGTCATGCAGGCACATCATGCAGCGGGTGTTGCCGGTGCCGATAGCATGGACCGCACGGTTTGGCGTGCCGGCGCGACAGAGGAGGTTCGGACAGGACTGGTCGCAGCCTCGGGGCTTCGGCTTCATCTTTGCCCTGTTGCTGGCCCTGTGGGCGGGGATCAGCATCCTGCAGAACAGCCGTACCGGCCCGCTGGGCAAGTCGGTCTGGATCGGGATCGTGTTGTTCATCC
>JAIXTH010000256.1 GCA_027484265.1 Alphaproteobacteria bacterium
CGGTCTCAAGGATGCGAAGCACCGCTTGCGGCGCCCGCAGGGCGTCCTTGAAACCGGACGGCACGCCTGCGATCCACGCTGGCAGCGGCGGGTGCATCGGGGAAAAAGGGCGGGCGGAGGCCCTCTCCGTTCACCGCCAAGTACCGAGCGAACCACTGGAGCGCAGGTGCAAGCAACTGCGCTCCAGCGGGTTGAACAGTCGTGTCGCGCGGATTCAATAGGGTTTTGTCAGCGGTCTGGCGCGGCTGAGGCCGCGCGGTCCAGCGGTGGGGCAGGCCTACAACCGGTCGCGGTAGCGGTTTGTGATCGGGTAGCGGCGGTCGCGACCGAAGTTGCGGGGGCCGATCTTGACGCCGGGGGGGGCCTGGCGGCGCTTGTATTCGGCGAGGTACAACAGGTTCTGGATGCGCTGGACGGTTTCGGGATCATGGCCGCGGGCGATCACGTCCTCGATCTCCTCTTCCGCATCGACAAAGGCCGCCAGCATGTCGTCGAGGGCGGGGTAGGGGGGCAGGCTGTCCTGGTCGGTCTGGTCGGCGCGCAGCTCGGCGGAGGGTGCCTTGGAGATGATCCGCGCCGGGATCACCTCGCCAGCGGGGCCAAGCCCGCCCGCTGGCACATGCTCGTTGCGCCAGGCCGACAGGGCATAGACCTCCATCTTCCACAGGTCCTTGAGCACATTGTAGCCGCCGCACATGTCGCCGTAGAGGGTGGCATAGCCCACCGCCATCTCGCTCTTGTTGCCGGTGGTCAGCACCATCGGTCCGAACTTGTTCGATAGCGCCATCAGCACGACAGCGCGGGTGCGGCTCTGGATGTTCTCCTCGGTGGTGTCGGGCGCGCGACCGGCAAAGGCCGGCGCCAGCATGGCAGCGAACGCCTCCACCGCAGGCTCGATCGCGATGGTCTCGTAGGGTACGCCGAGCGCCCGGGCACAGGCAGCGGCATCATCCAGGCTGTCCTGGCTGGTATAGCGCGACGGCAGCATCACGCAGCGCACCCGCTCCGGCCCCAGCGCATCGGCCGCCACCGCAGCCGACAGCGCCGAATCGATCCCGCCCGACAGACCGAGGATCACCCCCGGGAACCGGTTCTTGTTCACATAGTCCCGCAGCGACAGCACCATGGCCGCATAGTCGGCGGCGAGGCCGGCGTCCTGCGCGTGCCGCTCGGCCTCCACACAGGCCCACACGCCGCCGGCCCCGCGCTGCCACACCGACACCGACACCGCCTCGCGGCAATGCGGCAGGGTCTGCACCAGCTCGCCACTGGCGGAGAGCGCGAAGGAGGCACCGTCGAAGCACAGCTCGTCCTGCCCGCCCACCTGGTTGAGATAGACGAGCGGCAGGCCGGTCTGCGCCACCCGCGCCCGCGCCGTTGCCAGCCGCTCGGCGTGGGCCGTGCGACGGAACGGCGAGCCATTGGGCACCAGCAGCAGCTCGGCCCCGGCAGCCTTCAGGGCGTCGCAGACCGGCGCGGTCCAGATGTCCTCGCACACAGGAATGCCAACCGGCACGCCCTTGATCGTCACCGGGGCGGGCAGCGGGCCCGGCGTGAACACCCGCTTCTCGTCGAACACGGCGTAATTGGGCAGGGCGTGCTTGAGCCGCACCGCCTCGATCCGCCCGCCTGCCAGCACGAACACAGCATTGAACAGGCCATCGTCCGTGCGCCACGGCGCCCCGATGATGGCCGTGACCTGCAGGCCCGCCGTATCCGCCGCCAGCTCCTCGAGGGCGGCCGCACAATCGGCCACCGCCGCTGGCTTGAGCACCAGATCCTCCGGCGGATAGCCGATCAGGAACAGCTCGGGGAACAGCGCGATATCCGCGCCCGCCGCTTCGACCTCGGCCAGCAGCGTGCGGGCGCGGGCCAGATTGCCGGGGATGTCGCCAACGGTGGGGTTGGCCTGGATCGAGGCGATGCGCAGTGTATCGGTCATGGGCACGTCTCTAGCCCGGCTCGCTGCGTGCTTGAAGCACGGATGCAGCCGGATCGCCCGGTGGCGGCTGCTGCAAACACAGGCATCGCTGCTGCGAGGGCGGGCAGCCGCCTTGACTTGCCGCGCGGGCACCGCACGGTTGGCGCCAGCAGGGAGGCGAGCGTATGGCGCGTGGCGCGGCAGACAAGTCCGCAGTGAGTGGCCCCGGGGGCGTGTTCCCGCCGGATGGCCCGTTCGGGGACTATGCGCTGGGGCGCGCCTATGACGAGATGTTCGCCGCCGGCGGCGAGGTACGGCCGCATTATGCGAGCCTGGCCGCTCGCATCGATGCCGCGCCGTCAGGCCAGCTGGAGGCGCTGCAGGCGCAGGTCGAGAACACCTTCATGACCCAGGGCGTGACCTTCACGGTCTATGGCCATGAGGACGCCACCGAGAAGATCATCCCAACCGACATCCTGCCGCGCATCGTGCCCGCCGCCGAGTGGGACCGGCTGGAGCGCGGCTTCAAGCAGCGCCTGGAAGCCATCAACCTGTTTCTGGGCGACATCTATGGCCGCCAGCAGCTGATGCGCGATGGTCTTGTCCCGCGCGAGCTGATCCTGGGCTCGCCCAACTACATGCGCGAGATGGCCGGCATCGAAGTGCCGCACGGCGCCTATGTGAACATCTGCGGCACCGACGTGATCCGCAACGAGGCGGGCGACTATGTGGTGCTGGAGGACAATCTGCGGGTTCCCTCCGGCGTGTCCTACATGCTGGCCAACCGCGAGGCGGTGAAGCGCACCTTCCCGGACATCTACCGCTCGGCCAAGGTGCGCCCGGTGGAGAGCTATCCCGACGACCTGCTGCACACGTTGCGCAGCCTCGCCAGCGAGTATCAGCCCGATCCGCAGGTCGTGGTGCTGACGCCTGGCGTCTATAATTCGGCCTATTTCGAGCACGCCTTCCTTGCCCGCCTGATGGGCACGCCCCTGGTGGAGGGACGCGATCTGATGGTGCACGACAATGTGGTGTTCGTGCGCACCACCTCGGGCCTGCGCCGGGTGGATGTGATCTATCGCCGGGTGGACGATGCGTTCCTCGATCCGCTGGCGTTCCGGCCGGATTCGGCGCTGGGGGTGCCGGGGCTGATGAACGCCTACCGGGCCGGCAATGTGGTGATCGCCAATGCGCCGGGCGCCGGGGTGGCCGACGACAAGGCGGTCTATGCCTATACGCCGCAGATCATCAAAACCCTGCTGGACCAGGACCCGATCCTCGACATCGTCGAGACCTTCCTGTGCCGCGAGAAGAGCCAGTGCCAGCATGTGCTGGCCAATCTCGACAAGCTGGTGGTGAAGGCGGTGGGCGAGAGCGGCGGCTATGGCATGCTGATCGGCCCGCACGCCAGCAAGGCCGAACGCGAGGCGTTTGCCGACAAGATCAAGGCCGACCCCGACAATTACATCGCCCAGCCCACCATCTCGCTGTCCACCGCGCCCACGTTGGTGAACGGCCGGGTGGAGTCGCGCCACGTCGACCTGCGACCCTTCATCCTGTGCGGCGCCAAGACCACGCTGACGCCGGGCGCGCTCACGCGGGTCGCGCTGCGCAAGGGCTCGTTGGTGGTGAATTCGAGTCAAGGCGGGGGCTCGAAGGATACCTGGGTACTGTCCGGAGACGGGAGGGGCCGGCCATGATGCTGTCACGTGTTGCCGACAGCCTGTTCTGGGTGGGGCGCTATTGCGAGCGGGCCGAGCACGCCTGCCGTCTGCTGCAGATCACCTTCTCGGCGGGTCTGGAGGCGGGCTCGCAGGAGGCCGAGCGCGCCGCCGTGCGGGCGATGACGGCGCTGGGCGCCCCGCCGCTGATCGGCCAGTCGGGCTCGATCGAGGAGGCTTGGCGGCTGACCTTCTCCCGCGAGGATGCCGATTCGGTCTACAGCAGCGTGGCCCGCGCCCGCGAGAACGCCCGCCAGGTGCGCGACCAGATCACCACCGAGATGTGGGAGCGGCTCAACCGCCTCTATTTCCGCCTGCGCGAAACACCCGGCACCAGCGACACCTTCGCCGCCCGGGCCGACCGGGTGTTCCAGGAGGTGATCGGCGACCTGCATGCGGTCAAGGGCATCGTCGAGGGCACCATGAGCCACGGCGAGGGCTTCCGCTTCCTGTCGCTGGGCCGGATGCTCGAGCGGGCCCAGCTGGTGGTGCGGGTGCTGGAGATCCATATGGCCGAGCCGCCCGGTTCGGTGGGCGAGCATGGCTGGATGCAATGCCTGCGCATGCTGTGCGGCATGGAGCCGTTCCTGCGGGTCAAGACCGCCGATTTCCGCCGCGAGGTGGTGACCGACTTCCTGGTGCTCGATCCCGAGTTTCCGCGCTCGCTGCGCTTCTGCGCCGACGAGATCGACGTGTTCATCCAGCGGGTCGGCGTGGGTCTGGCAGCGGCAGAGCGGGCGCGGTGCCTGCGCCGCTCCGGGCTCCTGAAGGCGCGGCTGGAGTTTGCCACCCTCAGCGATGTCACCGGACGCAATGGCCGCCAGCTGCTGGCGGAAGTGGCCGCCGCCGCCAGCGACCTCAATGATGCGGTGCGCACCACCTTCTTCACCATCTCCTTCCAGGGTGCCCCCGGCACTGCGGTGGCCTGATGCTGCTCCCTGTTCCTTCAGTCTGATCCGGCGCCATGTTCGATATCGTCCACGAGACCCGCTATTCCTACTCGGCGCCCGTCCGCGAGAGCGTGATGGAGCTGTGGCTGCAGCCGGCCGAGCTGCCGCGCCAGCGGCTGGTGAATTTCCAGATCGCCACGCTGCCCCGGGCGCGGATGTTCCGCTACCGCGACTGGCTGGGGAACATGGTCTATCACTTCGATGTGCCCGAGCCGCACAGCGAGCTGGTGATCCGCTCGCTGGCCTCGGTGTCGCTGGACCCGGGGCCGCATATCCCGGACCACACCAGCATCATCGACTGGGATGCGCTGTCGCGTGACAGTCTGCGGAATTTCTGGTGGGATTTCCTGCAGCCCTCGCGCTTTACCGGGCCGACCCCGCTGCTGCACGCCTTCCTCGAAGGCCAGGGTCTCGCCAGGGGACCCGACCCGCTGTCGAGCCTGCGCGATCTCAACACCGCCATCGCCGAGGCGTTCGACTATGTGCCGGGCTATACCCAGGTGGACAGCCCGATCGACCATGCGCTGGAGGCCCGCAAGGGCGTGTGCCAGGACTTTGCCCATATCATGATCGCGGTGGCGCGGCTGTGGGGCATCCCGGCGCGCTATGTGTCGGGCTATCTGGTGCGGCAGATGGACGAGGCGCTGGAGCGGTCTGCCCCGGATGCGTCCCACGCCTGGGTCGAGTGTCTGATTCCTTCCATCGGCTGGGTTGGCTTTGACCCCACCAACCACATGCTGACCGGCGACCGCCACATCGTGGTGGCGGTGGGGCGCGACTATGCCGATGTGCCGCCCACCCGGGGCGTGCTGCAGGGCGAGGCGGCGACGTCGCTGGAGGTATCGGTGCGGGTGTCACGCGGGCGGCTGACCTGGCAGGACAGCGACTTCCTGCGCGAGGTGCGCCCGCCGCGCCAGCGCTCCGCCGATCTGGTGCGCACACCGCTGCTGGCCGCCCAGCAGCAGCAACAGCAGCAGCAATAGGCGCGGGCCCGATGGATATGGCCTCCATCCCGGTCACGCTGGTGGTGGCCGCAGCCCGCAATGGCGTGATCGGACGCGGCGGCGCGCTGCCCTGGCGGCTGCCGTCCGATCTCAAACGCTTCAAGGCCCTGACCCTTGGCAAGCCCGTCCTGATGGGCCGCAAGACCTTCCAGTCCATCGGCAGGCCGCTGCCGGGGCGGCCCAATCTGGTGATCAGCCGCGACGTGGGCTTCGATGCGCCCGGCATCCGCGTGTTCAGCGGCCTTGATCCCGCGCTGGCGGCGGCGCGGGCGATGGCGGCCGAGGCCGGGGTGGGCGAGGTCTGTGTGATCGGCGGCGCAGAGATCTATGCCCAGGCGCTGCCGCTGGCGGGGCGCATCCATCTCACGCGGGTTGACCTCGCGCCCGAGGGCGATGCGGTCTTTCCCGAACCCGACCCTGCTGTCTGGGTGGAAGTGGCGCGCGAGGATGTGCCGGCCGGGCCGGGGGATGATTGCGGTTTCAGCCTGGTGACACTGGAGCGGGCAGGGGCCACTGGTGCGGCCGCTTCCAGCTGACCGCTTCGGTGCAATCTCACGAAGCTGTTTGACGTCAGGTGGTTGCCATGGGGTCGGCCCCGCTGCTACCCCCACCCCATGACGGATCAGAACCAGACGGCATCCCTTGCGGCGGGCCTTGCCATGGGCATCGATGCCGGCGGCACCCACACCCGTGCGCGGCTGGTAGACGCCAGCGGCACCGTGATCGGCACCGGCGAGGCCGGTCCGGCCAACACCCGCATCGGTCTGCCCGAGGCCATTGCCGCGATTTCCGCCGCCGCAGCGGCGGCCGTGCGCGATGCAGGTCTGGCACCCGCTGACAGCTTTCAGGTCCAGGTGGGGCTCGGGATTGCCGGGCTGAACCGGCGCGGGGTGCTGGCGGGCCTGCGCGCCTATCCGTTCCCGTTCGCGAGCCTCGCCCTCGCCAGCGACGCCGCCATCGCCTGTGCCGGTGCCCATAGTGGCCGCGACGGCGCCATCGTCATCATCGGCACCGGCTCCATCGGCTTTGGCCGGGTGGGCGAGAAGACCATCGTGGTGGGGGGCTATGGTTTCCCGATCTCCGACGAGGGCTCCGGCGCCGACATGGGGCTCCAAGCCGTGAAGCGCTCCTTGTGGTCGCGCGACGGGCGGATGGCGCCGACCCCGCTGACCCGCGAGATTCTCGACCGCTTTTCGGGCTCGGCCTCCAGGCTGATCGGCTGGATGGATAAGGCCACGGCCACCGACTATGCGGCGCTGGCGCCGCTGGTGGTGGAGCATGCCGAGCGCGGCGATGCGGTGGGCGAGCCGATCATCCGCGAGGCGGCGGCTGGTGTGGACCGGATGGTGCGGACCCTGCTGCGCAAGGGGGCGCCGGCCTGCTGCCTGATGGGGGGGCTTGCGCCCCGGATCGTGCCCTGGCTGCCGCCGGTCACGCGCGCGCGGCTGACCGAGCCGGAAGGCGATGCGCTGTCGGGCGCACTGTTCTATGCCCGCACCCGGGGCCTGCCGCCGGGCGAGGCGCTGTCGAAATAGCCGGCGCGCGTTCGCACTTCTGCAAGCACCCCCATGCTAGACGTCTGCCATCAAGAGGACGGGACGGAGATCCTGCCATGGGTTGGTGGACAAAATCGAGGCGGCCTGACGACAGGCCGGAGCAGCCGCGCGCCCGCGGCAGCCGTGACGTGGACGCCGAGCTGATCGAGCGGCCGGGCCCGCGTTCGCGCCTGCCAAGGCCGTTGCCGCGCCATCGCCCGTTCGACGAGCGGCGCGCCTGGGGCGGACACTGAGCGGCACCTGTATCGCGTGACAGGGCAGGGCTTCACAGGGGCGCCGCGTGCCTCTAGAAGCCCCCCTCCGGATGCGCTCGTGGCGGAACTGGTAGACGCGCTAGCTTGAGGTGCTAGTGGGGAGACCCGTGGAGGTTCGAGTCCTCTCGTGCGCACCATCCGGATCCGTGCAGCGGCCGTCAGGGACCCTACCACCCCTGGCGCCGCCGCCACCCTCACCCGGGGGCCAAGCGGTCCCGTCTGTATCCAGCCTGGCGGAGACAATCCCATGATCGGAGATGGCAGTCATGGCCGATCCCGCCTCCGAGCCGCTGGAGCCGCGTGTCCGCACGCCGCGTGAGGCCACCCATCAGGCCGCGGTCGATCCGCATCTGGTGACCATCGTCATAGGCGCCGCCGGCGACCATGACCGGCCGCTGCTGCGTCGCCAGCTGGTTGACCTGCACCCCGCCGACATCGCCGCCATCCTGGCTGCGGCCCCGCGCGAGACCGCCCGCACCGTGTTCCAGCTGATCGGCGGCGAGCTGGATCCCGAGGTGTTCGCGGAACTGGGCGAGGACCTGCGCGAGCTGGCCTTCGACATCCTGCCGCCCGACGTGGTGGCGCGGGCACTCGATGATCTCGACACCGATGACGCCACCGCCATCATTGCCGAGTTCGAGCCGCAGGAGCGGGCCGAAGTGCTGGCCCGTGCCTCCGATGACATGCGCATGGCGGTGGAGGCGGGTCTTGCCTTCGACGAGGAAACCGCCGGGCGCCTGATGCAGCGCGAGTTCGTGGCGGCGCCCGAGCATTGGGACGTGGGCCGCACCATCGACCACATGCGCCGCACCGGCGAGGACCTGCCGGACCTGTTCTTCGAGATCTATATCGTCGATCCGGCCTTCCGCCCCGTGGGGGTGGTGTCGGTGTCGAAGCTGATGCGCGCGCCGCGCGCCACCATGCTGGCCGACCTGATGGAGCCGCCCCCGGTGCTGGTCTCGCCCGAGACCGACCAGGAGGACGTGGCGCTGGCCTTCCAGAAGTACCACCTGATCAGCGCGCCCGTGGTGAACGAGGCGGGGCAGATCACCGGCATGATCACCGTCGATGACATGGTGCAGGTGATCCAGGAAGAGAACCAGGAAGACCTGCTCGCGCTCGCCGGCGTGTCGGAGGCCTCGGCGGACGATACGGTGTGGGACGGGGTGAAGGCGCGCCTGCCCTGGCTGGCCGTCAATCTCGGCACCGCGCTCACGGCCTCGTTTTTCATCTCGCGCTTCGAGCATCTGCTGGCCGAAGTGGTGACGCTGGCGGTGCTGATGCCGATCGTGGCGTCGCTCGGCGGCAATGCCGGCACCCAGACCCTGGCGGTGACCGTGCGGTCACTGGCGGCGCGGACTGTGACCGCAGGCAATGCCCTGCGCATCGTGGGGCGCGAGGCGATGACGGGCCTGCTCAATGGCCTGGCCGTGGCCGCCGCACTGGGGCTGGCGACTTTCGTGTGGTTCCACGACCCGCGTATCTCGGCGACCATCGTGCTGGCGGTGATGCTGAACTTCACCGCTGCAGGGCTCGCGGGCATCCTCGTCCCCCTCGGCCTCAAGCGCCTCGGCCAGGACCCCGCCGTCAGTTCCAGTGTGTTCGTGACCTTCGTCACCGACCTCGTCGGCTTCGTCGCCTTCCTCGGTATCGCGCTCGTGATCGTCAGCCCGGGCTGATCGTAGCTGTGGTCCGCTGGAGCGCTGCTGCTTGCAGCAGCGCCCGGCGGTTGGCGTGCCCCGCCGCCGCGCAGACCTGTTGTCCGGCTCCGCCCCGTCGCTTGCGGCTTTGCTCGCAGACGCCCCGCTGGACCGCGCGGCTCCTGCCGCGCCCATGGTGGGGGCGATGCGCGGCAGGAGCCGCGCGGTCCAGCGATCCACCCGAAGCGCGCGGCCTTGACCGTGCGGCAACGCGCGTGGCCAGCCCCCCTTTTCCTTGGCGAGACCCGAGCGAACGGCGGCCTCTTCTTGAGTTGGTGCGCGCCAATCGCCTCCACCATGGGCGCGGCGAGGCCCGCGCGGCCCAGCGTGCATGGGGCGGCCACAATTCTGCCTTGCCGGGCCTGTCTGACTCAACCAAACAGCCCATTCAGCAATCGGAGACACGCATGTCACCGTCCCCGACAGCACCGCGCCCTTCTGTCGGCGCCCGGCTTGCTGGCGCCATGGTTCTGGCCCTGGCAGCGGCAAGTCCACCGCCGGCCGCAGCCACCATCATCCCGCCCGCTGACTTCAGGGATCCGGAATTCCAGCTGCGGTCCCATAGTTGGGAAGTTTGGGCGCGCGTTCTGCATGCCGTGCGCCTGGCTGACCGCTTCGGCAGGCCGATCCGGGTCGGCTCGTCGTGGGTTGTATACATTCCCCCCCAGGCCGAACGTGGCCCCGGCGGCTTTTCGATCATGGAGTACCGCCAGGCTGCTGGCCGTGACGACGCTGTGATTGCCCGGATCGAAAACATATCGATGTACCCGGGCAGGCCGGCCCCGAATATCGACACGCTCCGGCTGTCGCTGGTCAGGATAACGGTCCCGGTCGCGAGCGACCCTGCGACTGGCCTTCCGTCGGGGCCATTGGGCCAGTGGGCGCGCGAACAGTTCGACCAGCCCGCCATCGATGCCGCCTATCGGGAAGCGGGGTGCACGACCAGCTACGGCCCGTGCCGGGATTATGTGGCGCCGCCAATCGACAGTCCCGAATGGCACGCCTTGCGCAACTGGATTGAAGTCGAGACCCATTATGCCGATACCTGTCCGGCGCTTGGCACCGCGATGTCATCCCTGGCGCGGATCGCCGGTGTCGGCCTGGTGCTCGATCCTGCAGCCCAGGTCGGGCTCGGCGGCCTGCCGCATTATCGGGGCAGGCCCGACAATGAAGCCGGTCCTACCGGTCAGTTCGATACTTTGATCCTGAGCGGTGTCGATCCGGCCGGCAATGCGGTCCGCTACCACACCATGCGCGGCTTCGGGGCCGACAGCACCAATCCGGTGGAGCTGGCCTGGCAGGCCATCCAGTCGGTCCGGGTCGCCTGTACCGCCACATACAAGGGGCCGCCGGTCATGCCCCCCGGCTTTGTCGTGCCGGCACTGCCCGCAGACCGATGAGGCGACCGGCAGAGCCCCCGGCGCACACAGTCCGGTGCGCCCGGGGCCGCGCGCCTACGGCGCGACCCGCTCGGCCACATGGCCTTCCTGTTCCAGGAACACCTGCACGCTGTCATGGCCCACCAGATGCCCGGCGCCGACCGCGACCAGCACCGTGCCGGGCGTGTCCATCCGGGCATCGATCCACTCGGCCCAGCGGGCGTTGCGGGCGCCCAGGATGACGGCGCGCAATTCCGGTGTGGGCGCCATGGCCTCGTTCACGACACGGTCGAGGGTGGCGGTATCGCCGCTGGCCCAGGCGCCCACCATCGTGTCCATGAAGGCCCGCGCCTCGCCCAGCTGGTCGAGGCCGGTGAAGAAGGTGGCGAGCGCCGCCTCCTCCGGCAGGTCGCGGAAGAAGCCGATCTGCTGCTCGGCGGTCTCGAGGCCGAGGCGCGGCTTGCCGGCTTCCCGGTTCCAGGTGTCGATCACCTTCTCCACGCCACTGTCCGGGTCGAGCCCGGTCTCCATCATGATCGAGACCGACAGGAACAGGCCCGCAAGCCACGGGCGCAGCCGTTCCAGCATCGGGTCGGGCAAGCCCAGCGGGGCCACCGCGGCCTTGAACTGCGCGAACTTCTCCGCACCAATCCGCTCGGGAAGGCCCGGTCCCTCCAGATAGAGCCCGGCCGGGAACATCAGGCCCGCCATCTCCTCGGGCGTGGGGTCGGCGGGCAGCTCCTTCACCAGGGTGTCGGCGGCATCGAAGGCCGCCCGCAGCTGGTCCTGGCGCCAGACAAGGCCGGGGGGCAGCAGGTGCACCGTGCCGAACAGATAGATGGTGGTGTCGGCATCGCGCACCACCCACATCGCCGGGGCAGGGCCGGTAGCGGGAGGGGGCGCCGGGACCGCAGCTGCTGCCGGGACGGCGTCCTGCGCCACCGCCGGCCGCAGGGTTGTCAGAGACGCAACCGCCGTGACGGCTGCAATCGTACCCAGCAGAGCCAGCTTGAAGTTCCTGAAACCACGCATGTTGTCGCCCCCATCGGCCGGATCCTGCACTGCACCCGGTCCCGACCGCGTCCATACACGGGGCCGGGGTGTCCGGCAGCTTACAATTGCGTTACGCAATGCACCGGGGGCTCACCCCTACAGCCCCCGGCCCATTTCCCGGGCGATGATCACGCGCATCACTTCATTGGCGCCTTCGAGGATCTGGTGGACCCGCAGATCGCGGACGATCCGCTCGATCTCATAGTCCTTGAGATAGCCATAGCCGCCATGGATCTGCAGGGCGTCATTGGCGACCTTGGAGCCCATGTCGGTCACGAGGCGCTTGGCCATGGCGCAGAGCTTGGTGGCGGAGGGCGCGCCCGCATCCAGCGCGCTGGCGGCGTGGCGCAGGAACACGCGGGCGGCTTCCAGCTCGGTGGCCATGTCGGCCAGCTTGAACTGGGTGGCCTGGAATTCGCCGATGGCGCGGCCGAACTGGCGCCGCTCGCCC
>JAIXTH010000160.1 GCA_027484265.1 Alphaproteobacteria bacterium
CATCGAGGACAAGGATATCCGCATCGACACCATGCGGGCCTCGGGCGCGGGCGGCCAGCACGTCAACAAGACCGACTCGGCGGTGCGCATGACCCACCTGCCCACCGGCATCGTGGTCACCAGCTCGGAGAAGTCCCAGCACCAGAACCGCGCAAATGCGATGCGGGTCCTGAAAGCCAGGCTGTACGAGCGCGAGCGCGAGATGAAGGCAGCCGCCCGCAGCGCCGACCGCGCCGCCCAGGTCGGCTCCGGCGACCGGTCCGAGCGGATCCGCACCTATAATTTCCCGCAGGGACGGGTGAGCGACCACCGCATCAACCTGACCCTCTACAAGCTCGACACGATCCTGGAAGGCTCGGGCCTCGACGAAGTGATCGAGGCCCTGATCGCCGACGACACCACCCGCAAGCTGGCCGAATCCGAGAGCGACTGAGCGTGGCCGCCCTGCCACCAGCACCCTTCGTGCCCTGCAAGCCGCTGCCCGTGGTGTTCCACCCCGGCTATGTTGCGCCGCTCCCGGCCGGGCACCGGTTTCCGATGGACAAGTTTGCCCGGGTGGCACAGCTGGTGGCTGGCGAGGGGCTGGTGGCGGGCGGGTTTCACACCCCGTCCCCGGCGGACCGGGCCCTGCTGCTGGCGGCCCATGCCCCCGCCTATGTGGATGCGGTGCTGGGCGGCACGCTGGACCGGGCCGCCGTGCGGCGGATCGGCTTCGAGCTGACGCCGGATGTGGTGATGCGCGGGCGGCTGGCCACAGCCGGGACAGTGCTGGCGGCCCGTCTGGCGCTCGAGCACGGGATTGCCTGCAATACCGCCGGTGGCTCGCACCACGCGCAGGCCGGAGCCGGGGCCGGGTTCTGCGTGTTCAATGATGTGGCGGTGGCGGCGCGCCAGCTGCTGGACGGAGGCGCGGCGCGGCGGGTGCTGGTGGTGGACTGCGATGTGCATCACGGCGACGGCACCGCCCTGATCCTGGGGCCGGACCCGCGCGCCTTCACGCTGTCACTGCACTGCGATGCCAACTGGCCGCTGGAGAAGCCGGCCTCAGACCTCGATGTGCCCCTGCCGCCGGCCATGGAGGACGCGGCCTATCTGGCCGTGCTCGACCAGGCCCTGGAACAGGCCCTGGCTGCCGGGCCGTTCGACCTTGCCTTCTATATCGCAGGGGTGGACGTGGCCGCAGGTGACCGCCTCGGCAAGCTGGCCCTGTCGCCCGACGGCATCACGCGGCGCGAGCGGCTGGTGCTGGAGCGTTTGCGGGGGGCCGGCATCGCCGTGTGCGGTGTGCTGGGGGGTGGCTATCGCAGCGATGTGGACGAGCTGGCCGACCTGCACGCCCGGCTGTTCAGGGCTGCGGCTCAGCAGGCGGCTGCGGACGCGGGCGCGTGACCAGCGCCAGTACCAGACCGGCGGCCATCACCGCTGCCGAAAGCCAGATGCCCTCGTCCACATAGCTGACGCCGGACCAGATCATCAGGCCGCTGACCGCCACGAACAACAGCGGCAGCACCGGGTAGAACGGCACCTTGAACGGTCGCGGCACGTCGGGCTCGAGCTGGCGCAGGCGCAGCACTGCCAGCGCCGACGCGGTGATGAACAGCCAGTAGATCGGTGCGGTATACCCCACCAGCGTGACAAAGCCCTCATAGAGCGCCCCGAACAGCACAAGGCCGAGGGAGACCGCGCCCTGCCAGAAGATCGCCCCGGCGGGGATCTGGCGCGCCTCGTCCCAGCGGCCCATGGCGGCGAAGACCGGCGATGCGCCAAGCCGGTCGCGGCTGGCGGCATAGGTGGTGCGGGCACTGACCACGATGGTGGCGTTGACCGAGGTGATGGCCGCAGCTGCCACCGCCACGGACAGGATCGCCCCGGCCATCGGTCCAAATGCCGCCCGCATCAGGTCTGCCGCCGGGGCCTGGGAGGCCGCGAGGCCCTGCAGGCCAAGGCCGCGCAGCAGCGCCCAGTTGGTCAGCAGGTACAGCACGGTGATCACCAGGATCGAGATCACCAATGCCCGTACCATGCCCATCCGGGCATCCTTCACTTCAGCCGACAGCGTGGCCATCTCGGTCCAGCCACCAAAGGCGAGCAGCACATACACCATCGCAAAGCCGAGACCCGCCAGGCTGGGAGGCGCATCGACACTCGCGGTCTGGGGCGGCACCGCATTCACCACCAGTACAATCGCCGCCACGGCCAGGACCAGCAGTCCCAGAACCTCAAGCACCGTGATGGCATAGTCGGCGCCAAGCCCCCTGCCCTTGCCGCGCAGATTGAACAGCGTGATCGCCAGCACGCTGACAAACGCCCAGATCGCCGCGCCATGCGGTCCGAGGTTGATCACCGGATTGAGATAGTCGCCGATCACGAAGCCCAGCAGGGCAATCGAGCCGGTGTTGATCACCGCAAACCGCGCAAAGGCGAACAGGAACCCGAAGGTCCGGCCCCACGCCCGGGTCAGGAAATGATAATCACCCCCCGCATTGGGGAAGGCGCTGCACAGCTCGGCATAGCACAGCACACCGATCAGCGAGATCAGTCCGCCGAGGCACCAGGCCAGATACAGCGCCCACACGCTGCCAGCTTCGTCTGCGACTAAGGCCGGGCTCTTGAAGATGCCGGATCCCACCACCATCCCCACCGCCAGCATGATCACATAGAGCTCGGACAGGGTCCGGCGGGGCACGGCGGGACCGGTGGCGGCGGGCTGGGTAGGCTGGTTCATCGGATCGCAGCATTCCGCTGTGGTCCGTGCTGGGTCAACCGGCCGCTGCAGGCGGGATGGCCAGCTGCATCAATCGGGCTTGCCACTGCGGCGGGACGCGCCACACTCGCAGCCATGAACTGGCGCTATGCCCTCTTTCTCGGCTCCATCGCGGGTCTGGCCGCTGCTGTCTGGCTCGAACGGGACACGGTGGGCGCCCTGGTGCGCGCTGCACCGCAGCTGGCGCAGGACCTGGCCGGGCGGCTGCCCGGTGGTGACGGGGCGCCGCCAGCGCCCGGGGCCATACCCCATCCCGGCCCGATGCAGCCGGGTCCGTCGGCCATCCCGGCCAACACCAGCCTCGACGTGCTGTTCATGGCCCTGCGCCGCTCGGAAACACCCGAGGAAGCGGCGCGGATCGAGGCCGATATCTATCTGCGCCTGTCGCAGGCACGCTCGCCCACCGTGAACCTGATGATGAACAGTGCCGCCGTGATGGCCGAGCGCGGCGACGATGCCGGCGCCCGCCCGATCTATCGCAAGGTCACCGAGCTCGAACCCGACTATGCCGAAGGCTGGGCGCGGGCTGCCGGGTCGGCCTTTGCGGCCGGCGAGATGGACGAGGCCGAGATGCTGCTGCGCCGTGCCCTGCGGATCGAGCCGCGTCACTATGCGGCCTGGGCAGGCCTCGGGGCCGTGCTGGAGGCGGAGGGCGACCTGCCTGGCGCCCGCGACGCCTATCGCGAGGCGCTGTTCTACAATCCATTCCAGGACGGGGCCAAGCGGGGCCTGTTGCGGGTGGAGACCCAGCTGGAAGGGCTGGCGCTGTGAGCGGACTGGCGGGCTGGCTGATCGGGTTCGCAGCGGTGCTGGCGGTTTGGGCCGGGGCCGTGCTGCTGCAGCTGCGGGCGATCGCGCGGCGCTATCCGCCGCTGGGGCGCAAGGTGATTGTGGAACCTGGCACCGGCCTGCAGGTGCTGGAGGAGGGCGACGGGCCGCCGGTGCTGCTGATCCATGGCGCGGCATCGAACCTGCGCGAGCTGCCATCGGCCCTCAAGGGGCATCTGGACGGCCTGCGGATGATTGCGGTGGACCGCCCCGGCTTTGGCTGGTCCGACCGGGGCGCGGCTGGCAAGGGGTGGCAGCTGGGAGAGCAGGCGCGGCTGATCGGTCTGCTGCTGGACCGGCTGGGCACCGGGCCGGTGGTGGTGGCGGGGCATTCGTGGGGCTCGGCGGTGGGCTTGCGGCTGGCGCTGGACCGGCCGGACCTTGTGAAGGGACTGGTGCTGATCGCGCCGGCCTCGCACCCGTGGCCAGGCGGCACGGCGCTGGTGAACCGTCTGGGGGCGATGCCGGTGATCGGACCGCTGCTGGCGTTCCTTCTGCCGCCGCTGCTCGGGCCGGTGCTGGCGCCGCCGGGGATCGCGCGGGCCTTCGCGCCCGGTCCGACGCTCGATGGCTATGGCGAGATGATCGGCACGCCGCTGCATTTCCGGCCCGCAAGCTTCGTGCACAATTGCGAGGACATGGCGTTCGGCAATGCCGAGCTGGCCGCCCAGTGCCCGCACTACCCGGGCCTTGCCCTGCCCGCCGCCATCATCAGCGGTGCGGGAGACCTGATCGTGTCCAACCAGATCCACGCCAAGCAGCTGGCCCGCGACCTGCCCCAGGCCAGCAGCCTGCGGGTAGAGAACGGCGGCCACATGCCGCACTGGGTGGACCCGGCTGCCGTGAGC
>JAIXTH010000224.1 GCA_027484265.1 Alphaproteobacteria bacterium
CCTTTCCACGAGCTGGTGCGCGCCAGCGCACAGCTCTGTGGCCCCTGTCTGAAACCCTTTTCCCCGGTGTCGCCCGTCGCTGACGGCGGGGATGCGGGCGGACCGGCCGGTCTCAAGGATGCGAAGCCACCGCCCAGCGGCGCATCGAAGATGCGTCCTTGAAACCGGACGGCACGCCTGCGATCCACGCTGGCAGCGGCGGGAGGCACCGGGGAAAAGGCGGGCGGAGGACCTCTTTCCGTTGACCACTGCGCTCCAGAGAGCTGCCCCTACCGCTTCTTGCCCTTCGGCTTGGGACGGTGGGGCTTGGGCGCTGGCAGGAAGGTGGCTTCGCCAGCTGCGGACTGGGTGGGCCGCTGGCTGCGCGGCGGAGCCGACCCGGCGCCAGAGGGCCGGGCGGGGCGGTAGTCGGCGCGCGGATCGCCGCGCTGCTCGTAGCGTGGATCAGGGCGACGCTCCGGCCGCTCGGCCCGCTTGGCATTGCGGATCTCGGCATTGCGGCGGGGCGGGGCGCGGCGGTCGCCGGGGTTTTCCGCCGGGCTGACCTCGAGGCCATCCTCGGCCTGCGACATCGCCGCATTCAGGAACTTGCCCGCGAGACCTGGATCGATCTCGAACAGCGTCTCGGTCTCGTAGATGCGGATCGTTCCAATGTCGCGCTTGGTGACATGGCCGAGGCGGCAGATCAGCGGGATCAGCCACTTGGGATCGGCGCTCTGGTCGCGCCCGACCGACAGCCGGAACCAGACACCGGGCACACCGCCGCCACCGCTGTCGCGCGCCTCGCGCGGCTCGCGGGCATCGCGGGGGCGGGCAGGCCCGCCCGGGTCGCCGTCCATGCCGCCGGGATCATACAGGTCTTCCGGCTCGGGCAGACGTTCGCGCAGGGCTTCGATCAGGGCCAGCGCCACCGCCTGCGGCCCGGCCTTCTCCACCAGGAGGTCCGCCAGCGCCGCATCCTCGGCCTCCGGTGCCGGACGGGCGGTCAGTTCGGCAACCAGCATCTTGCGGTCCAGCGCATGGATCGCCTCGGCCGTCGGCGGTCCGCCCCAGCGGGCTGCCACTCCGGCCTCGCGCAGCAGGATCTCGGCCTTGCGGCGGCGGGTGGTGGGGACCAGCATGATCGACATGCCCTTGCGCCCGGCCCGCCCGGTGCGGCCCGAGCGGTGCAGCAGCGCTGCCTTCCCCCGGGGCAGGTCGGCATGGATCACCAGATTGAGGTCGGGCAGATCCAGGCCCCGCGCGGCCACATCGGTGGCGACACACACCCGCGCATGGCCATCGCGCAGGCTCTGCAGCGCCTCGCCCCGGTCCTTCTGGTTCAGCTCGCCCGACAGCGCCACCACGCCGAACCCGCGCTCGCGCAGGCTGCCATAGAGCTGGCGCACCCGCTCGCGGGTGGCACAGAACACCAGCGCCGCGCCCTTGCCCGGCCCGGCCTTGGATGGAACCTGCGCCCCGAAATAGCGCAGGGCATTGACGGTGGCCTTCTCGACTTCATTGGGCGCCACCCGCAGCGCGACATAGTCGATATCGGCATGGGGCGCGGTGCGGTCGGTGGTGTCGATCCGCACCGCATCGCGCTGGAACGCCCGGGCCAGCGCAATGATCTCGCGCGCGAAGGTGGCCGAGAACAGCAGGGTGCGCCGCTCGGCCGGCGCAGCGGTCAGGAGGGCCTCGAGATCGTCGCGGAACCCGAGGTCCAGCATCTCGTCGGCCTCGTCCAGCACCACGGCGTGGAGGGCGGTGAAGTCCACATTGCCGCGCTCCAGGTGGTCGCGCAGACGCCCGGGCGTGCCCACCAGCAGGTGGCAGCCCCGCGCCAGCTGGCGCGCCTCCAGCTTGGCATCCATCCCGCCCACACAGCAGGCCACCACGGCGCCGGTGCGCGCATAGAGCCACGACAGCTCGCGCGCCACCTGCTGCGCCAGCTCCCGGGTCGGGGCCACGATCAGCGCCAGCGGGGCGCCAGCCGGGCCGAACCGCTCGGCCCCGTCCAGCAGCGAGCGGCCGACCGACAGGCCGAACGCCACGGTCTTGCCGGAGCCGGTCTGCGCCGACACCAGCATGTCGGCATCCTGGCGCGCCTCGGCCAGCACGGCAGCCTGCACGGGCGTGGGCTCGGCATAGGCCTGCGCCGCCAGCGCAGCTTCAAAAGCTGCCGGAAGGGTGGGAAATGGCATGGGGTAGTCGTCCTGCAAACCGGTGGCCGGACGCGGAACGCATCGGGTTCGCGCCCTGATGGACTGTCGGGGCGCAGAAAGACAGCCCCAAGCTCAGTTCTGATCGCTGCGCGGTGCGCATTCCCGTTGGGGCGCAGGTGCTTGGCTCACGGCGCAGGCGCGCCAGCGCCACGACGGCCCAGCTGGGCGCTGAACGATGCAGCGTCGCCTCGCGCCGCTTGGGCCGCTGCATGCATCGGCCCTCCGGGGGTGACTCATGAGGCCGCGCAGACCTGTTGTCCGGCTTCGGCCCGACGCTTGCGGCTTTGGTCGCAGACGGCCCGGTCGGCATCAAGGACGCATCTTCGATGCGCCGCGGGGCGGTGGCTTCGCCATCCTTGACGCCAACCGCCCCGCCCGCGCCCACGCCTCCAGCGACGGGCCGAAGCCGGACAACAGGTTTCACGAAGGCCACCCGTCTGATCTGAAACACGTTTCAGATCAGAC
>JAIXTH010000071.1 GCA_027484265.1 Alphaproteobacteria bacterium
CGGTGCAGCCTGTCAGCGGCCCAGCATGTTGTGCAGCAGGTGCCGCAGGTGCAAGGACCGCAGATGCCGCCCCCGCAGGGGCTCAGGTCGCGGAATTGCGGGGCAGCTGGCGGGCGGGGTCCACGGGTTCAGTGCCGCGCCGGACCTGGAAATGCAGGCGCGGGCTGCGGGCGCGGCCACCGGTGCCGACAGTGCCGAGAGTCTGGCCGCGCGTGACCCGCTGGCCCTCGCGCACCACGATCCGGCTGGCATAGGCATAGGCGGTCAGCCAGTCGCCGCCATGGTCCACCAGCACCAGCCAGCCATAGCCCGGCAGCTCGTTGCCCACATAGACCACGGTTCCGGCAGCCGCCGCACCGAACGGCGTGCCCTCGGCGGCTTCGATCTCGATGCCGTCGATCTGGCGGAAGCCCGGCTTCGGCCCGAAGGTCTCGATCACGCGCCCCAGCAGCGGCCAGCTGAACCGGCCGCCCTCGGCTGGCGGCGGGGTCTCGACGCGCGGTGGCAGCGGGCGGTTGGCCGCGGTGCCCGGCGGGGTTGCCGATGGCGCGGCGGTGGTGGCGGCGGGGCGCGTGGTGCCGGCGGGCGGTCTGGCCGGAGCTGCTCCGGTGGCCGGCGGTGCGGCGGTTGCCGGGGGGGCAGTCGGGGGGGCAGCGGGCGGCGCAGCCGGGAGGGTCGGGGGGGCAACTGGCGGCAGGGTCGCTGGCGCACGAGAGGTCGCGGCGGACCGGCTGCGCCCGCTGACCGGACGGCCGGCAGCCCGTTCGGCAGCCAGCAGGTCCACCAGGTCCTGGGGCTCGAGGCCCGTCATGCGGTCGGTGACTCCGGCGGGCAGGATGATGCGCTGGCCCGGCTGCAGCACCGGATCGCGGGGCAGCTGGTTGAACACCCGCAGCGAGCGTGGATCGATCGCATAGCGCTGGGCAATCTGGTTCAGGCTCTCGCCGCGCTGCACCACATGCACTTTCAGCGGCGGGATCTGCAGCACCTGGCCGGGGCGCAGCACATAGGGCGGCTGCAGGCCGTTGACCGCAATCAGCTGGGCCAGCGGCGAGCGGGTGCGTTCGGCGATGTCGAACAGGGTCTCGCCCCGGCGCACGGTGGTCTCGGTGGGGGGCTGGCGCGGATCGAATCCGGCGGTGCCGGGGACGTTCTGGGCCATGGCTGCGGCGGGCGGCAGTCCGGTCAGGACCACCGCCAGAGCCGCCAGGGCTGCCACAGCAGAAGAGGGTGCGCGCCGCATCACCTCTCCTTGTGCGCACCGGGGCTTGCCGCTTGGTTAACCGCAGCCGGGCTTCCGGCCTCAGTCCTCGAACGGATCGCGCACCAGGATGGTATCGTCGCGGTCGGGGCTGGTGGAGACCGACGCCACCGGCCGTCCCACCAGCTCCTCGATCCGGCGCACATATTTCACCGCATTGGCGGGCAGGTCGCGCCAGCTGCGGGCACCGCGTGTGGTCTCGCTCCAGCCGTCGAAATACTCGTAGACCGGCTGCACCGCCGCCTGGTCCTTGAGGCCGGCCGGATAGTGATCGAGCGCACGGTCGCCGATCCGGTAGCCGACACAGACTTTCAGGGTCTCGAAGCCATCCAGCACGTCGAGCTTGGTGAGCGCGAGCCCCGCCACCCCGCCCACGGCGCAGGCCTGGCGCACCAGCACCGCATCGAACCAGCCGCAGCGGCGTGCCCGGCCGGTGACTGTGCCAAACTCGTGGCCGCGCTCGCCCATGCGGCGCCCGTCGTCATCGAACAGCTCGGTGGGGAAGGGGCCTTCGCCCACCCGGGTGGTATAGGCCTTCACGATCCCCAGCACATAGCCGATGCTGCCAGGTCCGGTGCCCGAACCGGCTGCCGCCTGGCCCGAGACGGTGTTGGAGCTGGTCACGAACGGATAGGTGCCGTGGTCCACATCCAGCAGCGCGCCCTGGGCGCCCTCGAACAGGATGCGGCGGCCACGCCTGCGGGCCTCGTCCATCTCCCGCCAGGCTGGTCGGGCATAGGGCAGGAGCGACGGCGCCAGCGACAGAAGCCAGCTCTTCAGCTCGGCCGGGTCGGCTTCGGGCAGGCCAAGGCCCCGGCGCAGGGCGCCGTGGTGGGCCAGCACCCGCTCGATCTTGGCATCCAGCGCATCGGGGTCGGCGAGGTCTGCCACCCGGATGGCCCGGCGCCCCACCTTGTCCTCATAGGTCGGGCCGATGCCCCGGCCCGTGGTGCCGATCTTCCCGGCGCCGGCCTGCGCCTCGCGGGCGGCATCGAGGTCGCGGTGCAGGGGCAGGATCAGGGCTGCGTTGTCGGCCAGCACCAGAAGATCGGGATCGATCCGCACCCCCTGGCCGCGCACCCGCTCGATCTCGTCGAGCAGGGCCTGCGGGTCCACCACCACGCCGGGGCCGATGATGCTGAGCTTGCCCTGCACGATGCCCGACGGCAGCAGCGAGAGCTTGTAGGTGGTGCCACCGACCACCAGCGTGTGCCCGGCATTGTGGCCGCCCTGGAAGCGCACCACCAGATCAGCCCGGTCGCTCAGCCAGTCGACGATCTTGCCTTTGCCCTCGTCGCCCCACTGGACGCCGACCACGGTCACATTGCCCACGACGGAACTCTCCGCTTGCCTCAGCACCGGCCCGGTGCGGTCGCCTTGGGCACCACTGCGGGGCTGGCGTCAAGGGCCGGGTGGCAGGGGGACGCCGCTCAGGCGTCCCCGTCCACCAGCCGCGCATTGTCGACCCCGAGGGTCTTCAGCTTGCGGTGCAGGGCCGAGCGCTCCATGCCGATGAAGCTGGCGGTGCGGCTGATGTTGCCGCCGAAGCGGGTGATCTGGGCCGCCAGATACTCGCGCTCGAACAGCTCGCGGGCCTCGCGCAGCGGCAGGGAGACGAGGTTGTGCAGCCCGGTGCGCTCCGCCAGCTCGCTCACCCCCGCGCCGTCCAGCGCCAGCGCATCGACGCCGATCGGCTCGGCCGGACTGCCAGGGGCGAGGATCAGCATCCGCTCCACCAGATTGCGCAGCTCGCGCACATTGCCCGGCCAGCTCGCGGCCTGGAGGGCAGCCAGCGCATCCTCGCCAAAGGTGCGCAGCGGCACGCCATTGGCCTCCGATACCCGGCGGGTGAAGTGGGCGATCAGGCGCGGCACATCGTCCCGCCGCTCCGACAGGGCCGGTGCGCGCAGCGGCACCACATTGAGGCGGTGGAACAGATCCTCGCGGAACCGCCCGGCGGCAATCGCCTCGCGCAGGTCGCGGGAGGTCGAGCTCACCACCCGCACATCCACATCCACATCCGAGCTGCCGCCCATGCGGCGGAAGCGCTGCTCCACCAGTACCCGCAGGATCTTGGCCTGGGTCTCGGGGGGCATCTCGCCCACTTCATCCAGCAGCAGGGTGCCGTTGTGGGCGCGTTCGAACATGCCGATCTTCACCGGGCGGCCATCGGCGGTCTCCTCGCCGAACAGCTCGCTCTCCATCCGGGCCGGGGCGATGGTGGCAGCCGAGATCACCACGAACGGCCCCTGGCCGCGCTGCGAGCGGGCATGGAGCTGGCGGGCAACCACTTCCTTGCCGGCCCCGGCCGGTCCCGAGATCATCACCCGCGAGTTCATCGGCGCGACCCGCTCGATGGCGGCGCGCAGCTGCAGGATGGCAGCGCTTTCGCCCACCAGCTCGTCGCCGGCCACGGCCCGCGCCCGCAGGGCACTGTTCTCCTGCCGCAGCCGCGCCGCCTCCAGGGCCCGCTGCACGATCAGCAGCAGGCGCTCGGTCTTGAACGGCTTCTCGATGAAGTCATAGGCGCCGCGCTTGAGGGCCGAGACCGCGGTCTCGATGGTGCCATGGCCGCTGATCAGCACGACGGGGATCGAGGGGTCGAGCCCGGTGATCACCTGCAGGATCTCGAGCCCGTCGAGCCGCGAGCCCTGCAGCCACACATCCAGCACCACCAGGTCCGGCCTGCGGGCCCGGAACGCATCGAGGGCGCCGTCGGAATCGCCGGCAAAGCGGACGACATAGCCTTCGTCCTCCAGGATGCCGCCCACGAGTTCGCGGATGTCGACCTCGTCATCGACGATGAGAATTTCAGCTGCCATGGGCAGGCTCCGATTGGGTTTGGGGGGATGACAGAGATGCGGGGGCAGCTGCCCCGCGCGGCAGGGTCAGGCGGACACGGGCACCGCGCGCACCGTCGGTGCGGTCCAGCAGCTCGATGCCGCCGCCATGTTCCTCGAACACCCGCGCCACAATGGCGAGGCCAAGGCCGGTGCCCTTGGCGCGGGTGGTCATATAGGGCTCCAGCAGCCGGGCGCGGTCTTCCTGCGGGAAGCCAAGGCCGGTGTCGCTCACCTCGATCAGCACCGAGGCCGGGGTCAGGTTCATGACAGCGCGGATCTCGCCGGGATCCTGGGTGCCGTCGGCAGCGCGGCCGGTCGCGATCGATTCGGCGGCGTTCTTGAGGATATTGGCAAAGGCCTGTCCGATCAGCCGGGCATCCACCGATACCATCACCGGCTCTGGCGGGGTCTCGGCCATCACGATCACATCCGGGCTGGCGATCCGCTGGGCGAAGGCAGCCTGGCGCAGCACTTCGCCGATGTCCGCCGGGGCGATCCGGGGCGCCGGCATCCGGGCAAAGGCGCTGAACTCATCCACCATCCGGCCAATGTCGGTAACCTGCCGCACGATGGTGTCGGTCATGCGCACGAAGGTGTCGCGGTCGGCATCGATCTGGTCGGCATATTTCCGGCGCAGCCGCTCGGCTGACAGCTGGATCGGGGTGAGGGGGTTCTTGATCTCATGGGCGATGCGGCGGGCCACATCCTTCCAGGCAGCCTGGCGCTGGGCGGTGAGCAGGCTCGACACGTCGTCGAACGTCACCACCAGGTCCCCGCCCGCCAGCGCCGCACGCACATCGAAGCTGCGGGTGTCGGTGCCCACCTTGTGCTCGACCTGGCCGGCAGCCGGTGCGCCCTCGCGGGCCCGCTCGATCACGGTGAGGAATTCCGGCGCGATCACGCCGAACCCGTCGCGCTCCAGCGCGCCCGGCTCGACCTGCAGCAGGCGGGCGGCCGAGCCATTGGCGGCGCGCACCTGGCCCGTGCTGTCGAGACTGACCACACCGGCAGAGACACCCTCCAGCACGGTCTGGATGAAGGCGCTGCGGGTCTCGGCCTGGGCGCGGGCGTCTTCCAGCGCGGTGCGCTGCGAGGCCAACTCGCCGGTCATGGCGTTGAAGGTGGTGGAGAGGGCGGCGATCTCCTCCACCCGCTCCTCGGGCTTGACCCGGGCGGTGAGGTCGCCGGCCCGCACCCGTTCGGCTGCGGCGGCCAGCTCGCCGATCGGCACCGCGATCCGGGTCGCAGAGACAAGGCCAAGCCACGCGGCCCCGATCAGCACCAGAAAGATGGTCTCGAGATAGGCAAGGCCGAACAGCACCACCAGCGCCCCCTGGCGCTCCTCGATCAGCCGGTAGGCCAGCTGGGCGTCATTGGCCTGTTTCAGCAGCTGGGCCTGGCGCGGATCGGGCAGGCGCACCACCCGCAGGAAGGTGTCGTCGAAGGCTTCCAGCCGGAAGGTGGCCCGCACCACCGCATCGCCGTCGATGCTGTAGGCCACGTCCGACCGGGCCACTTCATAGTCTGCCGGGGAGGGGGGCGTGCGGGGCGGGGTGCGGCCCTCCTGCTCGACCTGCACGATGGTGGTGCCGCCGCCGGTGAGGAGATAGACCGCCACGAAGCCGCGCCGCTCGGCCTGGGTCTGGATATAGCGGATGTAGGTCTGCGGATTGCGGGTGAATTCCGGGGCAGCCGCATTGAGGTCGGAGGCCATCGCCACCACTTCGGCGCGGATCTCCTCGGCCGAGCGCCGGATCTCGTCCTCGCCGAAGCTGCGGATCGCTTCCACGCCGCCACGCACCTGTTCGGAGAACCAGGCCTGCACCCCCCGGGCGATGGTCAGGGCCGAGAAGCCCGCCACCAGAATGGCCGGAATGCCGGCGGCCAGGGCAAACCGCACCACCAGCCGCATGTGCAGCCGCGCGCCCGTCGCCGTGCGTGCCCGCGCCCGCAGCAGCACGGCGATCTGCCGCCACACGCCAACGCCCAGATAGACGATCACGCCGAAATTCAGGGCCAGCAGCGCCACGATCCAGGCCGATGCCGGATTGACCAGCTCGGGCCCCGATACCGCAAAGAACAGCGCCGCAAAGGTCAGGATCACCGACAGGATGAAGGCGGCGATCTGCAGGATGCCGGACGGCTGCTCGTCGGGCACAGACCCGCCCGGGTTTTCAGGGCCTTGCCCGGCACCGGTTCCGGATCTGGCCAAAGGCTCGGGTGCGGAACCCGGCACAGCCGCCTGCATCCCGGCCCGGGAAGGGGCTGGCCCGGGGGCCAGCGAAGCGGTGGGGGAAGCGGGGCCGGTCACGGCGCGCTTAGACCACACTCGTGGCGTGCCCGCAACACAGTGTGTCCATTACACCACATTCATGTTGGTGGCGGGGGCGAAGGCCTGTCGCGCGGTCCAGCGGCCCGGTTTCCGGCGGCCTGCCGGATCAATGCCGGTGCGGCGGGCAGCCCGGGCGATGGCCTTGCGGTGGGCCCGGCGGGCCGTCCTGCACCGGTCCGCCACCACAGGCACAGTCGGGCAGGAACAGCAGGCTCTGGTCCGGACCTGGCTGGGAGACGGGCGCGCCTTGGCGGCCGCTGGTATCCAGCGTCACCAGGCCTTCGCCGGTATTGTAGGCGCGGCCGGTGCGCACCACCCGCCCGCTGGCATCCACCACGGAATAGCCGCCGCTGCAGCCGGCGGTGAAGGTGCGCACGGGCGGCGCTGCCGGATGATCGTCCGCGGGGGCGGCAATCACCACGGGCCGCGTATCCACCACCGGCGGATAGGCTGGTGGCTGCGGCGGGGCGGGGGGCTGGGCTGGCGGTGGCGGCGCCTGGTTCCAGCCCGGTACAGGGTGAGGCCGGTGGTGGCAGCCGGTCGCCACCAGGGCGGTCAGCAGGATGGCCGCAAGGGCACCTGTGGTGCGGGACATGATTGGCTTGGCCATGGTGACGAGGCTCCCTCCGGACTTGTGGTGTTAACCATCACCGCAATCCTGCGCCCGATCAACCGTTTATCGCCTGACAGGGGAATCCGGCCCGCCCTGTCCCCGGGGCAGACAGGCGGCTGACGGCCCCAATCACGGCAGGACTGCCACAAAGCGGGCCTCATTGCCGTCACAAGCGCAGGCTCTGGTAGGGTCGACCAATCCAGAAGCCCGCAGGCCAGCCATCCGGCTGGCCAGGCCGGCCAGATCATCCGGGGGAGACCGATGACCGATCGCGATAACCATGCTGCCAGCCTGCAAACCGCGCCTGCTCTGCGCCGTCTGCGCGCCACATTGCGGTCCGGCGTGCTGGCCTGCACGGCGCTCACCATGCTGGCGGCCTGCGCCGCGCCGGTAGCGCCCTATCAACGGTATGCGCAGGCAACGCCGGCGCCCGGCCAGCCCGCGGTGATGACCGACGCCGCCGACTTCGACTGTCCCGAACCGCCCAACCGCTACCGCTCGATGGGCATGAGCGGCGGCACTCCGGCCGCGACCTCTCCATCGGTGGTCGTTACTGGCGCACGGATACAGCGAGACGCGCAGGGCCAGACCGCCCAGACCGGCGCCGCGATTCCCCCGCCCCCGCCGCCGCCGTCAGCTCCCCCGCCCCCGCCGCCGCCACCGCCACCGCCCCCGCCGCAGATGCAGGGTGCCCCCGTGGCCCAGGTTCTGCCGCCGCCGCCAGCTCCGGGCCGCTCCGACGAGCGGCTGCGGATCATGCCCCCCGTCATGCCACCGGTCATGCCGCCGGGCGTGGACGCCGAGCGCTATCCCACATCCGACCAGAACCCGCTGGTCCAGGTGGCGCAGCAGCCGGTCTCGACCTTTGCCATGGAGACCGACACCGCCTCCTATGCCAATGCCCGGCGCTTCCTGCGCGACGGGGTGCTGCCGCCGCGCGAGTCGGTGCGGGTCGAGGAGTTCCTGAACTATTTCGACTATGGCTATCCGGTGCCGCAGGACCGCTCGGTGCCGTTCTCGACCACCGTCACCGTGGCCCCGTCACCCTGGGCGGCGGGCAAGCAGGTGGTGCATATCGGCCTGCAGGGCTATCGCATCGCCCGCGACGAGCGCCCGCCGCTGAATCTGGTGCTGCTGGTGGACGTGTCGGGCTCGATGGGCACGCCGGACAAGCTGCCGCTGGCGCGTCAGGCCCTGCGAATTCTCGCCGGCGAGCTGACCCAGCGCGACCGGGTGTCGATCGTGGTCTATGCCGGTGCCGCCGGGACCGTGCTGGCCCCCACGCCTGGCAATGAAACCCGCGCCATCGTGTGTTCGCTGGAAGCGCTGGAAGCCGGTGGCTCTACCGCCGGCGGTGCCGGGATCGAGGCTGCCTACCGTCTGGCCCGCGAGAGCTTCGTGCCCAATGGGGTCAACCGGGTGATGCTGCTCACCGACGGTGACTTCAATGTCGGCATTTCCGATCCCGAGCGGCTCAAGAACTATGTGGCCGAACGCCGCCGCGACGGCGTGTACCTGTCGGTGATGGGCTTTGGCACCGGGAACTACAATGACACGCTGATGCAGGCCCTGGCCCAGAACGGCAATGGCACCGCCGCCTATGTCGACACCCTGAACGAGGCCCGCAAGCTGTTCTCCGACGAGATTGCCGGCACCCTGTTCCCGATCGCCAATGACGTGAAGGCGCAGGTCGAGTTCAATCCGGCCCGCGTCGCGGAATACCGCCTGGTGGGCTACGAGACCCGGATGCTGGCCCGCGAGGACTTCAACAATGACGCCGTGGATGCCGGCGAGATCGGGGCGGGCCATGCGGTGACCGCGATCTACGAGATCACGCCGGTGGGCGGGCCGGTGGCCACCGATCCGCTGCGCTACCAGCAGGAGCCGGCGGCGCGCCGCTCTGGCGGCGGCAGCGGCGAGCTTGCCTTCCTGCGCCTGCGCTACAAGCTGCCGGGGGAGAGCGCCTCGCGGCTGATCGAGCGGCCCATCGTGCAGCGCGATGTGGTGGACAGCCTCGCCCGCGCCCCGGATTCCACCCGCTATGCGGTGGCGGTTGCCGGGTTCGCCCAGCTGCTGCGCGGCGACCGCTGGATCTCCAGCGGCTATGGCTATGGCGACGTGGCAGCCCTCGCCCGCACCGTGACCCTGCCGGACCGGTTCGGCTACCGTGCCGAATTCATCGGTCTCACCGACCGCGCCCGCGCCGCCA
>JAIXTH010000079.1 GCA_027484265.1 Alphaproteobacteria bacterium
CCACTGAGCACCAGCCTTGCGCGCGGAAATTCCATCGCTATATCCGCGCTTCCTCTGACGCGGGGTGGAGCAGCCCGGTAGCTCGTCAGGCTCATAACCTGAAGGTCGTAGGTTCAAATCCTGCCCCCGCACCCATCGAGGACGTCTCTTCAACAGAGGCCGCACCGGCCCCGCCAGCACTGGCGGGGCCGTTTGCGTTTCCAGCACCGCCCCCTCCCCTTTGCGGCCGGGCTGGGCTAGGAGCGGAGCATGCGTGAGACCCCCTATGTGTCGCCCGTGCGGGTGGATGTGACCCAACGGCCCGACGGCTGCCTGATCCTGACCAACCCGCATCCGCTGCAGCCAGCCTATGCCACTGTGGTGGAGCCGCTGGCGCACCATGCCGCCACCATCCCGGACCGCACCTGGCTGGCGGCACCTGATGGAACCGGGGGCTGGCTGAGGCTCAGCTATGCGGCGGGCTGGCAGCGGGTGCAGGCGCTGGCGGCGGGGCTTGATCAGATGCTGGCGCCCGGCGCCGTGGTGGCGATTGCCTCGGGCAATTCGCTGGCCCACGCCCTGCTCACCTATGCCCTGGCCCTGACCGGGCGGGCCGCAGCGCCGGTCACGCCTGCTTATGCCACCCGCGCCCGCGACAGCCGCCGGTTCGACGAGGCCATGCAGGTGCTGGGCGCGCAGGCGGTGTTTCTGGAAGGCGCGGGCCTGGCCCGCGCTGCAGGCTGGGCCGCAGACCTTGGCCTGACCCGGATCGTGCTGGACTGCCCGGCCGGGGGCGACTGCCTTGACCTCAGCACCATCGAGGCAGCGGGCGCGGCCGCCCTGCCCGGCTGGAAGCCGCCGGTGATCGACCCGGCAGCCCCCGCCAAGCTGATGCTCACCAGCGGCTCCACCGGCTCGCCCAAGGCGGTGATCATCACCCACGCCAATCTGGCCGCCAATGCTGCCCAGATCCGCTCGACCTTCGATCCGGCGCGCGAAGCGGCGCTGTGGCCGGACGGGATCGTGATGGTGAACCACCTGCCCTGGAGCCATTCGCTGGGGGGCAATGCCGTGCTGCATATGCTGACCGTGGCAGGGGGCACCTTCTATATCGACCCCGGCACCCCGACGCCGGAGGGGCTGGCGGCCACGGTGGCGAGCATCAAATCTGTGCGGCCGAACTATCACCTGACCGTACCGCTCGGCTGGGCGCTCCTGGCTGGAGCGCTGGAGCGGGACGAGGCGCTGGCGGAGGCATTGTTCGCCAATCTGCGCATCATGCAATATGGCGGCGCGGCCCTGACCCAGGACGTCTACGACCGGCTGCAGGCGGTGGCGCGCAAGGTGACCGGCGACGAGATCACGGTTGCTGCTGGCTATGGCGCCACCGAAACCGCCCCGACCGTCTGCAATGTGCACTGGCCCAATGGACGGATGGGCCTGGTTGGTCTGCCGGTGCCGGGGCTCGAGCTGAAGCTGGTACCAGATGGTGCCGGCAAGCTGGAGGCGCGGGTGCGGGGGCCAGGCATCATGCCCGGCTATCGCGGCGATCCGGAGAAGACCACAGCCGCCTTCGATGACGAGGGCTTCTACCGGCTGGGCGATGCCCTGCGTTTTGCCGACCCCGACCGGCCCGAGGCAGGCCTCGCCTTCGACGGACGCCTGTCGGAGACCTTCAAGCTCGCCAGCGGGTCGTGGGTGCCGGTGGGGCCGGTGCGGCTGGGGCTGGTGCAGGCCTCGAACGGGCTGTTCTCCGATGCGGTGATCTTCGGCGAGGGGACCGACACGGTCTGCGCCCTCGCTTTCCTCGACCGCGGGCGGGCCGCAGGCCTGACCGGCCTGCCACAGGACGCAGCTGATCTTGCCAGCCATCCGGCCATCCTGGCCGCCGCTGGCAGCGCCCTCGAGACAGCTGCTGCCGGACAGCCGGCCACCCGCAAGGTGGTGCGCCTGGGGCTGTTGCCCGATGCCCCCAGCCTCGAAGACGGCGAGATCACCGACAAGGGCTATCTCAACCAGGCACGCTGCCGGGCGGTACGGGCACAGGCCGTGACAGCGGTGCTGGCGGCACAGGTGCCGGTCATCGCGGCAGGTCCCGGCCCAGGGGCCTGACACGGGGCGTTTTGCCCGGTGGTAGCGGCAAGAATGACACGGGTGTCAACTTGAATCCTGGCCTGCCTGATGCCATCTTGCCTGCCATGAACGACTTTGCCTCCGAAGCCCGCTTCCGCGCCTCCTGGCGCCGTCGTCCCGATGTGGCCATGGCCGCCATCCGCCGCCTGATTGCCGACAAGGAAGACACCCAGGCTGTGTTCGAGATCATGCGGGCCCTGTCGGGCCGCTCGATCCCGCATGGCTACCGCCGTCTGGTGGATACAGCCGCCGGCGGGCACATGGCGGCCCGCGCCGTGGAACTGGCACCGATCCTGGACGATCACGACGCCCTGCGGCGCCTGCCCGCCGGGACCGTGGGCCGGGTCTATGTGGAGTTCGTGGAGGGCCGCAAGATCTCGGCCGAGGGCCTCGCCGCCGAAAGCCGCAAGGTGGGCGACAGCGATATCGACAGCGCCCACCCCTATGCCTGGTATGCCCGCCGGATGCGCGACGTGCACGACCTGTGGCATGTGCTCAGCGGCTACAACACCGATGCCCTTGGCGAGAGCTGCGTGGTGGCTTTCTCCTATGCCCAGACCCGCTCGCTCGGCTTTGCCCTGATCGCCGTCGCGGGGGCCCACACCATCGCCCGCCAGCTGCCCGACCAGCCGATCCGCCGCGCTGTGCTGCAGGCCTGGTGGAATGGCCGGAACGCAGCCTGGCTGCCCGCCGTGGACTATGAGGCCCTGCTGGCCGAGCCGCTGGTGGAAGCCCGCCGCCGCCTGAAGATCGCGCCGCCCAGCTGGTATCACCGCATCCCGGAAGTCACCGGCGTGATGGAACCCTCGCCGATCCCCCAGGCGGCCTGACGGCGGCTCGTGGACTGCACCCCGTGGACAGCATGGGGACACCACGGGGCGGACACTCCTGCACTGCCCGCAGGGCGAGCTGCACCGGGTAACAGCTTGCGGATGACTGCCCCTCTCGCCAAGGCGCGGCCCCGCGACTAGACAGGCGCATCAGCCGCGCCGGGGGTCACGTGACCACCCTGCCCCAGGGCGCGCCGTCCGGAGACAGCCTGCTCATGACCACCCGCCTTCGTGCCACCGTTTCTGCCGCCGCGCTCGTGCTCGCGGTTGCCACTGCCGCCGCCAGCGTTCCAGGCTCTGCCCGTGCCGATGAAGGCATGTGGACCTTCGACGCCTTCCCGGCGGAGCGGATGCGGGCGGCCCATGGCTGGGCGCCAGACCAGGCCTGGCTCAACCGGGTGCAGTCCTCGGCGGTACGTCTGTCATCGGGCTGTTCGGCCAGCTTCGTGTCGTCACAGGGTCTGGTGCTGACCAACTGGCACTGTGTGAGCGACTGCATTGCCGAGCTGTCGAGTGCGCAGGCCAACCTCTCCCAGACCGGCTTCATCGCCCGCGCCGCAGCCGACGAGAAGACGTGCCCCGGAGTGGAAGGCGAGGTCCTGACCTCGATCACCGATGTCACCGAGCAGGTGCGCGGCGCCATCGCCGCAGTTCCGGCCGCCGAAGCCAGCCGGGCCACGGCCCGGATCGCCGCCGAGATCGAGGCCGAGGCCTGCAAGGACCTCGATCCCGAGAAGTTCCAGTGCTCGGTTGTGCCGCTGTTCCGCGGCGGCCAGTACAAGGTCTATACCTACCGCCAGTACAAGGACATGCGCTTGGTGTTCGCGCCCGAGACAGCGGTGGGCTTCTTCGGCGGCGATCCGGACAATTTCAACTTCCCCCGCTTTGCCCTCGATGCGGCGTTCCTGCGCGCCTATGAGGATGGCCGTCCGGTGACCCCGGCCACGCACCTGCCGTGGCGCCGCGATGCCGTGGCCGAAGGCGACATCGTGCTGGTGGCGGGCAATCCCGGCTCGACCCAGCGCCTGCTGACGGTGGACCAGCTGGCTTTCCTGCGCGACTGGCTGCTGCCGACCCGCCAGCTGGTGCGGTCCGAGCTGCGGGGCCGGGTGGTGCAGTATCGTGAGATCGGCGCCGACCAGCTGCGCGAGACCGAGGACCTGCTGTTCGGCATCGAGAACAGCTTCAAGGCCCAGTATGGCCAGATGCGCGCCCTGCAGGACCCGCAGTTCTTCGCCATCAAGCAGCGCGAGGAAGCCGCACTGCGGGCCGCCGTCGCCGCCAATCCCGCGCTGCAGGCCGAGATCGGCGATCCGTGGGCCGATGTGTCCGCCGCCGTGGCCGCCCAGCAGGAGCTGTTCTTCCAGCACGAGTTCCTGGAAGCGCGGGCCGGTTCGGTGTCGCAGCTGTTCGGTGTGGCCCGCCAGATCGTGCGGGTGGCCGAAGAAGCCGCCAAGCCGGCAGCCGAGCGCCTGCCCGGCTATTCCGATGCCGCGATCGAGCGGATCAAGGGCCAGCTGATGGTGCCGCGCCAGATCTTCCCGGACCAGGAACGGATGGGCCTCGAGCTGTGGCTGTCCAAGGCGCGCGAATATGTGGGCGTCGACAATCCCGCTATCACCCGCCTGCTGGGCCGTGAGAGCCCGGAAGACCTGGCCCGGCGCCTGGCCAGCGGCACCACGCTGGCAGATCATGCCGTGCGGCAGGCCCTGCTGGAGGGCGGCAAGGCTGCGGTGGACGCCTCCACCGATCCGCTGATCGCCTTCGTGCGGGCCACCGATCCCGATGCCCGCGCCATTGCCCTGCAATGGTCCTCGCGGGTGCAGGGCCCGATCAGCAGCGCCTCCCAGCGCCTCGCGCAGGCACGGTTCGCGGTCTATGGCAGCTCGGCCTATCCCGATGCCACCTTCACCCTGCGCCTGTCCTACGGCACGGTGAAGGGCTGGACCTTCAACGGCAATACCGTGCCGTGGTTCACCCGGATCGGCGGCAAGTACGACCGCGCGACGGGCGCCTTCCCGTTCGCCGTCGCCCCGAGCTGGGCTGCCGCAGCCGAACGGATCGACCGGTCGGTGGTGTTCAACATCGTGTCCGACAACGACATCATCGGCGGCAATTCCGGCTCGCCGCTGATCGACCGCGAAGGCCGGGTGGTGGGCGCCGTGTTCGACGGCAACATCCATTCGCTGGGCGGCGACTTTGCGTTCGATGGCCGTGTGAACCGCACGGTCACCGTCACCACGGCGGCGATCGGCGAGGCACTGGGATCGGTCTATGGCTTCGAGCGACTGCAGAGCGAGCTTGGCCTGACCGAGGCGCGTTAACACCTCGTTTACCGACGCGGGCGACCCACAGGCAGCGGTGCGCAGAAGGCGCGCCGGGCCTGGACCGGATGGGGAGCCGCCATGTTCTGGATCGATGTGCTGAGGGCTCTTGCGGCCCTGGCGCTGACAGTCGGGTTGATGGTGGGCCTTGCGTGGCTCGCCCGCAAATACGGCCTGATGCAGGGCATGCCGGCCATCGCCGGGCAGGCGCGGCGCCTCAAGCTGGTGGAACGTCTGTGGATCGACCCAGGCCGCACCCAGCTGCTGCTGGTGGCCTGTGACGGGCGCGAGCATCTGATCCTGGTGGCACCTGGCGGGGCGACAGAAGTCGCCCGCCCGGCAGCTCTGTCCCCGGCCACGGGCGACGCAGCCAGGATGGCCGGCCTGACAGCCGGGGAGGCGCCGCGATGAAGCGCCTGCGATCAAGGCCCCGCGCACCTGCCACCGCTGCGGGCACGGGCATCCGCCATCAGCTGATGAAGTGGCTGGGCATCTTCGCTTTGTCAGGCGTGATGGTGTTCCTCGGCACTGCCACGGCGCTGGCGCAGAGCATCTCGCTGGACCTGGGTGAAGGTACCGGCCTGACCGAGCGGGTGGTGCAGACGGTGGCGCTGCTGACCGTGCTGTCGCTGGCGCCGTCCATCGTGATCATGACCACCAGTTTCGTGCGGATCGTGGTGGTGCTGTCGCTGCTGCGCACAGCCATCGGCCTGCAGCAGGCCCCGCCCAATGCGGTGATCGTGTCGCTGGCGCTGTTCCTGACGGCCTTCATCATGGCCCCTACCCTGCAGCGCAGCTGGGACGAGGGTATCGCCCCCCTCACCCGCGGCGAAACCGAACTGACGCAGGCCTGGGAGCCGTCCACCGCACCGCTCAAGCAGTTCATGCTGGCCCAGACCCGTGAGGCCGACCTCGAGCTGTTCGTGCGCCTGGCCCGGCTGCCCGAGCCGCCCACGACGCCCCAGGCGCTGCCGATGCGAGTGGTGACCCCTGCCTTCATGATCTCGGAGCTGCGGCGGGCATTCGAGATCGGCTTTCTGCTGTTCGTGCCGTTCCTGGTGATTGACCTGGTGGTGGCCTCGATCCTGATGGCGATGGGGATGATGATGCTGCCGCCGGTGGTGGTGTCGCTGCCCTTCAAGCTGATCTTCTTCGTGCTGGTGGATGGCTGGCGGCTGGTGGCCGAGAGCCTGGTGCAGAGTTTCAGGGCAGTTCCACCCGGATAGCGCACCGCAGCTGTTGACGCCCCAGCCGGATCACCTGCGAATGACTTCCGGGGCCGCCCCATCCACAGGCAGCCACCCACAATCGGATACCACATGACCGGGGGCTACCGGGCCGATATCGCCGCCTATGAAGACCGTGCGCGCAAGCGCCGGGCCGTCATGCTGGGCGCGGGTGTCGGCAGCGTGATCGGCGTGGCGATCCTGGCGGGCCTTGGCCTGTGGCACGCGCTGTTCGGCGACATGCCCCGGGTCAATTCGCTGGAAGAGGTGTGGACCACGAACCGGGCTGCCTCGCTGGAAGTGGTGGATGCCACCGGGGCAACGCTTGCCCTGCGCGGGCCGCGCTATGCCCGCCGGGTGCCGGTGGATGACCTGCCCGCCCATGTGCTGCAGGCATTCCTCGCGGTGGAGGACGCCCGCTTCTTCGAACATGGCGGGGTGGATATCTGGGCGGTGATCCGGGCGGTCAGCGAGAATGTGCTGGCCGGTCGCACGGTGCAGGGCGGCTCGACCATTACCCAGCAGCTGGTGAAGAACGTCTATCTGTCGCCGGAGCAGACCCTCAGGCGCAAGATCCAGGAGATGGTGCTGGCGTTCCAGCTGGACCGCAAGCTGACCAAGAGCCAGATCCTCGAGGTCTATCTCAACCGCATCTATTTCGGCCAGAACGCCTATGGCATCGCGGCAGCCAGCTGGCGGTTCTTCTCCAAGCGCCCGCAAGATCTGACCCTCGCCGAGGCCGCCCTGCTGGCGGGCCTGCCCAAGGCACCGGGGCGGCTGGCACAGGACATCACGGCCCCCGCCACGATCCAGCGCCGCGATGTGGTGCTGCAGCGGATGGTGGTTGCGGGCTTCATCACGCAGTCGTTGGCGAATGCCGCCGCGGCCGAACCAGTCCGTCCGGTCTTCACGCCAACCCCCAGCGAGGGCGAGCTGGCCTATGCCATCGACATGGCCGCCCAGGAAATCAGCCGCCTCACCAAGCCGGTTGCGCCGGACCGGGTGGTGCGGCTGACCATCGATGCCCGGATGCAGGCACTGGCCGTGCAGGCTGTGCAGGAGATCATCGGCGAGGGCCAGGCCGGGGCCGACCAGGCTGCCCTGATCGCCATGGACCGGCAGGGACGGATCCTGGCGCTGGTGGGGGGCCGCGCCTATGGAGTCAGCCAGTTCAACCGCGCCACCCAGGCCCGCCGCCAGCCCGGTTCGACCTTCAAGCCCTTCGTCTATGCTGCCGCGCTGGAAAGCGGCATGACCCCTAACACCATCCGGGTCGACCGGCCGGTGCGGTTCGGCAACTGGCGCCCGCGCAATTTCGGTGGTGGCTACTCCGGCGCGATGAGCCTGAACGCGGCCCTGACCCGCTCGGTCAATACCATTGCCGTGCAGCTGGCGTCGGAGGTGGGCATCGACCGGCTGGTCCTGACGGCCGGGCGGCTGGGGATCGACAGCCCGCTGCCCCGCAATCTCACCATTGCCCTGGGCTCTGGCGAGGTGACGCTGATGGACCTGACCCGGGCCTATGGGACCCTCGCCAATGACGGCGTGCGGATCGACCCGTTCCTGATCGAGCAGATCGACACCACGCGGGGCACCGTGGCCTTCCACCGCCAGACCCGCGCGCCGGTCCAGGCCTATGAGCCGCTGCGGGCGCGGCAGATGACCGCGATGCTGGCCGATGTGATCAGTTTCGGCACCGGCCGCCGCGCCCGCCTCGCCGACGGGCGCGAGGCGGCCGGCAAGACCGGCACCTCGCAGAATTTCCGCGACGCCTGGTTCATTGGCTATACCGCCGACATCATCTGCGGGGTCTGGGTCGGCAATGATGCGGGCAGGCCGATGAGCGGCGTGACGGGCGGCACGCTGCCGGCGGCGATCTGGTCGCAGTTCATGAATGGCGCCCACGAGGGCCTGCCCCTCTCGCCGCTGCCGACCCTCGACGAGCTCGACCGCCCGGACGCCCGTACCATCGCCACATTCTATGAGAGCCTGGCCGATCTGTTTGCGGCTGCGGGGGGCAGCGAACTGGCGCCCCTCGGCGCCACGGCCCGCCCGGCAGTCACCGCCCCGCCTCCGCCTCCGGCTGCGTCCCCAGCCGGCCCGGCAACCGCCCGCCCGCCCGGTCAGTCCGGCAGCACCCCTGAACCCGCCTGGGGCGCCCGCCCGCCCGACGTGATCGGCGCCCGCTAGGCCAGCCTTAGATACAGACAGGCAACAGAAAGGCCCTGACGCCTCTGCACCGGGCCAGTTGCACGGGCCGCCCGTGCGGTGCAGGTGGGGCCGTTCATGTCACCGTCTTCCGCATCCTCCCCGATCCCCCGGCCCGTGCTGCTCGATTATGGTCTGATCGCCCTGCTGATCATCGTGTGGGGGTCGGCCTATGCCATGACCTCGGTGGCGCTGAAGGGCTTTGCCCCCATGGTGCTGGTGGAGTTCCGGCTGGTGGTGGGGGCGGCCGTACTGGGACTGGTGTGTGCGGCCATGCGGGCGCGGCTGCCGGCCTTTGGCGACTGGCGGGCCTGGGGCGCACTGGCGCTGGTGGGCGTCGCCGGGACCCTCGCGCCCTTCGGTCTGATCAGCCATGCGCAGGAGCGGGTGCCGTCGGCCCTGGCAGCGGTCTATATCGCCGCCGCGCCGATTGTGGTGGCCATCCTCGCCCACTTTGCCGTGCCGGGCGAGAAGCTGGACCTGCGCCGGGCATGCGGAGTGGTGCTGGGGTTTGGCGGGATCGTGGTGCTGTTTGCGCCTGCCCTGCTGGGCGGCGGCAGCGGCGGAGCGGCGCTGGGCGACCAGCTGATGCTGCTGCTGGCGGCCTGCTGCTATGCCACCGCCAGCATTCTGGTGCGGCTGGTGCAGCCCGACTTGCACCCGATCGCCATGAGTTTTGGTTTCGTGCTGGTCTCGGCGGTGCTGGGGATACCGTTTGCGGTGGCCGAGTGGCCGCCAGAGGGGATCGCGCCGGATGCTGTGCAGCTGGCCTGCGCCATCGGTCTGGCCCTTGGCTCTACGGCGCTGGGCAATGTGCTTTATGTGGTGGTGGTGCGGCGGGTGGGGCCGGTGTTCCTGGCCAATGCGGGTAATCTGATGCCGTTCTGGTCGCTGCTGCTGGGAGCCGGCCTGCTGGGTGAAGCGGTTCCGCCGACACTTGTGGCGGGCCTTGCTGTGATTCTGGCGGGGATCTGGATGGTCCGGAAGAAGGCTGTCTGAGCTAGAAGCCGTTCCAGACCGGCATGTCCTCGGGCAGGCCCGCCAGCTCGGTCAGGTCCGACCAGGCATAGCCCACCACCGGGATCATCCAGCCCTGCATCGGATCGCGCCGCTCGGCCGTCTTGCGCCCGCCGATGCCCTCATAGAACCGCCGGGCCGAGCCATTGCCCCGCACCACCCACAGCCCGGCCGAGAACATGCCGCGCATCAGCATCCAGCGCGAACAGGCCAGCATCAGTCCGCGCCCCAGCCCCCGTCCCTGGTCAGAAGCCTTCACGTAGACCATTGCGATCTCGCCCTGGCCGAGATGGTCGAGCGCGATGCCGCGGGCCGCGCCGCAGGTGGCAAAGCCAACCGGCACGCCGTCCTCATCCTCGGCGATGAAGATGCCCTGATCCAGGTCGGCTTCCTGCCCGATCAGGTCCGCCCGCCAGCGCCGGTACAGGCGCGGCAGCTGCAGGCCCTCGAGGATCGGCGCCGGCAGGATGCCCGGATAGGTCTCCTGCCATGTCACCTGGTGCAGCTCCGCAAGGGCGGGCGCGTCGGTCGGTTCGGCGCGGCGGATGGTCAGGCTCATGGGGGGTAGCTTGGCATGGATCGCCCAAAGCGCAAGAGCGATTGGACAGAGCCCCGTGCTGCGATCAGTCTGCCCCCGCGCCCCGCACGCGAGGCGAAAACTCAACCGGCAGCGCCGCCGGAGCGCTCGCCCGCTTCCAGTGCGGCGATCACATGACGGCGGGCTTCGAACACCGTGCCACGGCACATGGCAGCAACTTCTGGCATCCGCGCTGCCTCGGCCATCTCCTCCATCTCGCCAGCGAGGTCTGCGATGAAGCTGGCCAGGGTCTTGCGGTCGGGCTGGCCACCGGGCTCAGGGGGAGAATCAATCAGGCTGGTGAGGCGGGACATGTGAGTCTCTCGTTTCAGTCGCTCCTACATAGGCTAATTTTGGTTGTAATCAACAATTGCCCACACTGATAGTTTGGTCTCGAATTCGGTTGTCGCCAGCGCTATCGAACCGGGCTAGGCTGCTGCTGCAGGGGCAGGTGTGCGAGAGTCGCCAATCGACGGCGCTGGGATACCTCGCTGATACCTGGAGGGAGGCGCGTGATGATTATTCCAGTTCTGGCACTGGTGGCGTGGACGCTTGTGATTTGGGTGGTGATGTATGCGCGGCGGATACCCGCCATGCAGGCAGCCAAGATCGATCCGCAGGAAGCGGCGATGAAAGGCTCCCTCGACAAGCTGCCCCCTCCGGCCCGGCAGGCTGCCGATAATTACAATCACCTGCATGAACAGCCGACTATCTTCTATGCGCTGGCACTGGCGATTGCCGTAGCCGGCATTGCCGATCCGCTGTTCGTGGGGCTGGCCTGGGCCTATGTGGCCAGCCGGGTGGTTCACTCGCTCGTGCAGGTGTCTGTCAACCGCGTGGTGATCCGGTTTGCGGTGTTTGTCGCAGGCACGCTGATCCTGATGGTGATGACGGGGCGGGCGCTGCTGGCAGTGCTTTGACAGCCCGGCGGTCGCCGGCGACTGGCCGACAGGCGGACATCACCGGCAACCTGAGACGACTCACAACCATAGCAATATGGCCACCACCAGCTGCATGACCATTCTTGGGCGTTCTCTCCGGCACCGGAGCGGACGCCTTTCAGGCTACGTGCGCGGGCCGGTCCACCGGAGCTGCCACGGGACCTGCCTGGATGTCGGCACGCCTGCGACACGTCGGACGCAGCAGGACCGCGCGCGTTCGCCCCCCCAACCGTACCGCCCTCGCCCGGGCCGTGCGCGCTGCCTGCGCCCGCCCGCGCAACCCCGGCAGCGCCGCTGACCCGCGCCCTGCGCGGGTACTGGCAGTCCTGCTGGCGCTGGCAACCGTGGCTGGCGTGGCATGCTGCTGGCTTGCGCCAGAGACGGGGCCGATCCTGGTGGCGCTCGCAGGATTGGTTCTGGTGTCAGTTCGGACAGGCCTGGCCTTCGCCGGGCGCTGCCCCACAGACGCCGGGACAGAAGAGCCGCAGCTCGGGCCGCGGTTCTCCATCGTGGTGGCCCTGCACCGGGAGGACGATGTGCTGGCCGGACTGCTGGCGGCCATCGACCGCCTCGACTGGCCCGACAGCCTGCGCGAGACGGTGCTGGTGGTGGAGGAAGACGACACCATCACCCGGGAGGCCCTGAGCCGCCTGGCGCCCCAGCATGGATTCCGGCTGTTGCTGGTGCCGGACGTGGCTGGGCCCCGGACCAAACCCCGGGCCCTCGAGACAGCCCGGCCCTTCCTCACCGGGCAGATCGTCACGGTCTATGATGCCGAGGACCGCCCGGACCCGGCCCAGCTGCAGGCGGCCGCAGCGGCCTTTGCCACTGGCGGTCCGGGCCTGGGGGCCGTGCAGGCACCGCTGATTGCCTGTCCGGCGCGGGACAGCTGGATCCAGCAGCAGTTTGCCCTCGATTATGCGGTGTGGTTCCGGGCGGTACTGCCGGGGCTGGCGCGGCTGTCTGGTTGCCTGCCCCTTGGCGGGACGTCGAACCACGTACGGCGCGACGTGCTGGAGGCCGTTGGCGGCTGGGATCCGTGGAATCTGACCGAGGATGCCGACCTTGGTGTGCGGCTGGCGCGGGCCGGCTGGCGGACCGGTCTGATCGCGCCGCCCACCTGCGAAGAGTGCCCGCCGCGCCTCAGTGCCTGGACCGGACAGCGGGCGCGGTGGATGCAGGGGCATCTGCAGACGCTGGCGGGGCATCTGGGCAGCCTGACCGGCTGTTGGCTTGACCTCGGCTGGCGCGGCATGGCGGGGCTGTGCCTTGGCCTGCTGGTGGGGCCACTGGCGGCCGTGGTGCGGGTGGCGACGCTGCCGGGCCTGCTGCTGGCCGTGGCAGGGGGCGATGGCTGGATCCTGGGCCTGTGGATTGCAGCCCACGCCCTGGAGGCGGTGGCAGCCGCTGTGGCGCTGCGGCGGGATGGGCGCTGGTGGCTGGCATGGCAGGTGCTGGGCTGGCCGGTCTATCACAGCTGCCAGATGCTGGCAGCGATCCGGGCGCTCGGCGCGGTGTTCTGCCAGCCGCACCACTGGTGCAAGACCGAGCATGGCGCCAGAGCCCTGCCCGCACCCGAAGCCGCACCGCGACGGCGCCTGTTTACAGCGCGTTTACCATGACACAGTGATGGCTGGCGGATGGCAGCCGGAACCGGCAGCCAGAGGAGGCGGCAGAAGCGCCATGACCGGCAGCGAAATCCTTGACGTGGGCCGCGAGGCGATCTGGCTGACCATCGCCATGTCGGCGCCTGCGATGATCGTGGGGCTGGTGGTCGGCCTGATCATCGGCCTGCTGCAGGCCCTCACCCAGATCCAGGAAATGACACTGGTGTTCGTGCCCAAGATCCTGGCGATCTTTGCGGCGCTGCTGATTTTCCTGCCCCTGATGGGGGTGATGCTGGGCGACTTCATGACATCGACCCTGGCGCGGGTCGCCAGCGGCTGAGCGCGACGGCCAGGGCCGCCGCGCTGCCAGTGCCTGACCATCACACGATCGTGCTGTCGCGCCCGGTCCAGTAGCGATCACGCAGCAGGCGCTTGTACAGCTTGCCGGTGGGATGACGCGGCAGCTCTTCCAGGAAGTCCACGCTGCGCGGGCACTTGATATGGCTGAGGCGCTCGCGGCACCAGCCGAGCAGTTCAGCCGCGAACTCGGGCGTGGCGTCGGCCATGGACACCGGCTGGATCACGGCCTTGACCTCTTCGCCCATCTCCTCGTTCGGCACGCCGAACACCGCCACATCGGCGACCTTCGGGTGGGTGACGAGGATGTTCTCGGCTTCCTGCGGATAGATGTTCACGCCGCCCGAGATGATCATGAACGCCTTGCGGTCGGTCAGATACAGATAGCCATCGGCATCGACATAGCCGACATCTCCCAGCGTGCTCCAGCCTTGCGGATGGCGGCTCTCGGCGGTCTTTTCCGGCGCATTGTGGTATTCGAACTGCGGGCCATTGGCGAAGTACACCGTACCGCTCTCGCCCACCGGCACCTCATTGCCATCCTCGCCGACGATCTTGAGCTCGCCCAGCAGCGCCTTGCCCACCGAGCCCCGGTGCGCCAGCCACTCGGTGGCGTTCAGCATGCAAAAGCCGTTGCCCTCGGTCCCGGCGTAATATTCAAACAGGATCGGACCCCACCAGGCGATCATCTGCTCCTTCACCGGCACCGGGCACGGCGCGGCGGCATGCACCGCCATCTTCAGGCTGGAGACGTCATAGCGGGCGCGGGTGTCCTCCGGCAGCTTGAGCATCTTCACGAACATGGTGGGCACCAGCTGGCTGTCGGTGATGCGGTAGCGCTCGACGGCGGCCAGATACCCCTCCGGATCGAACTTCTCCATCACCACCACGGTGCCGCCGATCTTGTGCACGCTCATGCACCAGCGCAGCGGTGCGGCGTGGTAGAGCGGCGCGGGCGACAGATACATGGCGTCGGACTGGATGCCGAACAGCATGTTGGCCATCATCTGCAGCGGATTGGGGGCATCGATCGGCGCGCCGGTCAGCGCCACACGGATGCCCTTCGGGCGCCCCGTGGTGCCCGACGAATACAGCATGTCGGCACCGGCGCTCTCGTCGGCGATCCGCGCAGCCGGCTGGGCATCCCGGGCTGCGGCATAATCCTCGAAACCGGCAGCCGCGCCACCGACCACCAGCCGCCTGGCCACGCCCGGCGCCTGGTCCGCAGCGGCACTGGCCACGGCCGCGAGGCCCGGGGTGGCGAACAGCAGCTTCGCGCCGCTGTCATTGAGGATGTAGGCCACCTCGTCGGGCGTGAGCTTGGTGGAGATACAGGCAAAGTACAGACCCGCGCGCTGGGCGCCCCACGCGATCTCGAAATACTCCGCCACATTGTCCATCATCAGGGCGATGCAGTCGCCGCCCTGCAGCCCCGAGGCGCGCAGCAGCTGCGCCACCTGATTGGAGCGCGCTTCGAGCGCGGCAAAGCTGATGGACTGGCCAGTGCCAGCCATGATCACGGCAGGCTTGTCGGGCGTGGCATTGGCATGGTGCAACGGATGCATCGGCTGGTTCTCCCCTGAGGTCGTCCGGTCCGAGGCGGATCTTGACTGCGTCCGCTCTGGCCGGTTGGCCGGTGATCGAATTCACACCATTGCCGCACACGTCAAGCGTTCACATGCGTGACCGGTGTGCAACAGCGGTTCACAGAGGCGTCACAGCAACCGCATCGTTCAGCAAAGCTGAACAGTTATCCTCTTGTTCCCCTGCGCTGCGTGGCCAATTGGAGGGCAGCTTGCCGCGGCAAGACGCCCGCCATGACGGCCCGAGTACATACCTGTCGGCCAACGGCGACAAAGGGGACTGAACACATGCGAATTCTCACCAAGCACGCTTCCTTTCTGGCACTGGCGACAGGCCTCGGCGCGACCCTGATCGGCGCCCCGGCACTGGCGCAGACGGCACCTGAGGCCGAAGCCGAGGAAGTCGTCGTCGTCACCGGCACCCGCGTGGCTGCCCGCTCGGCTCTCGACACCCCGGTTGCGGTGGACGTGGTTTCGGCTGCGGACCTGGCCAAGGTCGGCGTGACCGAGACCGGCGCCGCCCTGTCGGTGACCATCCCGTCGATCAACTTCCCGCGTCCGGGCCTGGCTGACGGCACCGACACCATCCGCCCGGCCACCCTGCGCGGCCTGGCGCCGGACCAGACCCTGGTGCTGGTGAACTCCAAGCGCCGCCACCCGGCCTCGCTGGTGAACGTCAACGCCACCATCGGCCGCGGCTCGTCCGCCACCGACCTCAACACCATCCCCGGCGGCGCCATCGGCTCGATCGAAGTGCTGCGCGACGGTGCCTCGGCCCAGTATGGTTCGGACGCCATCGCCGGCGTGATCAACATCCGTCTGCGGGAAGCATCCGAAGGCGGCGCCATCACCCTCACCTATGGCGAGCGCCTGACCACCACCGAAGTGCTGGTGGACCCGGTTCCGGCCGGTGCCAACTGGTCGGTGAATGACAAGGTGTCGGTCGACCGCTCGGATGGCCGTGTGATCAATCTGGGTGGCTGGGTCGGCCTGCCGCTGACCGAGAACGGCTTTGTGACCGTGGCGGGCGAGATCCTGCTGCAGGACCGCACTGTCCGCTCGGCGCCGGACTGGCGGGTGCAGTATCCGCTGATCAACGGCGCCTTCGACCCGCGCGAAGCCACTTTCGACCGCTTCAATGCCTGGTATGGCGAGCCCCGGATCGAGCAGTGGACCGGTTTCGTGAACGCCGGCATCGACATGGGCGGCGGGGCCGAGCTGTATGGCTGGTTCAGCGCCCAGATGCGCGATTCGACGTCGGCCGGCTTCTACCGCCGCGCCAATGACGCCCGCAACATCATCTCGATCTATCCCAACGGCTTCCTGCCGCTGATCAATCCGGTCGTGATCGACAGCTCGGCGGCGGCTGGCTATCGCTGGACCGCTGGCGAATGGGACCTCGACACCTCGCTGGTGTGGGGCCGCAATGCGATGGACTTCACCATCCGCAACACCCTGAACCGGTCGCTCGGACCGGCAAGCCCGACCCAGTTCGATGCAGGCGGGTTTGGCTACAATCAGTGGGTTCTGAACCTGTCGGGCGTGCGCACCTATGACGTGGGCCTGGCTTCGCCGCTGAACGTGGCCGTGGGTGCGGAGATCCGGCGCGAGAACTACTTCATCGACGCGGGCGCCCCCGAAAGCTATGTCACCGGACCGTTCGGCGGCGCCGGTGGCGCGCAGGTGTTCCCGGGCTTCCAGCCCTCGAACGAAGTCGATGTCGACCGCATGGCCTATTCGCTGTGGGTCGATGTGGAAGCCAATCTGACCGACGCATTCCTGGTGGGCGCCGCGATCCGGGCCGAGAACTACTCGGACTTCGGCAACGCGCTGACCGGCAAGCTCTCGGCCCGCTATGACTTCACCGAGAACTTTGCCGTGCGCGGTTCGATCCAGAACGGCTTCCGCGCGCCGTCGCTGCAGCAGCAGTTCTTCACGGCCACATCCACCAACTTCATCAACGGCGTGCCGTTCGAGATCGGCACCTTCCCGTCCACCTCGCGCGTCGGCGCGGCGCTGGGCGGCCGTCCGCTGGAGCCGGAAGAGAGCGTGAACCTGTCGCTGGGCGTGGTGGCGCGCCTCGGCAGCTTCTCGCTGACGGTCGATGCCTACCGCATCGACATCACCAACCGGATCGTGCTGTCCGAGAACTTCACCGCCGGTACGGCGGCGAACGACCCGGTGCGGCTGGTGCTGGCAGCCAATGGCATCACCAACTCCAACGGTGGCCGCTTCTTCATCAATGGTGTCGAGACCGAGACCACGGGTGTGGATATCGTGGCCAACTACCGCCTGATCACCGACGCAGCAGGCACGTTCGCCTTCACGCTGGCGGGCAACTTCAACTCGACGGAAGTCACCCGGATCCCGGTGAACACGGTGCTGCCGACCCTGCCGGTGTTTGCGCGGATCAATGAGCTGACCTTCGAGGAAGGCACCCCGGCCGACAAGTTCAACGCCACCGTTGACTGGACCGGCGGACCGTTCGGCTTCACGTTGCGCGCAGTGCGCTATGGCGAAGTGCTCAGCCCGGCCACGACAGCGGCCCTCGACCTCGTGCTGCAGCCCGAGATCGTGACCGACATCGAAGGCCGCTGGAACATCTCCGACAGCCTGCGTGTGGCGGTGGGTTCGGACAACGTGTTCGACGTCTATCCGACCAAGACCCCGCCGAACCTGAACACCACCTCGAACACCCCGTTCTCGAATTTCGCGCCGTTCGGCCGTTCGGGTCGCTATGTGTACGCCCGGGTGACCTACAGCTGGTAAGCGCGTCGTCAGACCGCACCGGACAGAAAGGGCCGCAGCAACCGCTGCGGCCCTTTTCGCATCCGGATCTGCCGATGGCTCAGTTCGTCCCGCGCCAGCGGTCCTGACTGCCATTCAGCATGGCGCGCAAATAGGCGGCATTCTCGGCTGCCACTGCCGGGGGCAGGTCGAGGATGGCGATGCGCTCGCTCTCTTCGATCCGGCCCTGCAGCCCGACAACCAGCGCCAGGTTCTGGCGGGCCTGGGGCGGCGCCGCCGGGTCGGCGGCAGCCCGGCGCAGCAGGGATTCGGCGCCCGGCAGGTCACCTGCAAGGGCGCGCGAGAGGCCATAATTTGTGAGAATGACGGGATCATTCGGCGCCAGCCGCATGGCCTGCTGGTAGGGACCCGCCGCCAGGTCCGGTCGGCCGAGCTGGTCATAGGCCACACCGATCAGCGAGTGCACGGTGGCATTGTTCGGATCGAGCTGGCTGGACTTGGTCAGAGCCTGGACAGCCGCATCGAGCTGCTGCCCCAGCAGCAGGGCCCGCCCGAGCGCTTCCCACAGGCGTGGGTTGTTCGGATCGGCCTGGATGCCGATGGCCGCGGCAGCCGCCGACCGCTCGGCTCCGCCGAGAGTGTGGAACGCGCGCGAGGCGTTGAGCGCTGCCTCGGTATCGCGCGGATTGATCTCGAGTTCGGCCTGCCAGAAATCGGCCTGCCGCACGAGATCGAGACTGGCTGCCGCCAGCCGCTCTTCCCGGCTGGCCGGCTGACGCTGTGGCACCGCTGCGGCGCCATCGGCGCCATTGGCGCCGGCACCAGCGGGCGCCGCGCCAGGCGCGGCGGTCTCGCCCGGCATCTGGACAGGCGGGGTCATGGGGGCCTGCACGCCGCCCTGGGGCTGCTGGTCCCGATTCTGCTGCTGTTGCTGCTGGTTGTCGCGGCGGCCGAAGGGGAAGGCCTCTGCCGGTGTGGCCGGGATTGTGCCGGCCACAGTCAGGGCTGTCAGGACAAGAGAGATCGCACGCATCGGGCTGCTCCGGAGCGGCCTGCCAGGGCGAATCGGCGGCAGGCTCGAGCCGCCATGCTGGGCACCGGATGTTAACACATGGTCAATACTGATTGAGACAAGTTTGCCGGCAGAGGCTCTCCCTCTTTTCTCGCGCGCTGCAAACGGGCACAGTTGGAGCCATGGAAACGCCATCCGATTCCCACGACGAAGATCTGGCTGCCGCGGCCCGGTCGTTCGATGCGGCGCTGGTGCGGCTCGAGCGCACGCTGGCGTCGGCGGTGAATGACGTAGCCGACCTGGCCCGCCGCACCGGTTATGCCGATGGCCATGCCGCCGGCGTTGCACAGGCCCGGCCCGAAATCGAGG
>JAIXTH010000303.1 GCA_027484265.1 Alphaproteobacteria bacterium
CAATGCCCTGCGGTTCGGGGCGCCGGACCATCCGCTGACCAAGCGGCTGGTGTCGGGGGTGGTGTCCGGGATCGGCGGCTATGGCAATTGCGTGGGTGTGCCCACAGTGTGCGGCGAGACCAATTTTCACCCCGGCTACAATGGCAATATCCTGGTGAATGCCATGTGCGTGGGCCTCGCCGATGCCGACAAGATCTTCTATGCGCGCGGCGCCCAGGCGGGCAGCCCGATCGTCTATTTCGGCTCCAAGACCGGCCGCGACGGCATCCATGGCGCCACCATGGCCAGTGCCGAGTTTGACGAGGCCAGCGAGGAGAAGCGCCCGACGGTGCAGGTGGGCGACCCCTTCATCGAGAAGCTGCTGATCGAGGCCTGCCTCGAGCTGATGCAGTCCGACGCCATCGAGGCGATCCAGGACATGGGCGCGGCGGGCCTCACCTCCTCGTCGGTTGAGATGGCGGGCAAGGAAGGCCTTGGCATCGAACTCGACATGAATGCCGTGCCCTGCCGCGAGGCGGGGATGACCCCCTATGAGATGATGCTGTCGGAGAGCCAGGAGCGGATGCTGGCGATCCTCAAGCCGGGCCGCGAACATGTGGCCGAAGCCATCATGCGCAAGTGGGACCTCGACTTCGCCGTGATCGGGCGCACCACCACCACCGGGCGGATGGTGCTGAACTTCGATGGCGCGACGGTGTGCGACATTCCCGTGGCGCCTTTGTCGGAAGATGCCCCCAGCTACAACCGCCCGTGGGACGAGCCGGTGAAGCCCGCCCCGGTGCTGGCGGCGGACCTGGCCGCGCCCGCCGACTGGCGCGACGCGGTGCTGAAGCTGGTGTCGTGCCCCGATGCGGCCTCCAAGCGCTGGATCTGGGAGCAGTATGACCGCCATGTGATGGCCGACAGCCTGGAAGAGAGCGCCACGCCGTCGGACGCCGCCGTGGTGCGGGTGCATGGCACCGGCAAGGCGCTGGCCATCACCTGCGACTGCACCCCCCGCTATGTCCAGGCCGACCCCTATGAAGGCGGCAAGCAGGTGGTGGCGGAAGCCTGGCGCAACCTGTGTGCCGTGGGCGCCGAGCCCATCGCCATCACCGACAACCTCAATTTCGGCAATCCCGAGCGCCCCGCCATCATGGGTCAGTTCGTGCGCGCCACCGACGGTATGGCCGAGGCCTGCCGCGCCCTCGACTTCCCGGTCGTGTCCGGCAATGTCAGCCTCTACAACGAGACCAGCGGGATCGCGATCCCGCCCACCCCGGCGATCGGCGGCGTGGGCCTCCTGGCCGATGCCAGCCGCCGGGCCGGCTATGGCGACGTGCACGTCGGGGATCTGGTGGTGCTGGTGGGCGAGACCCATGGCGAGCTGGGGGCGACGCTGGCACTGCGCGAGCTGTGGGGCCGCGAAGACGGCGCCCCGCCGCCGGTGGACCTGGCTGTCGAGCGCCGCCACGGCGATGCCGTGCGGGCGCTGATCGGCCAGGGACTGGTGCGCGGCTGCCATGACCTGTCGGATGGCGGCCTGCTGATGGCGGCTGCGGACGTGGCAATGGCGTCGGGCACGGGTCTTGCCCTGACCGGCAAGGTCGCGTCGGTCGCAGGCCTGCTGGCCGAGACCCAGGGCCGCTATCTGCTGATCGTGGACCCTGCCCGCTCGGATGCTGTCTATGCAGCGCTCGATGCTGCGGGTGTGCCCCACGACGTGATCGGTCAGGCCGGTGGCTGCGAACTGGCGGTGCAGGGCCTGTTCGCCGTGGACATCACCGACCTCAAGGCAGCCCACGAAGGCTGGATGCCGGGCTGGATCGGGTGAGCGGCCCGGCGGCGGCCGCCTGCCGGACCGGGCCTGGCCTGGCCGTGCAGGTGCCGCACACAGCTGCCAGTGACAGCGCCCCTCGCCGGACGCAGCCGGCACTGCTAGAGGCTCGCGCCATGAAAGTCCGTTTTGCTCCCTCGCCCACTGGCAAGATCCATGTGGGCAATGTCCGCGCCGCGCTGTTCAACTGGCTGTTCGTCCGCAAGGCGGGCGGCACTTTCCTGCTGCGGATCGACGACACCGACTTTGCCCGCTCCACCGCCGAGAACGAGGACGGCATCCGCCGCGACCTGAGCTGGCTCGGGCTCACCTGGGACGAGCAGGCCCGCCAGTCGGACCGCACCGCGATCTATGATGCCGCCGCCGAGAAGCTGAAGGCCGCGGGCCTGCTGTATCCCTGTTACGAGACCGCCGAGGAGCTGGAGCGCAAGCGCAAGATCGCGCTCTCGCGCGGCCGTCCGCCGGTCTATGACCGCGCCGCCCTGAGCCTCACCGCTGACGACCGGGCGAAGCTGGAAGCCGAGGGGCAGAGGCCGCACTGGCGCTTCAAGCTGTCGGGCAACCGGGTGGCCTGGAGCGATCTGATCCGGGGCGAGCAGACCGTGGACACCGGCTCGATGTCGGACCCGGTGCTGATCCGTGCCGACGGCGCCTATCTCTATACCCTGCCGTCGGTGGTGGACGATGTGGACCTCCAGATCACCCATGTGATCCGGGGCGAGGATCATGTCACCAATACCGGCGCGCAGATCGAGATTTTCGAGGCGCTGTCGGGCACACGCCCGGTGTTCGGCCACTATTCGCTGCTGGTGGGCGCCGATGGCGAGGCGCTGTCCAAGCGGCTGGGCTCGCTGTCGATCGAGGGGCTGCGGGCCGACGGGCTCGATCCCATGGCGGTGCTGAGCCTGCTGGCGCGGCTCGGCACCTCCGATCCGGTGGAGCCGGTGGCCGACCGGGCGGTACTGGTGGAGCGGTTCGACATCACCCGCATCGGCCGGGCTCCGGCGCGGTTCGACCCGGAAGACGTGGTACGGCTGTCGGCCCAGCTGCTGCATGCCCGCTCTTATGAGGCTGTGAAGGCAGACCTCGTGGCGCTGGACGCGGATCTGGGCGAGCCCTTCTGGCTGGCGGTGCGGGCGAACCTTGCCAAAGTCGCCGATGTCAGTGCCTGGGTTCCGGTGGTCACCGGCCCGCTCACCCCCGTCATCACCGATGCAGCCGTGACCGATGCGGCCGCGCGCCTGGTGCCCGAGGGCGAGCTGACGCCCGAGAGCTGGAGCGGCTTCGTGGCCGCCGTGAAGGACGCCACCGGCGCCAAGGGCAAGGGGCTGTTCATGCCGCTGCGCCAGGCGCTGACCGGGATGGACCACGGTCCGGAGATGGGCCCGCTGTTTGCCCTGATTGGCGCCGAGCGCGCCCGCGCCCGCCTGTCGGGCCAGACCGCCTGAGCTGACCGCCGCCCCCCGATTCTGGAGACTGAACCCATGGCGCAGACAGCCACTGACTATGATCTGTTCGTGATCGGAGCGGGCTCGGGCGGGGTCCGGGCCGCGAGGATGGCTGCCAGCTATGGCGCGAAGGTGGCCGTGGCCGAGGAGTACCGGGTGGGGGGCACCTGTGTGATCCGCGGCTGCGTGCCCAAGAAGCTTCTGGTCTATGCTTCGGAATTCGCACACGAAATCCGCGACATCGCTCCCGGCTATGGCTGGACCGTGACCGGCACCAGCTTCGACTGGGCCACCTTGCGCAACAATGTGCTCGCCGAAGTCGACCGGCTGAGCGGCATCTATGCCCGCAACCTGCGCAACGCGGGGGTGGAGATCGTGAACCAGCGCGCGACGGTCGCGGCGCCCGGCCGGGTACGCCTGGCCGATGGCACCGAAGTGGGCGCCCGGCACATCCTGGTCGCCACTGGCGGCCAGCCCTGGCTCCCCACGGACCTTGATGGGGCGGAACATCTGATCACATCGAACGAGGTCTTCCTGCTGGACCGGCTGCCGGGCTCGATCCTGATTGCGGGCGGGGGCTATATCGCGGTGGAATTCGCGTTCCTGCTCAAGGGTCTGGGGGTGGATGTGACCCTCCTGTACCGGGGCGAGACCGTCCTCAATGGCTTTGACGACGATGTGCGGATCAAGGTGCATGACGAGCTCAAGCGCCACGGCATCCGGGTGATCACCCAGGCGGTGTTCAGCCGGATCGAGAAGACGGACACCGGCTGCCGCAGCCACCTCACCAATGGCCTCACCGTCGACACCGACCTCGTGATGGGCGCCATGGGGCGGCGCGCCTATACCGGGGGGCTTGGCCTGGAACAGGCTGGCGTGGCCCTCGATGCCAATGGTGCCGTGGTGGTAGACGCCTTCTCGAAATCATCGGTGGACGGGATCTGGGCGGTGGGCGACGTGACCGACCGCATCAACCTCACCCCGGTGGCGATCCGCGAGGGCGCAGCCTTCGCCGCCACCGTGTTCGCCGGCACCCCGATGTCCTTCGACCACAAGGATGTGGCGAGCGCGGTGTTCAGCCAGCCGCCCGTCGGCTCCGTCGGCCTGACCGAGGCCCAGGCGCGGTCTGCCCATGGGGCGGTGGACATCTACAAGACCACCTTCCGGCCGATGCGCTATGTGCTGCCCAATGACGAGACCCGGATGCTGATGAAGCTGGTGGTGCGGGCCTCGGACCAGGTGGTGGTGGGCTGCCACATCGCCGGCCCAGACGCGCCGGAGATCATTCAGGCCGTCGCCATCGCCATCAAGGCCGGTCTCACCAAGCCGCAGTTCGACGCCACCTGCGCCGTCCACCCCACCGTGGCCGAAGAGCTGGTGACCATGAAGGAGAAGTGGGTCCCGTCACCCTGAGGCCGGGCAGGTTCAGGCCTGATCGGTGGGATCAGGTTTCAGGGCGTGCCCAAACAGGCCCGTGAGGAAGGTCCATGCAAACCGCACCGCATCGAGCTCATTGTCGGCGAAGATCGCCTTCGTGAAGCCGGAGCCGTCTGAATAGGCGACATGGACCATGCATTCGACGCCTCCAGGAACAAGCTGTGCGTTGGGGTGGTCGTCGCGACTATAGTCGATCTCGACGCGATAGCGGAGCTGGGCACCATCCGGTGCCACGCCTTCTCCGTCCATGGACCCCTTGACCCTGTGCATAACTGCCAGCTCCTTTCGGTGGAACGGTTCGTCACTTCCGTCGAGCGCACGCCCTTCCTTCTATCACAGCATCGCATGGTGTCTGGCAGTCTAAACGCCCAATTTCAGCTTGGACGGTTTAATGGTGGGGCGTGCCGACTATCGCCGACACGCCATTCTGCATCGTCCACCCCAATATGTGGCTTCCCCGAAGCAGATCCGTCTCTCTGCAGGGTCCGCAAGTGCTCGGCAGCCATTGTTGAGTTCTTCCTCGGTTCTGTCGCAGCGGAGGATGCATTGAGCCATTGTCTCACCTGGACAGCGACCTCCAAGGTCAAGGCACGAGCTGTCGCCTTCCCACTGCACAGGTGTAATTGCATTTGGATGCCACACAGTCATCGCGGGCGCAGGCCGGAGGGTAAGGTGCTGAGCAGTTGTGTTGGACGGGGAATGGAAGGCGGCGACAGGAGCGGCTTTGGTATCATGCATCCCCAGGATCGATACGGCCAAAGCGAAGATCAGGAGCGCAATTCCCAGTAGCAAGCGGATTGAGTGCGAGTGCATCTTCTACAACTCCCGTTCAGGTGTTTGTATGTCTAAAATCGCAATTGTAGGCGTATGTGTCAAGAATACACTTTCAGGGAGCAGCCTCCCGCGTTGCCGGGGTGCCGTTCAGGCCCCTGGCCACCATCGTGGCATGAAGCGTGTGGTGGGCCGGACATGGTCCGGGCTTACCGAGCGTCAACAACACGGGAAGGCTTGGCGTCCGGACAGAGAGACC
>JAIXTH010000038.1 GCA_027484265.1 Alphaproteobacteria bacterium
GCCGGCGCCCACCACCACGATCCGCTTGCCCCGCATATCGATCGGATCGAACGGGTCATTATAGCTGTGGGCATGGAGCTGCTGGCCGTTGAAGGTGCCGGGATAGGGATCGGGCCAGCGCGGGTCCCAGTGGTGGCCGTTGCACACGGCCAGCGCATCATAGGTCAAGGTCTCGCCGGTGGAGAGCGTGATGTCCCACTTGCCGTCCGTCTCGCGCCGGTGCGCACGCTCGACCCGGGTGTTGAAGGTGATGGTCTCGCGCAGGCCGAAATGCCGGACATAGCCCTGGAAATAGTCCAGCAGCTGGGCATGGTGGGGAAAGTCCGGGAAGCTGGCAGGAACCGGATAGTCCTCGAACGCCAGCCGCCACTTGCTGGTATCGATATGCAGCGACTGATAGCAGGCCGACATGCCATTGGGGTTCTTGTAGTACCAGTTGCCGCCGATGTCGTTGGACGCTTCGAAGCAGTCATAGGGGATATTGTAATCCTTCAGACGCTTGGCCGTCGTGAAGCCCGCACAGCCTGCCCCGATGATGCACACCTTGGGCAAGGCAGGATCGCCTGCAAATCCACTCATGCTGCCTGCTCCCCTGAAGCCATGGTCCTGCCAGACGGCGGACCTTTCTTGTTTGAAGACAAGGCTAGCGGCTGTGGCCCGGCTGGCAAGCGGAAACTGAGCGGTCTGGCGGTCACTTTCGCTGCGCCGGCAGGCAGGCGGGGCGCGGACCTGCGGGGCAGGCTGCAAAAGCGCGGGCTCCCCCTTGCCGCCGCCGGCACTGCGCGCCAAACCGGGCGCCATGATCCGGCGCTTCATCCTGGCCAGCCTGGCCTGCTCCGCTGCCCTCGCTGCCACCACGGCTGCACAGGGCCAGACCTCCCGTCAGACCGCGCTGCCGGTGCCGCGCTTCGAGCCCGGCCCCTGCGCCGTGACCATGAGCGCGGTCCCGCGCCCGGTGCAGTGCGGCACGCTGGTGGTGGCCGAGACCCGCACCCCGCAGGCGTCGGCGCGGGCCGCCCGCCGCCAGCAGGCCAGCCAGCGCACGGTGGCGATCCCGGTGGTGATCGTGAAGGCAACCGCGCCCGATCCCAAGCCCGACCCGGTGATCTTCCTGCACGGCGGCCCCGGCGGGTCCGTCGTGGCCAATGTGCCGTTCCTGTTCGACGACAGCCGGGTTGTGCGCCCGCCAGGCGCCCCGCCGCTGCCGGCCTTTGTGACCGAGGACCGGGACTGGATCTTCTTCGACCAGCGCGGCGCGGGCCTCGGCCAGCCGCGTCTGGATTGCGGCGAGGTGCAGCTGACGGATTCGGGACTGGTGTCCGATGCAGACGTGGCGTTGACCGATGCCTGCCACCAGCGCCTCGCAGCCGCCGGGATCGATCTGTCGCAGTACAATGCCCAGGCCGTAGCTGCCGATGTGGCCGACATGCGCCGGGTGCTGGGGTTCGACCGGTTCAATCTGTTCGGCGTGTCCTATGGGTCGCGGATCGCCTTCGCCATCCAGCGCTATGCCCCGCAGGGCCTGCGGGCGGCGATCCATGATGCCCCCTATCCCCCCGAGGCCAAGGGCACCCAGGACCTGCCGGTGCTGGTGGCCCGCGAAGTGCGCGAGGTGCTGGCCAAGTGCGAGGCCGATGCGGCCTGCCGCGCCCGCTTTGGCGGGCTGGAGCCGCGCCTGACCGCCGCCGCTGCGGCCTGGGCTGCCAGTCCGAAGGTGGTGGATGGCAAGACCTATACGGTGGAGGACCTCGCGAGCTTCCTGCTGGATGCCACCTATTCCTGGGCAGGAACCCGCAGTCTGCCAGCGACGCTGACCGCAATCCTCGACGGCGACATGACGGCACTGGATGCCTATATGGCTGACCGGTCGAGCTATGATGAAGGCCAGAACCTGACGCACTTCTGCAAGGAAGAGCTGCCGTTCGAGAACGAGGCTGCGATGCGGGCGGCTGCGGGCGATGATCCGCTGGCCCGCGCCATCGTGACCACCGCTGCCCGCTACTTCCAGGCCTGCCGCGCCTGGCAGGTCGGCCCGGCTGACCCGCGCGAGATCGAGCCGGTCCGCAGCGATGTGCCCACCCTGATGATCGCCTCGCAGATCGATGCCGGCTGTCCGGTGGACAATGTGGTCGGTTCGGTCCGCTTCCTGTCGCGCGGGACCGTGATCGAGGTGCCCAATGCCACCCATGGCATCTCGCGCCGCTCGGCCTGTGTGCGTGGGATGATCCACCGGTTTCTGGCCGAGCCCACTGCGACCGTGGACAGAAGCTGCATCGCCACCGAACATGCCACTTTGCCCTTCATTCTGGACTGACCCGCGTGACCGCCGCCTTTGCCGACCGCCTGATCGATACTGCCCGCAGCCTGGGCCATCCGCTGTGCGTTGGTTTCGACCCGTTCCCGGACCGGATCCCGGCGCTGTTCGGACCAGCAGGCGCGCCGGAAACGGCGGAGCGGTTCTTCCACGAGGTGCTGGCGCTGCTGGATGGGCAGGTGGTGGCGGTGAAGCCGCAGATCGGGCTGTTCGAGCCCTGGGGCGCCGCGGGCGTGGCGGTGGTCCAGCGCCTGATCGGTGCCGCCCGTGACCGCGGCATCCTCACCATCCTCGATGCCAAGCGCGGCGATATCGGCACCACGGCCGATGGCTATGCCGCAGCGGCCCTGCGGCCCGGCGGGGCGTTCGGCGCCGACTGTGTGACGGTGAACCCCTATCTCGGGATCGAGACCCTTGCGCCGTTCGTGCGCGAGGCGCAGACGGCCGGCGGCAGTCTCGCGGTGCTGGTGCGCACCTCCAACCCCGGCGCCGGTGACTTCCAGGACCTGGATTGCGGCGGCGCGCCGCTGTGGCAGCGGGTGGCCGAGGGGCTGGTGCCGCTGCAGGACCAGCTGGCCGGGGCAGGGGACTGGTCGTCGCTGATGGTGGTGGCGGGCGCGACCTGGCCCGGCCAGGCGCGGCAGCTGCGGGCGATCCTGCCGCGCGCCCTGTTCCTGGTGCCGGGCTATGGCGCGCAGGGGGCAAGTGCGGCCGAGGCCGTGGCCGGGTTTGTGCCGGGGCCTGCGGGGGCCGAGGGCGGGGTGGTCAGCTCGTCCCGTGCCATCCTCTATCCGCCAGCCGCCTCCAGCGCAGCGACCCTCGATGCCTGGCGCGCTGCGGTGCGGGAAGCGCTGACCGCTGCAACCGGCGAGCTTGCAGCCGCAGTGGCTGGCTGATCCGGTAGCAGGTTATCCTGCGCGCCAACTCTGCGGCTACCTTGTAGACGCAAGGCCCGACACCCCATATCCAGCCACCCATGCTGGCAAGGACGCGATCCCGCGCGCCAGCCTTTCGGAGACAGGCCCGTGCCCGTTCAATGGCTCGTCGATACTATCCTCAGCGTCGCCTTCTGGGTTCTTCTGATCTATGTCGTGGCTGGCTGGCTGGTGGCATTCAATGTGGTGAACATGAGCAACCGGCTGGTTGCCGTGATCTATGACACCACCAGTCGCCTGTCCGAGCCGCTGCTGCAGCCGATCCGCAAAGTGGTGCCGCCCCTGGGCGGCGTGGACCTGTCCGCCATCGTGCTGTTCATCGCGATTGCCTTCACCCGGAACTTTGCGGTTCCCCTGATCCCGTTCTGAGGCGGCTGCCCATGGCCCGGCTGATCGATGGCAAGGCCATTGCGGCCGAAGTGGATGCTGCGGTCGCAGCCGCCACGATGGTCCTGCGCAGTGAGCACGAGACCCAGCCGACCCTCGCCGTCGTGCTGGTGGGAGATGATCCCGCCAGCCAGGTCTATGTCCGCAACAAGGTGCGCCGCACCGAAGCTGCCGGCATGATCTCGCGCGAGCTGCGCCTGCCCGCCACCACCAGCCAGGCCGATCTCGAGGCAACGGTTGCGGCTCTCTCCGCCGACCCGGATGTGGACGGTATTCTGGTGCAGCTGCCGCTGCCTGCGCCGCTCGATGCCGATGCGGTGATCGCAAGGATCGATCCGGCCAAGGATGTCGACGGCCTGACGGAGGTCAGTGCCGGGCGGCTGGTGCTGGGACGGCCCGGCCTCAGGCCCTGCACGCCGGAGGGCTGCGTGATCCTGGCCAAGCGGACGCTCGGCGCCCTGCGCGGGGCGCATGTGGTGGTGATCGGCCGCTCGATCCTGGTGGGCAAGCCGGCGGGCCTGTTGTTCCTGGCCGAGGACTGCACGGTCACGCTGGCGCACTCGCGCACCCGCGACCTGCCGGCCCTCGCCCGCAGCGCCGACATTCTGGTGCCGGCGGTGGGCCGCCCCGAGATGGTGCGCGGCGACTGGGTGCGGGACGGGGCGACTGTGATCGATGTCGGCATCAACCGGGTGCCGGACCCTGCGCGCGGCGACGGCGCCACCCGCCTGGTGGGTGATGTGGCGTTCGACGAGGCGGCGGCGGTGGCAGGCGCCATCACGCCGGTTCCCGGCGGCGTCGGCCCGATGACCATCGCCTGTCTGCTGCGCAACACGCTCAAGGCAGCGGTTGCCCGCAGAGGCCTACCGGAAGCTCTGGCCGCTATCTGATGGATGGCGGCATGGGGTGCCGACTTCCCAACCGTTTGCCCAAATCGCACAGTGCTCACGGCCTGTGATTGATCGGTGGCGCAGGTTGTGACAGGTATGTTCGCATGAAACCGGACGATATCGCTGTCAGGCGCAGCAAGCTGTTGAGCCTCATTCTGCGCCATGAACCCCATCGGGCTGGGCTGACACTGGAAACAGGGGGCTGGGTCAGGGTCGATGACCTTCTGTCCGGCCTCGCAGCCATGGGAGAACCTCTCACGCGCCACGAGCTCGACGAGATCGTCGAAACAAACTCGAAGAAGCGCTTCACTGTGAGTCCGGACGGCACCAGGATCCGCGCAGCGCAAGGGCATTCTGTCGCCATCGAGGCTGATCTGGCGCCCGTGACCCCACCGGATACGCTGTATCATGGCACGGCCAGCAGATTTCTGGATGCAATTCTTGCGCAGGGACTGAGACCCATGTCGCGCCAGCATGTGCACCTGTCATCCGATACAGCAACCGCCGTCGAAGTCGGGCGGCGCCATGGCAAGCCTGTTGTCCTCGCGGTGGCGGCCCGCGCCATGGCTGGCAGTGGCCATCGGTTCTACCAAGCCGATAACGGGGTCTGGCTCACTGACGAGGTCGCGCCGGAATATCTGACCCTCCTGCCATGAGCGACTGAGCTCTGGCAGACCAGGCGGCACACCAGCCACCAGGGCTGGACCCCGCAGGGCGCATAGTGGCAGGACAGCGCCCATGGCCGATGCGCTCTCTTCCGCCCGCGACACGCTGCGCCGCGTGTTCGGCCATCCGGACTTCCGGGGCCTGCAGGCAGATGTGATCGCCCATGTGCTGGACGGGCAGGACGCGCTGGCGGTGCTGCCCACCGGGGGCGGCAAGAGCCTGTGCTATCAGATCCCGGCACTGGAGCGGCCAGGGGTGGGGCTGGTGGTCTCCCCGCTGATCGCGCTGATGGCCGACCAGGTGGCCGCGCTGCGGACCGCAGGCGTGCGGGCGGCGCGGATCGATTCCTCGCTGACGGGGCCGGAGCGGCGCGAGGTGTTCAACGCCCTCGACCGGGGCGAGATGGACCTTGTGTATGTGGCGCCCGAAGGGCTGGCGTCCGGCGCGCTGCTCGACCGGCTGTCGCAGACCCCTCTGTCGGTGATTGCCGTGGACGAGGCGCACTGTGTCTCGCAGTGGGGGCACGACTTCCGGCCGGACTACCGGCGGCTGGCGGTGCTGGCAGACGCCTTCCCCGGCGTGCCGCGGATCGCGCTCACCGCCACGGCCGACAGCCGCACCCGGGCCGACATCATCGAGCAGCTGCGCCTGCCCCAGGCCCAGGCCTTCGTGGCCAGTTTCGACCGGCCCAACCTGATCCTCAATGCCGCTCGCAAGGATGGCAGCACCGCCGCCATGATCCAGCGTCTGGTGAAGGCCCGCGCCGGCACGTGCGGCATCATCTACTGCACCAGCCGCAACGACACCGAAGAGACCGCCCGCAGCCTGCGCTCACAGGGCATCAATGCCATCGCCTACCATGCCGGCCTGCCACCAGAGGAGCGGTCCGCCAACCTCACCCGCTTCCAGCGCGAGGACGACATCGTGGTGTGCGCCACGATCGCCTTCGGCATGGGGATCGACAAGCCCGATGTGCGCTATGTGATCCATGCCGACCCGCCCAAGAGCATCGAGGCCTACTGGCAGGAAGTGGGCCGGGCCGGCCGCGATGGAGAGCCGGCCGAGGGCTTTGCCTTCTATGGCCCCTCCGACCGCCAGCTGCATGCGCGCCGGATCGAGCAGGGCGGGGCCAGCGAGGAGGTGCAGCTGGTCCAGCGCAACAAGCTCAACCAGCTGTTCGGGCTGTTCGACAGCCTGGCCTGCCGCCGTGCCGGGGTACGGGCCTATTTCGGCGAGACCGGCGCCGAGCCGTGCGGGGTGTGCGATGCCTGCAAGCACCAGGGCGAGGCCCATGATGCCACCGAGCCTGCCCGCAAGGCGCTGTCGGCCGTGGTGCGCTGCGAGGAGCGGCTCGGCAAGCAGCGGCTGATCAACCACCTCACCGGCACCGAGCCCGATGGTCCGCTGGAGACGCTGTTCTCCAGCCGGTCCACCTTCGGCATCGGGCGGGATCTGCCCAAGACGGGCTGGCGCCGGGTGCTGGACCAGCTGCTGTTCGACGGGCTGGTCAGCGATGATCCGGTGGATGGCTATACCCTGCTGCGGATCGCCGACCCGGGTCGCACCCGGGCGCTGCTGCGCGGCGAGATCAAGCTGATGATGCGCGAGAATCCCAGCGGCCCCAGCCGCCTCGGCCGCGACGAGCGCGCCGCCCGCAAGGGCGCGCGGGGCGGCAGTTCGGCGCCAGCCGCCCCTGTGGATGCCGACAGCGAGGCCCGCTTCCAGGCCCTGCGTGCCTGGCGCCTGTCGATCGCCGCCGACAGCCGCGTGCCGCCCTACACGATCTTCCACGACAGCACCCTGCGCACCCTGGCCGCGGCCGACCCTCAGAGCCTGGAGCAGATGGGGGCGCTGTCCGGCATCGGCGAGGCCAAGCTCGCCCGCTATGGCGCAGCCGTGCTCGGAGTGTTGGCCCAGCATAGGGCCTCCGCCGGCTGAGC
>JAIXTH010000131.1 GCA_027484265.1 Alphaproteobacteria bacterium
CGCAGTTGCTTGCAACTGCGCCGCACGAATTGCCATGAAATCCGACTGATGCGCAGCCTGTAGCGCCGCTGCGCGCCGCTGGCGCAGTTGCAGGCAACTGCGCTCCGGATCCTTCAGCCGCCAGATCCTGCAACCGTGTGTCAGTGCCCTGCGCGGCAAGGCCGCGCGGTCCAGCGGGCGATTGCCAAGTGAGGGCCCCAAAACGAGTTGGGCCGCCCGGGTTTCCCCGAAGCGGCCCATCCTGATTGCTCAGGACCCGAAGGTGCCAGCGTCGGGCCTGAGCCCTTCGCGCTGTGACGTGCGCTGCCTCCGTGTTCCCCTTGCGGTTCCCGCTTCAGCTGCGCCTCACCCGGCGTTCCTTCGAGAACCAAGCTACACCAACGGCGCGAGCGGGCAAGCACTTTCTGATTCGGCACCTGAGAGCCAACCAATTGATTTCAGGCTCCTTATCCGAAACACACCCCTCCGCACGCGAACTTATCCACAACAAATCCGAATCAGGCAGCCGGCTCCATGCTGACGCCCGGCGGCAGCGGCGTATCGGCGGGCACGAAGAAGTCGGGCATCAGCGGCTTGGTGGGGTCCACCCGGTAGTGGTCGAAGTCGGTCACGCCCTCTTCCGCCAGCACCAGATCGTCGATGAAGAAGTTGCCGGTGCAGGTGCGGGCATCCCGGGTCAGGATGGCATGGGCCGCGTCGGCCATGATCTCGACGGTGCGGCAGTGCCTCAGCCCCTCCTCCCCGGCCAGTGCGAACTGGATCGCGGCGGTGGCGATGCCGGTGCGCGGCCACAGCGCGTTGAACGCGACGCCGTCGGGCCTGAACTCCTCTGCCATGCCCAGCACGCACATGCTCATGCCATACTTGGCCATGGTGTAGGCCACGTGCGAGCCGAACCAGCGCGGGCTCATGTCGAGGGGTGGCGACAGGTTCAGCACATGGGGATTGGTGGCGCGCTTGAGGTGCGGGATGCAGGCCTTGGAGGTCAGGAACGTGCCGCGCAGGTTCACCTGGTGCATCAGGTCATAGCGCTTCATGTCGGTCTGCAGCGTGCCGGTCAGATTGATGGCGCTGGCATTGTTGATGCAGATGTCGATGCCGCCAAAGCGCTGGACAGCCTCCTCGACAGCGGCGGTCACGCTGGCCTCCTCGCGCACGTCCACCACGACCGGCATTGCATGGCCGCCGGCCTGCTCGATGGCTTCGGCGGCGGAGAAGATGGTGCCGGGCAGATGCTTGTGCGGCTCCGCCGTCTTGGCAGCCACCACCACATTGGCGCCATCCCGCGCCGCCCGCAGGGCGATGGCGAGGCCGATCCCGCGCGAGGCACCGGTGATGAAAAGGGTCTTGCCCGCAAGGCTGCGCATGGACGTCTCCGTTTGGCTGTTGGTTGCGCGGTGACATAGGCCAGCGGGACCGCAAAGCGAAGTGGCCAGTCGCGCCCTCCGGAAAGACCGCGACGCCCGATGCCGCTTGCAGCAGCCGAGCCCTGCCAGTACCCCTGCCCCATGCCCGCTCAAGCCCCGACCCTCATCACAGACCGCCTGATCCTGCGGGCCCACCAGCGCGCGGATTTCGAGGCACTGGCGCAGATGTGGGCCGACCCGTTGGTGACCCGCCACATCGGCGGCAAGCCCACAACGCGGCAGGAAAGCTGGTTCCGGCTGCTGCGCTATGGCGGCCTGTGGCCGATGCTGGGGTTTGGCTATTGGGCGATCACCGACAGGGCCAGTGGCCGGTATCTGGGTGATGCGGGCCTCGCGGACTTCCAGCGCGGCATGGGTGCTGGCTTCGACGGGGTGCCGGAAGCCGGCTGGGCGCTGGCGGCGGATGCGGCGGGCCAGGGCCTCGCCACCGAAGCAGCCGGTGCGGTGCTGGCCTGGGCCGATGCGCATCTGAGCGCGCCCAGCACGGTCTGCATGATCGACCCCGGCAACAGCGCCTCCCTGCGCGTGGCGCACAAGCTCGGATTCATCCAGACCCGCCCGGCCAGCAACGGTGCGGCATCACTGCTCTTCGCGCGCGACCGCTGCGGCCGCGCCGGGGCGGACTGACCACTCCATCCCGTTGAAGCCGTGGGGCTCAGGCAGCAGCAGCGGCGCCCTGCTGGAGGGTGCGGACCTTGAGGAAACGGATGGCACGCTGGGCGGCGTCAGGCGGCACATCGTTGTACATGCGGCCGAGGGTCTCGGCGGCGCCCATGCCGCTGGCGCCCAGGATCAGGACGGCGATGGTCACGAACAGGGCGCGGTCGAAGCCCGCTGCCCGGCACACCATGGCCAGTCCGTCGGTGTCCTGCTGCTCCACCAGCCGGTCCACCACGGCAAAGTCGAGCCCGGTGAGTTCGGCCAGCGCAATCCGGAAGGCGGTACGCTCGCCATTGCGCCACAGCGAGGGCAGCAGCGGCGGGGTCAGGGCATTCTTCGAGCGGAAGGCCGCCACCTGGCGGCTGGCCGCCTCATAGTCCGCCGGCAGGGCGCCGGCCCGCATGGCGATCCGGGTCTGCGCCCGCTCCATCGCTAGCGCCAGCTCGGCTTCGGACAGGGCTGCATTGCGGCGCAGGATCTCCTCGCGCATCGGCTTGGAGACCGTCAGGAACAGGCTGTTGAGCACATGGGCGGGCACGGCCTGGCGGTTCACTACCGGCGCATGCAGGTCGGGATTGGCTTCGGCCCGCTGGGCCACCACCTCGAAGGTGGTGTCGGAGATCCGGGCACCCTCATTCGACAGCAGCGAGGCCACCACCGTGTCATTGCCGTGGGTGACGAGGGCATCGGACACCGCTTCGGAAACCACAGGCCGCTGGGTCACCACCATCTGGTGCTCGTGGCCACGGTGGCGGACCACAGCGATCAGGTCATCGTCAGTCAGGTTGCGGGCGGTGCGCAGCACGGGAGCCGCGATCTCGATCACATCATTGGCCAGGGCCTTGGCCAGCTCGCGCGGCGCGCTGCCCGAGGGCTCGAACCGGTTCGAGAGCTCCTTGCGGACTTCCTGGTCGAGTTCGAACGCCACCTTGGCCATCAGCTCGCCGAACAGGCGCGTCTCCACCGGGCTCTGGTCCTCGGTGGACTCGAAGAACAGGTCGGTGACCTCATGCAGCAGTTCGCGCCGCCGCCCGCTATCGGTCTGGCGGGCGATGTCGAGCAGCTTGGCGTAACGTTCACCGGTGTTCATGGTCACCATCCTTCAGGCCGCCACCCTTAACGAGGGGCGGTTAAACAAAGGTGTGGTTCCCTGTTACGTTTAAGGGCCACCGACGGGCCCACCTGACGGCGCGGATCGGGCCGCGCCGCGGGTCATATTCAGGCGGAGCAGAGGCCGCGCGCTCCTGCGGTCCGCCTGGTGACTGTCGATGTGGACGGACGACCCTACCCCAGCTTCCTCACGCCGCTCCGCCGTCCGTCCCGCTGGACCGCGCGGCTCAAGCCGCGCCTGTGGCGGGGGGCGGTGCGCGGCGGGAGCCGCGCGCTCCAGCGCCCCGCCTTTCTTTGGCGAGGCCCGATGCGGGCCAAGCGACGCGCGCCCTTCAGAGGGCCTTACTCGGCGGGCTTGGCCTTGGCCTTCTTGGCCTTCGGCTTGGCTTCAGCGGCGGCCTCGTCGGCTGCGGCGGCGGGAGCCTCTTCGCCAGCGGCTTCGGTTTTGGCCTTGGCCTTCTTGGCCTTGGGCTTGGCCATCTCCGCCTTGGCCTCGGTGGGGGTCGGGGCGTCGTCGTCGGCTTCCAGTTCGGCGCGGGTGACGGTCACATCGGTGACGTCTGCCATCTGCAGCACGAAGTCGACCACCTTCTCCTCATAGATCGGCGCGCGCAGCTGGGCGACCAGCGAGGGGTTCTTGCGGTACAGATCGATGATCGCCTGTTCCTGGCCCGGGAACTGGCTCAGCTGGCGGCGCAGGGCCTGGTTCACTTCCTCGTCGGTGACATCCACGCCGCTCTCGCGGCCGATCTCGGCCAGCACGAGACCGAGGCGCACCCGGCGCTCGGCGATCTTGCGGTATTCAGCCTTCAGCTCGTCATCGCTCTTGCCGGCATCTTCCGGGTCGACATTGCCGCTGGCGCGGTCCTGCTCGACCTGGCGCCAGATGCCATCGAACTCGGCGTCCACCATGCGCGGCGGCAGCTCGAAGCTGTGGGCGGTGTCGAGCGCATCCAGCAGGGCCCGCTTGGCCTTCTGGCGCGACAGATCCTTGAGCTGGCGCTCGATGTCGGTCTTGAGCGCGCCCTTGAGGGCCTCGAGGTCCGACAGGCCGACCGACTTGGCCAGCTCGTCATCCACCTTGCTCTCCACCGGCGCCTTCACGGCCTTCACGGTCACGTCGAACTCGGCATCCTTGCCCGACAGGGTGGCGACGCCATAGTCGGCCGGGAAGGTCACCTTCACCACCACGGTGTCGCCCGCGCTGGCGCCGGTCAGCTGGTCCTCGAAGCCGGGGATATAGGTCTTGGAGCCAATCACCAGGGTTGCGTCGCTGGCGGTACCGCCACTGAAGGCCTCGCCATCGATCTTGCCCACGAAGTCGATCACCAGCTGGTCGCCGTCTGCGGCCTTGCCGGTCTTGTCCTCATAGGACTGCGACTGCTTGCGGATCTCTTCCAGCGCCTCGGCGATGTCGCCATCGCTCGCTTCGGCCACCGGGCGGGTCAGCTTGAGGGTCTTGATGTCCACCGGGGTGAACTCGGGCAGGATTTCCAGCGTCACGTCGAACGACAGATCGCCCGTGCCCTCGACCGCCTGGTCCACAGTCTCGAGGCCCGACACTTCCGGCTGGCTGGCAGGGCGCACGGCGTTGTCGTTGACGGCCTTGTTCACGCCTTCCTGGACAAGATCATTGATCATCTCGGCCATGATCGACTTGCCATACATCCGCTTGACGTGGGCGGGCGGCACCTTGCCGGGGCGGAAGCCCTTGACCGACACGCGCGGGGCCATGTCCTTCACACGCTCGTCGAGGCGGGCGGCGAGGTCTGCGGCGGGGTAGGTGATGGCGAAGACGCGGGCGAGGCCCTCGGCTGACTTCGTAACAATCTGCATGGCGGCGTGTCCTGAACGGGGCGCTGATGGGTTGACCGGATCGGCGGCAGACTGGCTCGCGGCAGGCACGGCGCACACGGCGGCCCTGCTGACGCGGGGATGCCGCCGATCGGAACGGGGCGCGTCCTGCCACACCGCGCCGGTCCTGTCCACGCGCGCACGCTGTGACAGGTGCAGTGGACGGCGGATGGCAGCGGCGCTGCCTGCTCCGCCAGCTACACCCCGCGTCTTGCCTCCCGCGCGCTGCGCTGCGATAGAGCCTGTGGAGGCCGGCGGCGGACGGGGTCCTCGCCAATCCGGTCAGGGCGGGAACGCAGCAGCCGCAACGAGTTTCGCCCCGGGTCGCTGTCCGGTCCTCCACCCTTCCCCCAGCTCCTTGCGAGGCAGGTCCGGTCGATGATCGAGGACGACGACCGCGACGACGAGGGTCCCGACGAGGACCTGGCGCCCGGCCTGCCCCACGGCCTGCCGGGGGCGTGGGCGACCGAGGCCGACCCCGACACCCTCACCGACAGCGAGGAGACCGAGCGTGACGACCTCACGCTGTCGATGTTCGGCGACGAGGAGCTGCCCGCTGACGCCGCACCCGCGTCTGCAGTCCAGCCACCCGCCCCGGCCAGCGCCGGCACCGGGGCAGCCACCACAAAGGGCGGCGCCTATCTGGTGCTGGCGCGCAAATACCGGCCGCAGCGGTTCGAGGACATGGTGGGCCAGGAGGCGATGGTGCGCACCCTCGCCAATGCCTTCGCCACCGACCGGATCGCCCATGCCTATATGCTGACCGGCGTGCGCGGGGTGGGCAAGACCACCACGGCCCGGCTGATCGCGCGGGCACTGAACTATGCCTCCGACACGGTGGACCGGCCCTCGATGCAGCTGGAGCCGCCCGGACGCCACTGTGCCGACATCCAGGCCGGGCGCCACCCCGACGTGTTCGAGCTGGATGCGGCCTCGCGCACCTCGGTCAATGACATGCGCGAGCTGCTGGACGGGGTCCGCTACGGCCCGATCGCGGCGCGCTACAAGGTCTATGTGATCGACGAAGTGCACATGCTGTCGACGGCGGCCTTCAATGCGCTTCTGAAGACGCTGGAGGAGCCGCCGCCCCACGCCAAGTTCATCTTTGCCACCACCGAGATCCACAAGGTGCCGGTGACGATCCTGTCCCGCTGCCAGCGCTTCGATCTCAGGCGGGTGGAGCTGGACCAGCTGGCCGCGCATCTGGCCGCCATTGCCGGAACCGAGGGCGCCTGGATCGAGACCGATGCGCTGGAGCTGATCGCCCGGGCTGCCGAGGGTTCGGTGCGCGACGGGCTGTCGCTGCTGGACCAGGCGATCGTACTGGACCGCGGCGCCGGGGTGGACGCTCCCACCGTGCGCGACATGCTGGGCCTTGCCGACCGCCCCCGCACCCTCGACCTGCTGGAAGCAGTGGTGCGCGGCGATGCCGCTGCTGCCGTCAGCGAACTGGCCAGCCAGCATGCGGGCGGCGCGCAGGCCGATCTGGTGCTGCGGGCGCTGATGGACCTGACCCATGAAGTGGCGCGGGTGCAGGCGCTGGGGCCCGCCTGGCGGCCCACCGGTTCCGGCGACCAGGCACAGCGGCTGCGGACCCTGGCGGGCACCCTGTCGCCGGCAGCGGCGAACCGGCTGTGGCAGCTGCTGCTGCGGGGGTTCGAGGAGGCCGGGCGTGCGCCCGATCCGATGCAGGCCGCCGACATGTGCCTGCTGCGCGCCTGCGCGGCCCAGGCCCTGCCGGGGCCGGAAGACCTCGCGCGGATGCTCGCGGGCGGTGGCGGGCTGGTGACGGGTGGCGGAGCCGGCCCTTCTGCCCCCCACGGCACCGCTGCTGGCGATGGGGGCAGCGTTTCTGCCACGGGCCTGGTGACGCCAGCCTATGCGCCAGCTGTCCGGATCGAGGCCGGCGCTGGCAACGGGGCCGCCATGGCGCTTGCCGCCGACCCGCTGCCGTCGGACGATGGCCAGCCTGCCAGTTTCGAGGACATGCTGGCCCGGCTCGAGGCCCTGCGCGAGACGGTGCTGGTGGTGGAACTGGAGCGCCACGTGCATCTGGTGTCCTTTACCCCGGGCCGGATCGAGCTGGCGCCCCTGCCCCGCGCCGCGCCCGACCTTGGCCGCCGTCTCAGCGAGGCGGTGCAGGGGCATTTTGGCGATGGCTGGCAGGTGGAGATGGTGCGCGGCGGGGCGGTGTCCGGGGCCGAGACCCTGGACGAGGCCCGCAAGCGTCGCGCCGTCGAGGCCCTGAAGGCCGTGGAAGCCGAACCCGCCGTGCAGGCCGCCCTGTCGGCCTTCCCCGGCGCCAGGGTGCTGGATATCCGCGCCCCCGGCCCGGACACCGGCGGCACGGTGGTGCAGTTCGGCAAGCCGAAGTGAGGCCGCAGGCCACGGGCCTCAGCCCGGCACTGGCGGGCGGCGCCGGGGCGCGCTAGACAGCCTTCACTCACAGATGCGCGGAGATGGGTGATGGCCGGGAAGGTCTATGCGGATGCGGCTTCGGCTCTCGATGGTGTGCTGAAGGACGGCATGACCGTGATGAGCGGCGGCTTTGGCCTGTGCGGCATACCGGAGAACCTGATCCTGGCGCTGCGCGACAGCGGTGTGCGCGACCTGACCGTGATCTCCAACAATGCCGGGGTCGACGGGTTCGGCCTTGGCCTGCTGCTGGCCACCCGCCAGATCCGCAAGATGGTGTCGAGCTATGTCGGCGAGAATGCCGAGTTCGAGCGCCAGTATCTGTCGGGCGAGCTGGAGCTGGAATTCAATCCGCAGGGCACGCTGGCCGAGCGGATCCGGGCTGGCGGCGCTGGCATCCCCGCCTTCTACACCCGCACAGGCATCGGCACCCTGATTGCGCAGGGCAAGCCGCACGAGACCTTCGACGGGGTGGAGTATGTGATGGAGCGCTGGCTGAAGGCCGACCTCTCCATCATCAAGGCCTGGAAGGCCGATACCGAAGGCAATCTGATCTATCGCAAGACCGCCCGCAACTTCAATCCGATGATGGCCACCGCCGGTGCCGTGACCGTGGCGGAAGTGGAAGAGATCGTCCCCGTGGGCAGCTTCGACCCCGACCATATCCACACCCCCGGCATCTATGTGCAGCGGATCGTGCAGGGCAGTTTCGAGAAGCGCATCGAGCAGCGCATCATCCGCCAGCGCGAGCCTGCCTGACGGCGCAGCCCGGCGACGCCATTTGAGGGCACTGGCCGGGGCCTGCGGGCCGCGCCGCCCGCGTCAGTTGCATGGCCGGTCGCTGCATGCGCCTTCGCCGCTATTGTCGTGGCGGCTTGATTGACGCGCCCGTCAAGCTATCGTCGCAACAAGTCCACCAACACAGGCGGGACCGGGGCCGGGTCAGGGGACCTGGCTGCGCGTCACCGCACAACAGGACCTGCCCGGGAGCCAAGCCATGGATTTCAACGACACCCCCGAAGAAGCCGCGTTCCGCGCCCGCGCCCGCGCCTTTCTCGAGACCGCCTGCCGCCCCAAGGGCGAAGCGCGCGACAGCCTACAGAAGCGTCTGACCGATGCCGAGTACATGGCCGCCGCCAAGGCCTATCAGGATGCCAAGGCCAAGGCTGGCTTTGCCGGGATCACCTGGGCGAAGGAACAGGGCGGCCAGGGCCAGCCGCCGATCTTCTCGGTGATCTTCAACCAGGAAGAAGCCAAATTCGATGCGCCGGGCCAGCCGTTCCAGATCGGCCTGGGCATGTGCATCCCCACCATGATCGCCTTCGCCAGCGACGAGCAGAAGCAGCGCCATGTCGGCCCGGCCCTGCACGGCCAGGAAATCTGGTGCCAGCTGTTCTCCGAACCCGCCGCCGGCTCGGACGTGGCCGGTCTCAAGACCCGCGCGGTGCGCGACGGTGACGACTGGGTGGTGAACGGCCAGAAGGTCTGGACCTCCGGTGCCCATTATTCCGACTGGGGCATCCTCTTGGTGCGCACCGATCCCTCCAAGCCCAAGCACAAGGGCCTCACCATGTTCTTCGTGGACATGAAGAGCCCCGGCATCGAGGTGCGGCCGATCCACCAGATGAGTGGCGGGTCGAACTTCAACGAAGTGTATTTCACCGACGTGCGCATCCCCCACGCCCAGATGCTGGGCGGGGAAGGCAATGGCTGGACCGTGGCGCTGGTGACGCTGATGAACGAGCGGCTGGCGGTTGGCGGCTCGCCCGGCCCCGACTACCGCGAAATGCTCGACTATGCCCGCACAGCTGCAGGCCCCGATGGCAGCTCGCTGCTGGAAGACAATGCCTTCCGCCAGAAGCTGGCCGACTGGTATGTGCGCGCCGAGGGCTACAAGCTTGGCAAGTTCCGCACCATGACGGCGCTGTCCAAGGGCCAGACCCCGGGGCCGGAAAGCTCGATCGGCAAGGTGATCACCGCCAACCAGCTGCAGGACATCACCAACACCGCCATCGAGAGCATGGACCACTACGGCATCATCACCGACGGCTCGCTGGCCGCCCTCGAAGGCGCGTTCCAGCAGAGCTACATGTGGGCCCCCGGCCTGCGGATCGCCGGCGGCACCGACGAAATCCTCAAGAACATCATCGCCGAACGGGTCCTCGGCCTGCCCGGCGACGTGCGCGTCGACAAGGACGTCGCCTACCAGGACCTGCCCGCAGGGCGCTAACGCCTGCAGGATAGCGACTGGCTGATTGGCCCGGCTGACACCGCCCTGTGTCAGCCGGGCCTTTTTCGTTTCGGACCAGCGGTGAGACCTGGCTGATGGGCCGGGCAAGTGTGCCGGGCTGGTCCCTGTGCGGGACAATCGGTGACCACTGCAGCACGTCCGCCTGCGCCCGCAGCGCCGGTTCCGGCACGGGCGCTTGCGCAGGCCAGTGTCCATTTTTGCTGTTGCGAGTCGTTTGCATCTTATGTACTTGCAAACGCCTCTTAACAGCAGGAAGCCAGATGTACCCGTATCCACACCGCGCCCGCCCGTCTGCAATCCCGGCCATCGGCCTTGGTGCCGCCCTGTCCGTGCTGGCGACCGCCAGCGCCCTGGGCCAGGCCGCGCCGCCTCCGCGCGGGGAGGAAGAGGTGGTGGTGGTGACGGCCACGCGGATCCCCCTGCCCGCCTCGGCCATGGCAGCCACCGTGCAGGTGATCACGCCGGAGGAGACCCGGGTCCAGGCGCAGATCGGCGGCAGCGCCGTGGATGCGGTGGCAGCGCTGGTTCCGTCCTTCTCGCCCACCCGCCAGAAACTGACCGGGGCCGGCGAGAGCCTGCGCGGGCGCAGTCCCCTGTTCCTGATCGATGCGGTGCCGCAGTCCACCCCGCTGCGTGACGGCAGCCGCGACGGCTTCACGGTCGATCCGTTCTTCGTCGACCGGGTGGAGGTAATCTTCGGCTCGAACGCGATCCAGGGCATCGGCGCCTCTGGCGGGGTGATCAATTATGTCACCGTGCGCCCCGCCGCCGATTCTGCCGGCTGGACGGGAGCGGCCCTGGCCCAGCTCTCCACTGCCGGTGACCTCCAGGGTGACGGGACCGGCTGGAAGCTGGCAGCCCGCACCGGGCGCGACTTTGGTGCTGTGGACCTTATGCTGGGCGGTGCGGTCGAGACCCGCGGCGCCTTCTATGATGGCCGGGGCCTGCGCCTCGGGGTCGATGGCACCCAGGGCGAGCTGCAGGATTCGCGCAGCTGGAGCCTGTTCGCCAAGGCCGGGTTCGAGCCTGCCGCCAGCCAGCGCATCGAACTGATGGTGAACTACTTCGAGCTGGCCGGTGATGGCGACTATGTGGTGGTGGCAGGCAACCGGGCCACGGGCCTGCCGACCAGTGCGGTGCGCGGCACCCAGACCGGCGAAGTCCCGTTCAACACCGCCCTCACCGCCAGCCTCAGCTGGCGGATCGAAGACGTGTTCGGCGGCTCGGTGACCGCCAAGCTGTTTGGAACCCGGTTTGAGAGCCTGTTCGGCGGCGGGGTGTTCGCCGACTTCCAGGACCCGCGGATCGACCCGACCCGCACCCTGTTCGATCAATCCTCCAACCACTCGCAGAAAGCCGGTTTCCGGGTCGACTGGACCGGATCGTTCGACATCGGCGACGGGTTGCAGGTGCTGGTGGGTCTCGATGGCCTGCGCGACACCACCTACCAGGAACTCGCCCGCACCGGCCGGCTGTGGGTGCCGGAGGCCACCTATCAGAGCCTGGCGCCGGTGGTGCAGCTGAACCAGTCACTGTTGGACGGGCGGCTCAATCTGTCCGCCGGCGCGCGCTATGAGGACGCGACCCTGAAAGTCGGCGACTATGACACGCTCTGGTTCTACGGCCCACAGCGGGTGGCCGGCGGCGAGCCCGCGTTCGGCGAGCTTTTGTCCAATGCCGGGATCAGTTTCGAGCCGGTGGATGGCTTCGTGCTCTATGCCTCCACAGCGCAGGGGTTCACGCTGGCCGATGTCGGGCGGATCCTGCGGGCGGTGAGTGTGCCCGGCCAGGATGTGGACCGCTTCCTCGATGTCACCCCGGTGATCTCGGACAATCTGGAGCTGGGGGTGGAGCTGGATGCCGGCGCCGTGCGGGCAGGCCTTGCCTGGTTCCGCTCGACTTCCGACCGGGGTGCCCTGCTGGTGCTGACGGCGGGTGACTTCTATGAAGTGCAGCGCCAGCGCACGGAAATCGAGGGCTTCGACCTCACGCTGCGCTGGCAGACCCCCGTGGACGGCCTGGTTCTGTCGCTGGCGGCTTCGAGCCTGCTGGGCAAGACCGACAACACCGGCGACGGACGGGTCGAGACCGACCTCACCGGCCCCAATATCGCCCCGGACCGCACGCTGCTGGCGGCGGACTGGCGCCGCGGCCCGGTCTCGGCCCGCATCCAGCTGCAGGACTATGAGGCCCGCCGCTTCACCGGCGGCGATCCGCGCAATGATTTCGAGGGCTACAGCCTTGTGGATGCCTATGTGCGCATCGAGGCCGGCCCCGGCGCGGTGTCGCTGTCGGTCTCGAACCTGACCGACGAAAGCTATATCAGCTACAACTCGGACACCGAGCGGCCGACCGACAATCTGCGCTTCTTTGCAGGGCGCGGGCGCACGATTGCCCTGGCCTATGACGTGCGGTTCTAGCGGTGACGGATGGCCGCCTGATCCTGCGCTTCGTCCATCGCTGGGCCGGGGCGTTCGTGTCGCTGGTTCTGGTGATCCTGGGTCTTTCGGGCACGTTGCTGGTGTTCAAGGACGACTGGCTGCGGGCCAGCCTGCCTGGGGCTGGCGTGCCGGTGACCGCCGATCCGGCCATGGCGGCGGATGCGGCGCTGGCGGCCGAGCGGGCGTTTGGTGCCGGGGCCGTGCGCTCGATCGTGCTGGCCCATCCGGGCCTTGGACTGCACACCGTCGCGCTGGCTGACGGGAGCGGCGCCTATCTGGCGCCGGGCGGCGCGGTGGTGGACCGCTGGACCGGCAACGGGCGGCCGGAGGCCTGGCTGTTCGACCTGCACCACCGGCTGCTGTCGGGCGAAACCGGCGAGGTGGTGGTGGGCGCGACGGGGCTGGCTCTGGTGGTGCTGGCGCTGACCGGGCTGGTGATCACGCTGCCGCTGCGCCCGGGCCAGCTGCTGGCCCTGTGGCCGGCCACCCGGACCCGCCGCGACCTGCTGGCAGCGCACAGGGGCCTTGGCCTGGTGCTGGCAGGGCCGCTGCTGGTGTTCGCCCTGAGCGGCGCGGCGATGGTGTTCGACGGGCCCGCCCGCGCATGGGCCGGGCTGCTGGGTGGCCCGGCGTCCTCCGTTCCTCCCCCCGTCACGCCACCCGGCCCGCCGTCCGGCCCGGCGCCAGCCCCCGATACCGGCTCGACGGCGACCGACTGGCGTGTGGCCCTGACCATGGCGCAGGCGCTGCACCCCGGGGCGCAGCTGCGGGTGCTGGTCTGGCCCGGCGCGGGCCGTCCGCTCCAGATCCGCCTGCGCGGACCGGACGAATGGCATCCCAATGGCCGGACCACCGTGTGGCTCGAACCGGGCTCGGACCGGGTTCTGGCCAGCCGCGCGGCAGCCGCAGCGCCCCTGGGCGAGCAGTGGTACAATGCGCTCTATCCGATCCATGCCGCCCGGCTGGGCAGCGGGATCGGTGCCCGGGCGGTGGATTTCGTCTGGGCAGGCGCAGGCCTTGGACTGGCCGCCAGCGGTCTGTTCGGCCTGTGGGCATTCCTGGTCCGCCCGCAGCGCAACCCCCGCAAGCGCCCGCAGGTGGCAGCCGCGGGCTGACATGGTGTCCTTGACGTCAGCGTCAGGGTCCATAGAGGAACGGCCAGCTTCAGATCACAAGCGGCGCGGGCCCCGACCCGCGTCCGGCAGCAGGGAGAGCCGTCATGGCCGATATTCGTTTCGATGGTCAGGTTGCGATTGTCACCGGCGCAGGCGGCGGGCTCGGCCGCGCCCATGCGCTGGAGCTGGCGCGGCGCGGAGCCAAGGTGGTGGTCAACGATCTCGGCGGCTCGGTCGATGGCTCGGGCGGCTCCTCGGCTGCGGCCGAAGCCGTGGTGGCCGAAATCAAGGCAGCGGGCGGCGAGGCCATCGCCAACGGCGCCTCGGTCACCGATGATGCCGGCGTCGCCAACATGATCCAGCAGGCGATGGACACCTGGGGCCGGATCGACATCCTGATCGCCAATGCCGGCATCCTGCGCGACAAGAGCTTCTCCAAGATGGAGATCGCCGATTTCGACGCCGTGATGGGCGTGCACCTGATGGGCACGGTCAAGCCGGTGAAGGCCGCCTGGGAGATCATGAAGGCCCAGAACTATGGCCGCATCATCGTCACCACCTCGTCCACCGGCCTGTATGGCAATTTCGGCCAGGCCAATTACGGCGCCGCCAAGCTGAGCCTCGTTGGCTTCATGAACACCATGAAGATCGAGGGCGCCAAGAACAACATCCGCATCAATGCGATCAGCCCGGTGGCGGCCACCCGCATGACCGAGAACCTGATGCCGCCGCAGATGCTCGAGCTGCTCAAGCCCGAATATGTCACCCCCGGCGTGATCTACCTCGTCAGCGAGGACGCCCCGACCGGCACGATCCTGACCGCCGGTGCGGGCGTGTTCTCGGTGGCCCGCATCTACGAGACCGACGGCATCTGCCTGAAGGAAGGCGGCATCACCGCCGAGGAGATCGCCGCCAACTGGGCCACCATCACCGACCCCGCCGGCCACGAAGCCTATGAGCAGGGCGGCGGCCAGACCCAGAAGTTCATGCGCAAGCTGGCGGGCGGCTGACAGCCGCACGCGGCGCGGTGCAGTGACAGGGCGGCGGGCCGGTGCCCGCCGCCCTTCGCGTATCCGCGCCCTGCCTCGACCGGGAAGCGGGGTCCGTGACGTGCGGTCCCCTTCAGGGCCCCGATGCTGGCAGCAGGGCCCGCGGCGGCCTGCGCCGCCGGCTCACCCGCCCCCGGCCGGGGCACGGCACGCGGGACTGGCCCGCACCTGTGACCGCACCTGACGCAGACCGGGGCGTATCTCACCCTGCTCCGGGTGCACCGGTGCCCGCAGCGACGGGCGGCAGGCCCGGCGCGCCGCCCGTTCATCCACAGCCGAATGAAAGTGGGGACAAGCCCCGATCCAACTGAGGCACGCCCCTCCCCCTCCCGCCCCCCCTCTGCTTTGGTGCCGCCCATGCCTGCCGATGGAAACCTGCCCGCCGTTGTCCCCGCCGCAGTGGATGCCGCCCAGCGCATCCGGACCAACCCGCACAATCTGGAAGCCGAACAGGCGCTGATCGGGTCGATCCTGCTCGACAACCAGCTGATGGGCCGGATTGGCGACAATCTGCGGCCGGTGCATTTCTACGATCCGCTGCACGCCCGCCTGTTCGAGACCATGAGCACCATGATCGCCAAGGGCCAGCTGGCCGATGGCGTGACGGTGCAGGCACGCTTTGCCAATGATGCCGCCCTCAAGGAGCTGGGCGGGGCGACCTATATCGGCACGCTGGTGCTGCAGGCCTGCGACCCGGCAGCGGCGCCCGACTATGCGCGGCTGATCTTCGACCTGGCCCTGCGCCGCGACCTGATCCGGATCGGCTCGGAGATGATGCATTCGGCCGAGGATTCGGCCACGGTGGATGACGCCACCCACCTGATCGAGGCCGCCGAGAACCAGCTGTTCAAGCTGGCCGAGACCGGTCAGGCTGGCGGCGGGCTGCAGAGCTTTGCCGAAAGCCTGGCCGAGAGCCTCGAGACCGCAGCTGCCGCCTTCAAGCGCGACGGGCGGCTGATCGGCGTGCCCACCGGCTTTGACGAGCTCGACCGGATGCTGGGGGGCCTGCACAAGTCGGACCTGCTGATCCTCGCCGGGCGCCCGTCCATGGGCAAGAGCTCGCTGGCCACCAACATCGCGTTCAATGCCGCCCGGCGCTATGCCACCGAGACCCGGGCCGACGGCTCGCACGAAGTGGTGGATGGCGGGGTGGTGGCGCTCTACTCGCTGGAAATGAGCGCCGAGCAGCTGACGATGCGGATCCTGGCCGACTATACCGGCATCGGCTCGGACCGGATGCGGCGCGGCGACATGAGCAAGGACGAGTATGCGCGCCTGACCGATGCCGCCATCGAGCTCAACCAGCTGCCGCTCTACATCGACGACAGCGGCGGCCTCTCGATCTCCGCGCTGGCGGCCCGGGCCCGGCGCCTGCAGCGCCAGCGCGGCCTGCATCTGATCGTGGTGGACTATCTGCAGCTGGTCACCAGCTCGACCCGCCGCGGCGATGGCCGGGTGCAGGAGGTGTCGGAAGTCACCATGGGCCTCAAGGCCCTGGCCAAGGAGCTGTCGGTGCCGGTGATCGCGCTCTCGCAGCTGTCGCGGAAAGTGGAAGAGCGCGAGGACAAGCGGCCCCAGCTGTCGGACCTGCGCGAATCCGGCTCGATCGAACAGGATGCCGACGTGGTGATGTTCGTGTACCGGCCCGCCTATTACCTCGAACGCGAGGAGCCCAAGCCCGGCACCGACCGGCACCTCGAGTGGCAGAACGAGCTGTCGGCCCTCGCCAACATCGCCGAAGTCATCATCGGCAAGCAGCGCCACGGCCCGATCGGCAAGATCCGCCTCGGCTTCCAGGCCGAGCTGACCAAGTTCACCAATCTCGATACAAGCCTGCGCTTCGAAGACAATTACGAATAAGGGCTGGCGAGATGGCAGACAGCGACGCAGCACCGGGCCTGGCCCGCATCACCGTGAGCCCGCGCGCGCTGCAGGAGAACTGGCTGTTCTTCCGCGCGCAGGCGGAGGGCGCGGTGTGCGCTGCAGTGGTGAAGGCCGATGCCTACGGGATCGGCCTCGGGATCGCCGCCCCCGCCCTGGTGGAGGCCGGCTGCACCGACTTCTTCGTGGCGCACCGGCACGAGGCGCTGGCGGCGCGGGCGCTGGTGCCGGCCGAAGCGCGGGTGTTCCTGCTGAACGGGGTGATGCCGGGCGAAGAGCTGGCGCTGGCGCAGGCGGGCATCGTGCCGGTGCTGAACAGTGTCGGCCAGATGGAGCGGTGGCAGGCGGCGGTGCCGGGTGCGCCCTGCGCCGTGCATGTGGATACCGGCATGAGCCGCCTTGGCCTCACGCCGGAGGAGGCGCTGGAGCGGGCCGAGCTGATCGAGGCGCTGGCGCCGCAGCTGATCCTCAGCCACCTGGCCTGTGCCAGCGCGCCGGACCATCCGAAGAACGCGATGCAGCGCGCTGTTTTCATGGAGACCTGCGCCCGCCTGCCAGTGGTCCCGCTGTCGCTGGCAGCGTCTGCCGGGGCGCTGATGGGGCCGGACTACCGGTTCGACATGGTGCGGCCGGGCATCGGCCTTTATGGCGGCGGCCCGTTCGATGCGGTGGCGGTGCCGCTGCGCCCGGTGGTGCGGCTCGAGGCGCCGGTGATCCAGCTGCGCGACGTGGGACCGGGCGACACCATCGGCTATGGCTCCACCCGCGAGGCCGACCGGCGCAGGCGGCTGGCGGTGGTGGCCCTCGGCTATGCCGACGGCTTCCTGCGCGCAGGCTCCAACCGGGGCTTTGGCGTGGTGCGCGGCACGGTGATGCCGGTGATGGGCCGGGTGTCGATGGACCTCGTGATCCTCGACGCCACCTCGGCCAGAGGCCTTGCCGAAGGCGACATGGTGGAGTTCCTCGGCCCCGCCGCCCCGCTCGATGCCCAGGCCCAGGCCTGCGACACCATCCCCTACGAGCTGCTCACCGGCCTGTCGCGCCGGGCCGCGCGGGTGGTGGCCTGAGCTATCCGCCCTGCACTCGCACCTTGACCGGACGGGCGTGGCTGCCAAAAGACGGGGCCAGCAGCAGGGGGCCTTTGGGGGGCCTGCCGGAGACCACACGCCATGTCCGTCCGTCGCCTCGCACCGCAGGAAGTGCAGCCTCAACACTTTGCCTGGTCTGCCGCCAGCCAGGAGAAAGTGGCGTTCTGGCTCGGCAAGTATCCGCAGGCGCGGCGCCAGTCGGCGGTGATCCCGCTGCTGTGGCTGGCGCAGAAGCAGGAGGGCTGGGTGAGCGAGCCGGCCCTGCGCGCGATCGCCGACCAGCTGGGGATGCCCTACATCCGGGTCTATGAGGTGGCGACCTTCTACACCATGTTCCACCTGGCGCCTGTGGGCCGCCACCACCTGCAGGTCTGCGGCACCACGCCGTGCATGCTGCGCGGCTCGGAGGACCTCAAGGCGCTGTGCCGCAGCCGGATCGGCCCGGCCTTCCAGGTGTCGGACGACGGGCTGTTCAGCTGGGAAGAGATGGAATGCCTCGGTGCGTGCGCCAATGCGCCGGTGGTGGCGATCCACGACTATTACCACGAGGACCTGACGGCCGAGAGCCTCGGCGCCCTGATGGATGATCTGGCCGCCGGCCGGAACGTCACCCCCGGCAGTGCTATCGGCCGCGCCACCAGCGCGCCGGAAGGCGGGCCTGCCGTGCTGCTGGACGAGAGCCTGTATGACGGGCACCTCGCAGCTCCGGTGAAGCTGCCGAACCTGCCCGAGCCGGCCTGACGGAAGTCGGCCAGGCTGGAGGCCCGCTGCTCGCAGCGGGTATCCAATGGGTGTGGGGGTGGCGATGGGGCCGCATTACCCCACCGCCTTCCTTTTCCATTCACTGCCACCCCCCAACCAAACCACTGGATCACCGCTGCTTGCAGCGGTGCAGAGCGCGCCAGCGCCACGACGGTCGAATTGGGCGCTTAACGAGTGAGCGTCGCTTGCACCGCTGCAATCAGCGGTGATCCAAAGGTCAGGCCGCGCTCCGCCCCCCCTTTTCTTTGGCGAGCCCCGA
>JAIXTH010000061.1 GCA_027484265.1 Alphaproteobacteria bacterium
CGCGGCACCTTGTAGGCGGCAAGACGCGCCCGGCACCAGGCTGTCAGTTCGTCTGCATCTGGCAGCACATGCCCCGGGCGGGCCAGAAGCCAGGCCCAGCCCACTTCGCCCCAGCGCGTGTCCGGCACCCCGCACACCGCTGCTTCCAGCACGGCTGGATGGGCCGCCAGCACATTCTCGACTTCGGCTGGATAGACGTTCTCGGCCCCCGAAATGAACATCTCTTTCAGCCGTCCGACGATGGCATAGCAGCCATCGCTGTCGCGGGTGGCGAGGTCGCCGCTACGCAGCCAGCCGTCCTGGGTGATGGCGGCTGCGGTGGCCTGTGGGTTGTTCCAGTAGCCGGGGGTGATGCCGGGGCCTGTGATCCACAGCTCGCCCGGCTCGCCCACATCGGCTTCGCTGCCATCGGGCCTTGCGATCTTCACCCGCGACAGCAGCTGCGGCTTGCCGACCGAGCCGATCTTGCTGCGGGCGGTGGCAGGGTCGGCGAGGAAGACGGTGGGGCCGGTCTCGGTCATGCCCATGCCATTGGCCACCAGGGCGCCGCGCGCCGCAAAGGCTTCCACCAGCGTGTCGGGCAGTGGTGCCCCGCCGCAACCCCAGTGCCGCACCCGCGACAGGTCTGCAGCGGGAAAGTCCGGGTGCAGCGACAGGGCCTGATACACGGCGGGAACAGCAAAGAAGGCGGTGATCCTGCCCTCGACCAGCAACGGCATCACCAGCTCCGCCTCGAACCCCGGCAGCAGCAGCACTTCGGCCCCGGCCAGCAGCGCCGGCATCGTGTGCAGGTTGATACCGGCGGTATGGAACAGCGGCAGGAAGTTCAGCGTGGTGTCGGCGCCTGTCAGCTGCACCGCCTGGCCGACATTGACGGCATTCACATGCCCCATGCCCACGGTCTGGATCACGGCCTTGGGCAGGCCGGTGGTGCCGCTGGTGAACAGGAGATACCAGACCTGGTCCTCGCGCCACGCATGGCGGGCCGGGCACGGGGCAGCGTCCTGCGCCCAGTGCGGGTCGGCGTCTATCTCGACCAGCGTGATCCCGGCCTCCTGTGCCAGCTGCCCGGCGCAGGCCCGGTCCTCGGCTCCGGTCAGCAGCAGGCGCGGCGCCGCCAGCGCCATCACGGGTCCAAGCTCTGCTGCGGGCGAGCGCCAGTTCAGCGGCACCAGAATCGCCTCGATCCGTGCGCAGGCAAACAGCAGCGCAAAGAAGTCGGCGCGGTTGCGGCAGAGTACCGCCACCCGATCGCCAGTGCCCACGCCGCGCGCCAGCATCGCCCCCGCCATGCGGGCGGCCAGCTCTTCCAGTGCACGATAGGTGAGGGAGACGCCTGTGTGCAGCTCGGTGATGGCCACCTTGTCCGGCGTCAGCTCGGCGCGGCGGGCGATCAGGTCGGGGAAGATCATGGGCGGCCTCCCGACGGGACCATGGCTGCGGCCGGCATCAGGCCGCGCTCGATCAGGTCGAACGCACCGTCCACCACCGGCCCCAGCGGCGCCTGCGGTTCCCACACCGCATAGCGCATGCCCAGAAACACCGACAGGCCGATCAGCGACCAGGCCCGCACCTCGGCGTCGCCCGCGCGGATCTCGCCCCGTTCCACGGCGCGCTGGAGGTTGCGGCGATAGCCGTCGGCAAAGCCGGTATAGTAATCGCGATAGGCATCCTCGGCCACAAACTGGCTTTCCATCACGATCCGGTAGAGGTTGGTGTGCTGGCGGGCAAATTCGAGGAAGGCCTGAAGGCCGGCACGCTCGGCTGACAGCCGGTCTGGGGCGTCGGCCACCTTCGCGGCGATGTAGCCCCGCGTCTCATGGCTCATATGCGCCACCAGAGCCCGGAAGATTTCCTCCTTGGAGCTGAAATACACATAGAAAGTACCCATCGCGACGCCCGCCCGGCGGGTGATCTCGGCAATGGCGCCTTCATGGTAGCCGCGCTCGCCAAATTCGGCTGCCGCTGCCTCCAGCAGCCTCGCCCGCGTCTCCCGCCCCCGGCGGGTCTTGGGCAGGCCTGACTCGTCAGCTCCAGAGGCGGTTCCGACATTCTGCGACAAAGGTGAGTGTTGATTCATGTTTCAACTAATGCCATATCCCGAACCAAGCGCAAGTTCCGCCAGCCGGGACCGGGATCGGAACGGGGCGCTGGCAGAGGCGAAGACCGCACAGTGACAGCGGCGCGCCACGGGAGGCAACAGCTGCGATGAGCCGGACGGCGAACTTCGCGCCCTGGGCACTGGCCGGTGGTACGGAGCAATGGCTCCAGCTGCCCGGCGGCGCCGTGCGCGTGCACCGGCTGGCAGCCAGCGGTGCCGCCCCCCCGCCGGGACCCGTGCGGACACTGATCTTCCTCCACGGCTGGGGCATGGGCGCCGCAGCCTTTGCGCCCCAGGCCGGGCTTGCACAGCTGGGGTATGACCTGCTGGCGCCTGACCTGCCGGGCTTTGCGGGGACGGGCGCCGCACCCGGGCGGGCCTCGATCCAGTCTTCGGCCGACATAGTGCTGGCGCTGATCGATGCACTTCAGCTCGATGCACCGGTGCTGGTGGGCTGGTCGATGGGAGCGAGCATTGGCTGGCTGGCGGCAGCTGCCGCGCCCGAGCACATCGGCGGGGTGATCAGCCTCGACATGTCGCCATGCGTCTCGGACAGGCCAGGCTGGGATGCCGGGCTGGCGGGTGGTTACGGGCCGGATGACTGTGCGCGGTCGGTGCAGGCGATGCGGACCGACTGGCCGGGAATCTGCGCGGCCTTCCTGCCGCGCGTGACCCGCCTGCCTCTGCCAGAAGCACCCCTGCTGGCGGCGCTAGCTGCCAGTGCCGATCCGGACAGCGCCGCGGCTGCCTGGGAGAGCCTGGCGATGGCCGACCTGAGGCCGACGCTGGCCGCCCTGACCTGTCCGCTGCTGGCGGTGCATGGCGGCGCCAGTGCGCTCTATCCTGCCGCGACGCTGGCGGCGCTCCAGGCGCTCAATCCGCGGCTCGTGACACGGGTGATCGAGGGTGTCGGGCATGCGCCGCATCTGGAAGCCCCCGCACCGGTGAATGCCGCCATCGCCCGCTTTGCCGGCCAGCTGGCAGATCGAACCCGGCCAGACCCGACCGCTCCAATCCCCCCCGCTTCCACCGGCCCGACCGTCAGGGCCGGGGACACGCCGGATCCGCCCGGATCCGGCCCGCACACCCACCGGCCCATCACGCCGCCCGCCACACAACCGACCGCACTGGAGGACACCATGTCAGCGACAGACAAGACCGCATCCACCGCTCCGCACCGCACCCTGGCCCGCTCGCTGCTGCTGGCCGCCACTGCCTTGCCAGCCCTGCTGGTCATGGCACCGGGCCTCGCCTTCGCCCAGCAGGCCGACACCCAGGTCTCCAGCGCCGAGCCGCTGGAGGAAGTCGTGATCGTCAGCGCCCGCCGCCGCGACGAGCAGCTGCAGGACGTGCCGATCGCCGTATCGTCGATCAGTGCCCGCGCACTCGATGCCACCGGCGCCCCCGACATCACCGCGCTGCAGCAGGTCACGCCCAATGCCACGGTGCAGGTGGCGCGCGGCTCGAACTCGACCCTGATCGCCTTCGTGCGCGGCGTCGGCCAGCAGGACCCCTTGTGGGGCTTCGAGCCGGGCGTGGGTCTTTATGTCGATGATGTGTACATTGCCCGTCCGCAGGGCGCCGTTCTGGACATCTTCGACATTTCCCGCATCGAAGTGCTGCGCGGCCCGCAGGGCACGCTCTATGGCCGCAACACCATCGGCGGCGCGATCAAATATGTGACCCGTCCGCTGGCGACCGAGCCAACCGCCCGGGCGCGCCTGTCCGTGGGCAGCTATGGCCAGCTCGACGTTGTGGTGGCCGGATCGACGCCGCTGTCCGATACGTTCCGGGTCGGCGGTGCCTTTGCCAGCTATGACCGCGATGGCTTCGGCCGCAACATCACCACGGGCGCCGAACACTATGACAAGAACGTCACCGCCGCCCGTCTCAGCGCCGAGTGGACCCCCAGCGATGCCCTGACCTTCACCCTGTCCTGGGACAAGGTGGAGGACGAGTCCAATGCCCGCCACGGCCACCGGGTCGCCCCGGGCGCCGGCCTCACCACCGGCGTCGCGCTGCTGCCCAACGTCTATGACACCGACGCCGGTATCGGCAGTGCCAATTCGGTGATCAACGAGGGTCTGTCCTTCACGGCCAGCTGGGCCGTCAATGACAGCCTGACGCTCAAGTCGATCACGGCGCAGCGCGAGGGCTCCTCCCGTTCGGTGATCGACTTCGACACCAACCAGGTCCCGGCACTGGATGTGCCCGCCCGCTATGACGACGAACAGTTCAGCCAGGAACTCCAGGCCCTGTTCAACATGGGCCGCATCAGCGGCGTCGCCGGTCTCTACTACCTCGACGCAACCGCCTCCGGTGCCTTCGACACCATCCTCGGCGCCGCCAACCTGACGATCGCCACCAGCGGTCAGGTGGTGACCGAGAGCATCGCCGCCTATGCCGATGTCTCGTTCCAGGCGACCGACCAGCTGTCGCTGTCGGTCGGCGGCCGCTTCACCCGCGACGAGCGCCAGGGCACCGTCTACCGGCAAAACTTCACCGGTCTGCGCTCGCCCTTGTTCGGCAATCCAGCGGCTGTTCCGGGCCTCCTGCGTTCCAACTACACCAACAGCCGCGAATTCGAGGAGTTCTCGCCGCGGGTCAGTGCCAGCTGGAAGTTCAACGACGATCTCACTGCCTATGCGGCCTATTCGGAGGGCTTCAAGTCGGGCGGGTTCGACATGCGCGGCGATGCGGTGCTGACCCCGAACACCGTGAACGGCTATAACCCCGAATATGTGAACTCGTTCGAGATCGGCCTGAAGGGCAATCTGTTCGGCGGCCGGGTGAACTTTGCCGGTGCGATCTTCCGGGCCGAGTATGAAGGCCAGCAGATCACCCGCCAGGAGCCCACCGTCACCGGCGGTATCGCCAGCTTCGTCGACAATGCCGGCTCGTCCACCATCCAGGGCGTCGAGCTGGAAGGCGGGGCCCGCCTGACCGACAATCTCTCCATGACCTTCGGCATCGGCTATACCGACGCCCAGTTCAACGAGTTCCGCACCAATACCGTGGTCAGCGGGGTGCTGGTGCCGATCGACCTGTCGGCCACCGCCGTTTTCCAGAACACACCGGAATGGAACGGCAATGTTGCCTTCACCTACCGCCGGAACCTTGGCGCCAAGGGCTCGATGGATGCCACGCTGACCACCTCCTACCGCAGCGAATACACCATGTTCGAGTTCGTCAATCCGCTGCTGGACCAGACCGATTCGGTGACGCTGGTGGATCTGGGCATCGGCTGGAACAGCCCCGAAGGCGGGCTGCGCGTGGCGCTGACCGGCCGCAACCTGACCGACGAGCGCTACAAGATCGGTGGCTATTCGTTTGCGGGCGCCCTGTTCGGCAATGTGCAGAACAGCTTCTATGGCGCGCCCCGCACCTGGACGCTGAGCGCGCAGTTCAGCTTCTAGGCTGGAAGGTGGGCGGGGCAGGGGGTCTCCCTTGCCCCGCCTGCGTCCCCCCCTGTTCTGTGAAGGGATCGCATCCTGATGACCACTGCCGAACCAGCCGCCCGTGAACCGGACGAGCCGTCTTCCGCCACCCGCGCCTGGGTGCTGTTCATGCTGGTGGTGGTCTACACCTTCAACTTCCTCGACCGGCAGATCATCGGCATCCTGTCGATCCCGATCCAGGCCGAGCTGGGGCTGAGTGACACACAGCTGGGGCTGATGCGCGGCCTGTCGTTCGCGCTGTTCTATTCCACGCTGGGGGTGCCGATCGCGATGCTGGCCGACCGGACCAGCCGGGTGCGGATCATGACGATTGCCCTGACGGTCTGGAGCGCAATGACGGCGGTGTGCGGCCTCGCCACCAATTTCTGGCAGATGTTCCTGTCGCGCATGATGGTGGGTGTGGGCGAGGCTGGCGGGGTGGCCCCGGCCTATTCGCTGATCGCCGACTATTTCCCGCCCGAGCAGCGGGCCCGGGCGATGGCGGTCTATTCCTTCGGCATCCCGGTGGGCTCGGCCGTGGGGATCATCTTTGGCGGGGTGATCGCTACGGTGATGGACTGGCGGGCGGCTTTCATCGCGGTGGGGATCCTGGGGGTGCTGTTCGCGCCGCTGTTCTGGGTGACGGTGAAGGAGCCGCGGCGCGGCTGCTATGATCCGCCAGCGGCCCGCACCGCCCCGGCGCCGATCCGTGAAGTGCTGTCGGTGCTGGTGAGGAAGCCGAGTTTCTGGACCCTGTCGCTGGGCGCGGCCTCCTCCTCGATGATGGGCTATGGCCTGTTCGCCTGGCTGCCGGCCTTCTTCGTGCGCTCGTGGGGTGAAGGGCTGGGCGAGGCGATGGCGTGGCTGCCAGACTGGGCGGTACCCGTCGGGGCAGGCCCGCTGCTCTATGCGGGCTATTTCTATGGCAGCATCGTGCTGGTGGGCGGGGTGCTGGGGATCTGGCTCGGCGGCCAGCTGGCCGACCGCTTCGCCAAGGCAAGCCGCGCTGCCTATGCGCTGGTGCCCGCCATCGCATTCGCGCTGACGATCCCGTTCTTCGTGGTGGGGGTGCTGTCGCAGTCGGTGCTGGTGTCGTGGCTGGTGTTCCTGGTGCCGACGGCGCTGGGCCTCGCCTGGCTCGGGCCGGTGCTGGCGGCATTCCAGGGGATCGTGCCGCCGAACATGCGCGCCACGGCCTCTGCGATCTTCCTGCTGATCAACAATCTGATCGGCATCGGCCTCGGCGACCTGCTGCTGGGCGCCATGTCCGACGGCCTGTCGGCGCAGTTCGGTGCGGAGAGCCTGCGCTACTCGATCCTGGCCGGCACCAGCTTCTATGTGATCGCAGCCGTGCTGCTGTTCGTGTCGTCACGTCTGATCGACCGCGACTGGGAACGGGCCTGAGGTCCAGGGCCTGATCAGGGCGTGGCCAGGAACCGGTCGACCGCGGCGGCGAAGGCCTCGGGCTGGTCGACCATGATGAAGTGGAGGGCGTTGTCGATCCGCTCCAGCTTCACCCCCGGCAGTCCGGCATAGTTGGACTGATACAGCCGCTCCACCACGGCGGGCGGGGCGGGCATGGCAGCGTCATGGGCATAGAGGACGGTTGTGGGCACCGTGATCGCAGGCAGGCGCGGACGCATGTCGGTCTGCATGACTTCGGCCGTGATCGCCGCCATCAGCCCCCGGTCGGATGCCAGCGAGGCCTCGAGCGCCCGGCCCTGCCAGTCGGGGTTCTTCACCAGGGTGCGCATGGTGCGCTCCTGTCCGGCCCTGAAGGCGGCGTCGGGCTGGGCGAGGATGAAGGCGGCGGTGCCTTCGGCCATGGGCCGGATGCTCTGCGCCGTCGCATTGGGGTCGATCAGTACCGAGAAGAACGGCAGCGCGTCCACGATCATCAGCCGGCTCAGCCGCTGCGGATGCGCCTCTGCCAGCATCAGGCCGGTCAGACCGCCCATGGAGTGGCCGATCAGGCTCACAGGCCTGCCGAGACAGCCGATATAGTCCGAAAGCGCACCCACCAGCCCCGGCAGATGCGGCCCCGGTCCGGCATTGGCGCCCAGCGGGGCGCCCGCAAAGCCCGCCACCTGCACCAGATGCACCCGGTGCGTGGCCTCCAGCCGCGCGGCCGTGGCCTCGAACGGCGCAGGTGAGGAAGCCAGCCCCGGCAGCAGGATCACATCCGGCCCGCTGCCCCGGACAGTCACCGTGAACCGCCCCTGTCCGTCGCAGGTACGGGCGCTGGCGGCAGACGGCGCCGGCGCGGATCCGTCGCTTGCCGCGCTGCCACTGGCACAGCCGCCCAGCCACAGCGCTCCCAGCCCCGTCACCAATGTCCGCCGCTCAATCATACTGCCCTCCAGCCGTGTCCTGCGGTTCATGCCCTCCCGGAGCCGACCCGTCCAGCGCCAGGCGCTCGCCCCCCGCGCAAGCGTGAGAGGAAGGCGTTACCGGATGAACTGCAGCAGGTTCAGGTCCTTGAGCTGGCCGAAGATCGAGGCGCTGGCCTGGTATTGCAGCTGGGCGGCGGAGAGCTTGGCTGCCACCTCGGCGAGGTCCACATTCTCCTGACCGGAGACGGCCTTGGCAAAGGCGTCGCGGCGGGCCTCATTGGCGAGGCGTGCGGTCTCGATCTGCTTGGCGACGGTGCCATTGGCGGCCTGGCTGTCGAACACGCCGCGCTGGACCGCATCGATCCCCGGCAGCTGGCTGCGCAGCCAGTTGGTGGTGGCGGCATTCAGCGAGCCCTGCAGCGGGGCATTGGTGTTCTCCCACACCCGCACCTGGCGCAGGAAGTCGAGGAAGGGGCGGAAGACCTCGTCTGCGGTCTGTGACAGCTGCAGGGCGCGGTCGTCCTCCAGCTTCACCTGGCGGGCCATGCCGGTGTCGACAAAGGCCAGGTCGCTGTCAGGCTCGGTGGCCAGCTGGTCGAGGCTGCGGGGCACGGTGGGCTCGCCATAGCCGCGGATGCCACCAAACACCGATTCCCCGGCATAGGTGGTGTTGGCGGCATTGAAGGCCGTGGCCAGGGCCAGTTCCAGCGCCTCGCGCAGGCCGGCGGCATTCTGGTTGGCGATGGCATTGCCAATCGCATCGCGCACCTGCTGTACGGCTCCGCCCAGACTGTCGAGGGCGGCGGCTTCGACTTCCGCGCGCGCTTCCAGTGACTTGAGGGTTTCGGAGCGGCGCTCGAAGCGGTCTTCCAGTGCCTTGGTCGAGACCAGGCGGCTGGCATCGGCACCGAAGCCCTGCAGGTCCTGAGCAACCTTCTGGCTCGAGGCCTGGCGCGACAGTTTGGCGATCTCGCCCTGGCCGGTGATCACGCCGGAATAGGCGCCCAGCATGGCGTTGGGGGTCGAGATGCGGGGGGGCAGGATCGTGCTCATCGGGTCACCACATCAGGCCGCTACACGGCCGCCAGGAGGGCTTGGTACATTTCGTCGGCCGCCCGGATCATCCGGGCAGCGGCGGCATAGGCCTGCTGGTAGCTCGTCAGCTTCACCAGCTCCTCGTCGAGGTTCACGCCCTCCTTGTTGGAGCGGCGGGTGGCAGCTTCGGTCTTGAGGGCCTGGGCCGCATTCATGTCGGCTTCGGCGACGGCGGCGCGCGAGCCCACATCGCCTGCCAGGCTGGCCGCATAGTCGGCCAGCGTCATCGAGCGGCCAGCCAGGCCGCCCACGCCGCCAAAGTCCATCCGCATCCGGCTGACATCGAACAGCGCCTGGGCACCGGCACTGTCGCCCATGCCGACGGCCACGCTGCCCACGGCGATGCCGGTCAGATCAGGCAGGGCAAAGCCGAGCTTGCGCGGATCGGCTGCAACGGCAGGCGCCACCGCGATCCCGAGCGCCCGTCCCTCGACCGACAGCTGCGACAGGCCGAACAGGGCACCGAAGCTGCGGGTGGTGCCGGCCCGGGGACCGGCATCCTGGGTCATCTCCAGCCGCACGGCCTCGGTGCCGGGATCCGGCACGAAGCGCAGCCGCCCCTGCGGATCCAGCGAGAAGCCGCCATGCAGGCCAAGGCCAGTGTTGACGTCATTGAGGGCGTTCATCATGTCGAGCACGGAGCCCGGCGGGATTGTGATCTGGCGGTCGGCCAGCACGGCACCATCGGGCCGCACCAGCTTCAGGCCGACTGTGGATCCTGCCGGAAAGCCGTGCGCATCCAGAGCGGACAGGCCGGTTGCATGCGAGCTGGGCGCACCGGTGCGCACCAGGTCATTGAGCCCGAAGAACTGCGCGAACGTCTTGTCGCCGCGCTGCGAGCCGCCGGTTGCGGGCTCGTCGAACACGAAACCGGTGCCGGGCGTGGTTGCATCCAGCCGCAGGATGCCATTGGCGAAACTGGCCGTCCCCGCGCCCCCGAGTGCCGCATTCAGCGCTGCCACGAACCCGCCCACCGTCGCGCCAGTCGCGCCGGCCGGGGCACCGTTCACCGAGATGGTGCCGCCCGTGAAATCCACATCGATCCGCCGCTGCAGCACACCGACGCTGTCGACCACGGCAATGGTTGTCCGGCCCTGGAAGCCCAGCCCGTCAGTGGTCAGCAGGCCCGTATCCACCCCGACCGCATTGGCGAGGGGCGGGAGACTGGAGGTCTGGTTGTGCACTCGGTTAATCGCATCGGCGGTCCGGCCCGCCAGCTCGCCGATGGCGCCGGCGATCTCCATTAGCTCGCCGTCGCGCACGTCCAGCAGGCCGCGCAGGCGACCGGCCTGCACATCCGGCTCGAATTCCTTGGGGGTAGAGCCGCTGCCCAGCGTGATCATGATGCGGTCGAAGCTGGCGGCGCCCGTGGCCGACGGCTCGAATGACAGGGTGGCGGCGGCGATCCCGGCCAGGATCTGGCCATTGGTGGTGCGCACCTCTACCGTGCCGTCGGCCCGCGGCAGTACGCGGACATCCAGCAGCTCGGACAGCTCGTTGACATGCTGCTCGCGCCGCGCCTCCGCGCCGGTGGCGTCGCCGGTCATCCCCGCGCGCTGGACTTCCACATTGCTGGCCTGGATCAGCTGCA
>JAIXTH010000052.1 GCA_027484265.1 Alphaproteobacteria bacterium
GGCTCGCTGCTGCTGGAAGGGGTGGACGAGGATTCGGTGCGCTTCCGCGAGACCTACTCGCAGGAGGATGTGGAGCCGGTGGTGCTGCCGGCGGGCTATCCCAATCTTCTGGCCAATGGCTCGATGGGCATCGCCGTGGGCATGGCCACCTCGATCCCGCCGCACAATGCCGCCGAGCTGATCGATGCCTGCCTCAAGCTGATCCGCGAGCCGGGCACCGACCTTGACGGCATCCTGCCACTGGTGCCGGGGCCGGACTTCCCCACTGGCGGCATCTGTGTGGAGCCGCGCGAGGCGATCCGCGAGGCCTATGCCACCGGCCGGGGCGGGTTCAAGGTGCGGGCCCGCTGGCATGTGGAGGATGCCGGGCGGGGCATGTGGCGGATCATCGTCACCGAGATGCCCTATCAGGTCTCCAAGGGAAAGCTGGTGGAGAAGCTGGCGGAACTGGTGGACCAGAAGAAGGCGCCGCTGCTGGGGGATGTGCGCGACGAGAGCGCCGAGGACGTGCGCCTGGTGCTGGAGCCGCGCGCCCGCACCATCGACCCGGACCAGCTGATGGAGAGCCTGTTCAAGCTGTCCGACCTCGAAAGCCGCATCTCGCTGAACCTCAATGTGCTCGACCGGTTCGGTGCCCCGAAGGTGATGGGGCTGGTGGAGTGCCTGCAGGCCTTCAATGACCACAAGCGCGATGTGGTGTGCGCCCGGGCCCGCTGGCGCCTCGGCAAGATCGATGCACGGCTCGAGATCCTGGCCGGCCTTCTGATCGCCTTCCTGAACCTCGATGAAGTGATCCGCATCATCCGCTATGAGGACGATCCCAAGGCGAAGCTGATGGAGGCCTTCGCCCTCAATGCCACCCAGGCCAACGCCATCCTCGACACCCGCCTGCGCAACCTGCGCCAGCTGGAAGAGATGGAGCTGCGCCGCGAGGACGAGGACCTGAAGGCCGAGAAGGCCGAGCTGGAGGCCCTGCTGGCGTCCGACGCCCTGCAATGGGCGCGGGTGTGCGAGGAGCTGGAGGAGGTGCGCTCGCTGTTCGGGCCCGACACCGCCATCGGCAAGCGCCGCACCACCTTCGCCGATGCGCCCAACGCCGCCGCCGCTTTGTCGGTGGAAGCCTTTGTGGTGCGCGAGCCGATCACGGTGGTGCTGTCGAAGAAGGGCTGGATCCGCGCCCTCAAGGGCAAGGTCGACGACCTGTCGGGCCTCAAGTTCAAGGAGGGCGACGAGCTGGCCCTGTCGCTGCCGGCCGAGACCACCGACAAGATCACGCTGGTGGCCTCCGATGGCCGCTCCTTCTCGCTGGCGGGCGACAAGCTGCCGGGGGGACGGGGCCTCGGCGAGCCGGTGCGGCTGTCGATCGAGCTGGGCGAGGAGCATGCCATCATGGCGATGTTCGTGGCACGCGACGGTGTGGAGCGGATGGTGGCATCCTCGGCCGGTTATGGCTTCGTGGTGGCGGAGGACGAGTTCGTGGCCACCAAGCGCGGCGGCCGCCAGGTGCTGAACCCGGACGATGGCGCGCGCCTCCTGATCTGCCAGCCGCTGAAGGGCGAGCTGGTGGCGGCCGTGGGCGAGAACCGCAAGCTGCTGGTGTTCGACGCCGCCGAGCTGCCGCGGATGGCGCGCGGCAAGGGGGTGAAGCTGCAGGCCTACAAGGATGGCGGCCTGCTCGACCTCACCAGCTTCAGGGCCGACGAGGGCCTCAGCTGGACCGACAGCAGCGGCCGCCGCCGCGAGGTGCCGGACTGGCGCGAATATGTCGGCAAGCGCGCCAGCGCCGGGCGGATGGTGCCCAAGGGCTTCTCCAAGACCGGCAGGTTCCAGGGCTGAGGCGCTGGGGCCTCTGCCGGAGCAGGATCACGGGAGCACAACATGCGCATCCTCTTCATGGGCTCGCCGGCCTTTTCGGTGCCGGTGCTGGAGGCCCTGCTGGCAGCGGGGCACGAAGTGGCGGCGGTGTGGTCGCAGCCGCCGCGCCCGTCGGGCCGGGGGCAGAAGCTGACGCCGACGCCGGTGCATGCCGCCGCGCAGGCGCGCGGCATTCCGGTCTTCACCCCCAAGTCCCTCAAGTCTGTTGAGGAACAGGCGCAGTTTGCCAGCTTCGGAGCCGATGTGGCGGTGGTGGTGGCCTATGGGCTGATCCTGCCGCAGCCGGTGCTGGATGCGCCGCGCCTGGGCTGCCTCAATATCCATGCCTCGCTGCTGCCGCGCTGGCGGGGCGCCGCGCCGATCCAGCGGGCGATCCTGGCGGGGGATGCCATCACCGGCGTGCAGATCATGCAGATGGAAGCGGGGCTGGATACCGGACCGGTCTATGCCACGGCCCGCACCCCCATCAGCCCTGAGGATACCGGTACCAGCGTCCATGACCGCCTCAGCGCCCTGGGTGCTGCCCTGATCGCCGAGACCCTGCCCCGCATCGCGGACGGAACGCTGGAGCCGGAACCGCAGAGTGGCGAAGGCGTGACCTACGCCGCCAAGATCGACCGGGCCGAGACCCGCGTGGACTGGAGCCGCCCAGCTGGCGAGCTTGATCGCCATATCCGCGCCTTTGCCGTCACGCCCGGTGCCTGGTCCATGGGCCCCGATGGCAGGCGGCTGAAGCTTCTGGGCGCGCGCCTTGCCCCCCACACGGCTCCTCCTGATGTTACAGCGGGCTCGGTCCTATCCGGCGGACCATCTGGCGGCCTTACCGTCGCCTGTGGCGACGGGCATGCTGTCGAGATTTTGCGCCTTCAGCGCGAAGGAGCAAAGGCCCAGTCGGCGCCCGAATACCAGCGCGGCGGCCAGCCC
>JAIXTH010000090.1 GCA_027484265.1 Alphaproteobacteria bacterium
CTGTCGTTCCGGGGGGTCTCCAACACCGGCTACTACCGCCTGCAGCCGGGCGCGCCGCAGTTCTATGACGACATCACAGGCTGCGGCGCCACGCTGGATGCCTCCAAGCCGCTGGTGCGGCGCCTGATCACGGAGTCGCTGCTGCACTGGGCGGACGCGTTCGGGATCGACGGGTTCCGGTTCGATCTGGCCAGCCATCTGGGGACCGGGCCGGAGGGCAGCTTTGCCAGCGATGGCCATGCACTGGCCGACATAGCGGCGCACCCGCGCCTGCGCCGTCTCAAGCTGATCGCCGAGCCCTGGACCGCAGCGCCCGGCGGCTATCAGGTGGGGCACTTCCCGCCGGGATGGGCCGAGTGGAACGACACGGCCCGCGACGCCATCAAGGGCTTCTGGCGCGGCGATCCGCGCCGGGCCGGTGGCTTTGCCGAAGCGCTGGCGGGGTCTGCCCGGATCTACCGCAGCAAAGGGCGGCCGCTGCACAGTTCGGTGAACTATGTCGCCTGCCACGACGGATTCACCCTCGCCGACCTGGTCCGCTATGCCCGCAAGCACAATCTGGCCAATGGCGAGCACAACGAGGACGGCAACGACCACAGCCTGTCGGCCAGCTACGGCCATGAGGGCCCGTCGGACGATCCGGCGCTCGAAGCGCTGCGTGAACGCCAGATGCGCAACATGCTGGCCAGCGTCCTGCTGGCCTTCGGCACACCCATGGTGCTGGCCGGGGACGAGCACGGCCGCACCCAGCACGGCAACAACAACGCCTATGCCCAGGACAACGCGATCAGCTGGCACGACTGGTCGCTGGCGCTGGGGCCGCTCGGGCAGACCCGCACGGCGTTTGCCCGGCGGCTGGTGGCGCTGCGGCACCGGATCCACGGGCCGCTGTCGATCAATTTCCCGGACTCCGGCCCGTTCGGCGATCCCCATGCCAGCTGGTGGTCGCTGTGGGGGCACCCGCTGACCCATGAGGAATGGGAAGACCCGCAGCTGCGCACGCTGGCCCTACTGATCGATACCGGCGGCTGGCTGATCCTGGTCAATGCCGCCGACCATGAAGTGCGCTTCCGCCTGCCCGAGGCACCGGCCCACGGCGCGGGGCCCGTGACCTGGGCCGGAGTGCTCGACACCGCCGAGCCCGACCGCCCCGAGGGCACCTGGCGACTGCGCGGCGGCGAGGGCCTGTCCCTGACAGCCCGCAGCCTGCAGGTCCTGCGGCGCGACGTGACACCATCCCCTTATGGAGAGACGACCCATGCCGTTTGAGCGCCAGAGCGGCCTGATCCTGCATCCCACCAGCCTGCCCGGTCCGTTCGGGGTGGGCGAGATCGGTCAGGCCGCGCGCGACTTTGTCGATGCGATGCAGGCGGGCGGCCAGCGGGTGTGGCAGATCCTGCCCCTCAATGCCCTCGGCACCGCCGCCAGCCCCTATTCCGCCAACACCACCTTCGCCATCAATCCGATGATCTGCGATGTGGCCGAGCTGATAGCGATGGGCCTGGTCAGCAGCGACGAGGCCGCGCCGCTCCGGGCCCTGGCCGAGGACCACGTGGACTTTGCCGCCGCCATCCCGGCCCGCGATGCGGTGCTGATGCAGGCGGCGCGGCGGTTTGCAGCGGCGCCAGGCGCTCTTCTGGATGAGTTTGCCGCTTACAAGGCCACCCATGACGGGGTGTGGCTCGACGACTATGCGCTGTGGGAGGCGCTGTCGCGGTCGTACCAGCGCGACTGGTGGCTCAATTGGCCCGCAGGCGAGCGCAACCGGGAACCCGAGGCACTGGCCGCGGCTCGCACCCGGCTGGCGGACGAGATCGAGGCGATCAAGGCGCTCCAGTTCCTCACCGAGCGGCAGTGGCAGGCGCTGCGTGACTACGCCAGGGCGCGGGGCGTCTGGATCCTGGGCGACATGGCGATCTTCGTGGCCCATGACAGCGCCGAGGTCTGGGCCGCCCGCCACCAGTTCAAGCTGGATGCCGACGGGCACCAGACGGTCCAGGCCGGGGTGCCGCCCGACTATTTCTCGGCCACCGGCCAGCTGTGGGGCAATCCGATCTATGACTGGGATGCGATGCAGGCCGACGGGTTCCAGTGGTGGATCGCCCGGGTACGGCGCCTGCGCCAGCTGACCGATGCGGTGCGGATCGACCATTTCCGGGGCTTCGCCGCCTGCTGGGAGACGCCTGCGGGCGAGACCACCGCAATCAACGGCACCTGGGTGCCAGCGCCCGGGCACGCCCTGTTCGAGGCGATCTTCCAGGCCCTGCCCGGCATCGACGTGATCGCCGAGGACCTCGGCCTGATCACCCCGGATGTGGAGGAGCTGCTGGCAGCCTTCGACTTCCCGGGCCTCAAGGTGCTGCAGTTCGAATTCGGCGGTCACGGCCCGCACGGCGAACGCCACCCCTATCACTACAAGCCCAACTCGGTGACCTACACCGGCACCCACGACACCGACACGACGGTCGGCTGGTTCCACAACAACGGCCATGACCGCGAGGCGCGCAGGAACGACGCCGCGCGCGAGGCCGCCAATGTGCTGGGCCTGCTGGGCGGGGACGGTTCGGACGTGCACTGGCGCATGATCGGGCTTGCGCTCGAATCCGGCTCGAACCTCGCGATCATGCCGCTGCAGGACGTGATGGGCCTCGGCCCCGAGGGGCGGATGAACATTCCAGGGACCATCCACGGCAACTGGCAATGGCGCTACAGGGACGGCGACATCACACCCGTCATGCTGGACCGCCTGCGCACCCTCACCGAACGCCATGGCCGCCTGCACGCCTGATACCGGACCCACCCCCAGAAAGCCGCCGCGATGATCCATCCCGAAACCGCCGCCCGACTGGACCGCTGGTACGCCCATGTGGAGGCGGTATTCCTGTCGCGTCTGTCGCAGGCAACCGGCCTGCTGCCGGCTGCAACCGCGACCACGGTGCATGGCGATTACCGGCATGCCTGGGTGCGGGACAATGTCTATTCGATCCTGGCCGCCTGGGCGCTGGCGAAGGCCTGCCGCCGCCATGACACCGGCGATGTGCGGGCCGAGCGACTGGAGGCGGCGGTGCGCGGCGTGATGCGCGGGCTGCTCAAGGCCATGATGGCACAGGCTGGCAAGGTCGAGCGCTTCAAGGTCACCCAGAACCCGCTCGATGCCCTGCACGCCAAATACGACGCCGCCACCGGTGCGGTGGTGGTGGAGGATGACCGGTGGGGCCACCTCCAGATCGACGCCACTTCGCTGTTCCTGCTAATGCTGGCGCAGATGACTTCCGGCGGCCTGCGCGTGGTCGAGACCGCCGACGAGGCCGACTTCGTCCAGAACCTGGTGCATTATCTGGGGCCAGCCTACCGTATCGCCGACTATGGCATCTGGGAGCGGGGCCGGAAGACCAATGACGGCTCGGTGGAGATCAACGCGTCCTCGGTGGGCATGGCCAAGGCGGCGCTGGAAGCGGTGCGGGGGCTGGAGCTGCTGGGGGATGATCCGCGCGGGCGGATCTTCGTGCCCCCCGACGACATCGCCCGTGCCCGCGAGAGCCTGCAGGCGCTGCTGCCGATGGAGAGCGCGTCCAAGGAGACCGACGCGGCCCTGCTGTCGGTGCTGTTCTGGCCCGGCTACGCCATGGCCGACGCCGACCTGCTGGCCGTCAGCCGCGACCGGCTGCTGAAGCGGCTGGAAGGGCGCTATGGCCTCAAGCGGTTCCTGCGCGACGGGCACCAGACCGCGCTGGAGGACCATGGCCGCCTGCACTACGAGACCGGGGAGCTGGCCAATTTCGACCGGATCGAGAGCGAGTGGCCGGTGTTCTTCACCTATCTGCTGGTGGATGCGCGCCTGCGCGGCGACCGGGTGATGGGCGCCCACTGGCAGATGAAGCTCGACCCGCTGTTCGTGATGGATGGCGGCATTCCGCTGCTGCCCGAGCTCTATATCGTGCCTGCCGACCGGATCGAGGCCGAGTTCCGCAATCCCGGCAGCCAGCCGCGCGAGGCGGGCGAGAACGTGCCGCTGCTGTGGGCGCAATCCCTGTGGATCATCGGTGCGCTGCTGGGCGAGGGTCTGATCGAGCCGGACGACATCGATCCGCTGCGCCGCCGCCTGGTGCCGGGCGATGCCCAGCGCGGCCTCAAGTCGCCGATCCGGGTGAGTGTGCTGGCCGAAACCGAAGCGGCCCGCGAGAGCCTGGCGACGCAGGGCTTCGATGTCGAGACCGTGGCCGACGTGGCGCCGCTGGCCGATGTGCGCCATGTCGGGCATCTGCGGGCCTGGCTGGAACGATTGGGGGCGAATGCGGACCTCGGCCTGTCGGGCCGCCCGCGGGCGCGCCGCCTGGGCGCTCTGTCGACGGCCCGCCTGTGGCAGAGCGGGGGCCGGCGCTATGTGTTCTCGCCCATGCTGCCGGAGGAGCATGACAGCCACCTGCGCTTCGATGCCGCGACGCGCGCGCGCTCGGTCCTCGGCGACCTGCGCTATCTGGCGCGCCATGCGCGGGGCAGCGACCCGGTGCTGCTGGTGCTGGCCCTCGATGCCGAGAGCCTGACAGGGCCGGGCTCGGAGCGGATGCTCGAGCTGCTGGCACAGATGCGCAGCGGCACGGCAGGCGGTGTGGCCGTGGAATGGCGCTCCTTTGCCGCCAGTCTGGAAGCGCTCCCGGAGATCGACCCCGGTGTCGCCCCGCCCCCCGGCCTGCTGGCGCCCGAACCGGTGCGCCAGCCCGTGGCACCCGTGGAGGCCTCTGCGTGCCGCACCCGTCTGGCCGAGGCCACAACAGCCGGCGACCGCGATGCCATGGAGGATGTCCAGCGGATCGCCGCCCGCTCCGGTCACTGGCAGACCAGCCGCGAGGCCGCCGCCCGGCTGGGCTTTGTCGACACCCGGCTGCTGGATGCGGTCAAGGACCTGGTGGTGCGGCTGCGGCGGCTTGACCTATCGCCCCTGCACCAGACCGAGCAGGCGGTGATCTCGCGCCCGGTCGCCATCGGCACTGTGACCGACCGGCTGGCGTTCATGTTCGCCAGTGGCGGCACCGGCATCGGCGTGGTGGCACAGGAGGTGCTGATCGCCCTCGGCCTGCTCACCAAGGTACCGGGCGACCTGCTGAAGGGCACCCGCACCATCCGCCTCGCCGAACTGGTGGAGCTGCTGGCGCCGCCGGGCCCGGGCGGGCTCGAGAGCCTGACCCACCTGCCTCCCAGTGCCATTGCGGACCGGCTGGAAGCCCTGCTGGCCGCCACCCCCACCGTGCGCATGGTGGTGGGCGCAGGACCGGAGTTCGCGCTGCTGAAGGGCGTGGCGGCCGACCAGGACTGGAGCGCGTGGCGGCGGCGCCTGGGGGTGCTGCTGCGGGTGCGCACCGACTTCTATGCGCGGGTCTGGGCGTTGCTGCACATGGTGGACGGACTGCGGTTCGGCTCGCCGGATGACCCTGGCGGGCGGATCGATGCCGAGGCCGCGCGCGGCGACTTCACCTCGCACGAGCGCGACTTTGCCCATCTGCTGGAAGCGCCGATCGTGCGGATCCGCGACCCGCGCTACCGCACCTTGTGCCTGGAAACCCTGAACGTGCTGGCCGCCTGGCACGAGCGGCACCCGCTGTTGCGGCTGTCACCGGGGCGGGATGTGGCGCTGGACCCGCTGATCCATGAGGCCGCAGCCATGCTGGGCCGCGAGGACGGGATCGATGCCTGGAAGGCCATCGCCGAGGCCGCCCCCGACCGGGTGGCGCGCGCACTGGCACGTGCGGTGGAGCAGCACTTCCCTGTATCGCGCCAGGCTGCCGTAGCCTGACCTGGTTCCCGGCCGCCTGTCAGCGACCGCCCCGCCAGCGGACCACGTCGCGCTGGCAGGCCTGAACGGTGCGCAGATTGGTCTGGAGCGTGGCCTCGGGATTGCGCGAGGCACCGAGCTCGCGTTGCAGCCGGTCGCCGATAGCGGTGTAATCGGTCCGGAAGCGCCGCTCGGTGCGGTCGTCCGAGGCAATCAGCACCATCGGCTGCATCGCACCCTGCAGGCGGATCAGCTCGGTCACCAGATTGCGCACATCCGCCGTGGCGCCCGGCCGGTTGGCCCGCACCCGCGTGACCGCTTCCATGAAGTTCGCGGTGCCATAGCACTGCACCAGCCGCTGGTAGTCGCGCGGCATCGCAAAGGCCGGCGCCAGCTGGCGGGCTTCCTGCAGCGGCGTCAGGGGCGGCGGCGGCGGTGGCGGTGTGATGGTGATGCCGCCACCCGGCGCACCGGGTGCCCCGCCGCCGGTGCGCAGCGAGCGGATGGTGGGGTCCGGCAGGGCGATCACCGGCGGAGGCGGCAGGGCCTGGGCGGTGCCGCCCGCTGCGGGCAGCGGGCTGCCAGTGCCCGGGGCGAGTCCGGGTGCGGCAATGACCGGCCCGGTGGGGATCTGGGGCACCGAAAGGCGCGGCGCACTGCCGGACAGGCCCGGTGCAGGTGGAACAAGGCCGGGCAGCGGTGCCGGGGCCAGCTGCTCACTCCCGGGGGGCTGTGCGGTCTGCACCGCAGGGGGCGTGACCGGCTGCGTAACTGGCTGCGTGGCTGGCTGCGTCTGGGCCAAGGCCAGCCCGGCCACCGACACCACCGTCAGGGCCACCAGACCACCTGCCGTCACCTGCACTCGACCCGACCGACGCATGCCTACTCCATCACATAGCGGATCGGCAGACGCTTGGGCCCGCCGACGAAGTTCGCTTCCGAGAACGAGGGTTCGCCCGCGAATTCGACCGATTTGAGGCGCTTCAGCAGCTCCTCCCACAGCACCCGCATCTCGAGCTTGGCCAGATGCTGGCCGAGGCACAGGTGCGCGCCATAACCGAAGGCCAGGTGCTTGTTCGGGCTGCGGTCCACACGGAAGGCGTAGGGATCATCGAACACCTCCTCGTCACGGTTGCCCGACGGATAGCACAGCATCATCCAGTCGCCCGCCCGGACCGTCTGGCCGCGCAGCTGGTAGTCCTCGGTGGCCGAGCGCATGAAGTGCTTCACCGGGGTGGTCCAGCGGATGCTCTCATCAACGAGCCCCGGTATCAGCGCCGGGTCGGCCTTCAGCTTGGCGAACTCGCCCGGATTGGCGCACAGGCCCCACATCCCGCCAGCGGTGGAGGACGAAGTGGTGTCGTGCCCGGCCGTCGCGACGATGGTGTAGTAGCTGACCGCCTCGAAACTGCCGATCTCCTGGCCGTCGATGGTGCCATTGGCGATCACGGTGGCCACGTCATCGGTGGGACTGGCGCGGCGGTCCAGAGTGATCTGATTGAAATACATGAAGAAGTCCATCAGCACGGCCTGAATCTGGGCCAGCGCTGCCTCGACATCCGCCTGCTCCTCGCCCGACCGGTTCAGCTCGGGATCCTGCGCCCCGAACAGCTCCTGGGTCAGCTTGAGCATCCGCGGCTCGTCCTGCTCGGGCACGCCCAGGATCTCCATGATCACCCGCAGCGGGAAGTGCAGCGCCACGTCATTGATGAAGTCGCATTCGCCGCCCCGGTCGGCCATCTGGTCGATGTATTTGTTGGCCAGCACCCGCACCCGTTCTTCCAGCTTGCGGACATTCTGCGGCATGAACCAGGCTTGGGTCATCGCCCGGTACTTGAGGTGATCGGGGGCATCCATCTGCACCAGGGTGCGGATCAGGTGCGGGCTGCCGCCGGTGCGGCTGCGCACCCGGGCGTCGGCTTCCTTGGTGGTGAGGGTGGTGGCCAGGTGGCCGGACAGGAACTTGTCGTTCTGGCGGCTGATCTCGAGGATGTCGGCATGCTTGGTCACGACCCAGAACGGGTCGAAGTCCGGGATCGCCGTCATGGCCAGCGGATGCTCGGCCCGGATCCGGGCGAACAGCCGGTCGGTGCCGGGATAATCGGCATAGGTCTTGGGCGAGACCACGCCCCAGGCGAGTTCATCGGGCAGAGTCGGCGGGGCAGAAGTCATGGCGGCGGTCTCCTGAGGATGATGCGGGCCGTATCCGGCCTCTTGTTGGCGCCCACCATAATCGGGCCCGGCCTTGCCAGCAAACCATGTGTGTGCAGCTGGTCCACGCACCCTTTGCCCGCGCCCCGTCATGCCGGGGATGGTGCGGGCAGCCCCATCACGTGATGACGGGGATTGACCCGCGCCGCGCAGGCGTGTCTTGCGCGCGTCAGGTAACATGCCGGTGCATCCGTGCCGGCATCAATGCTGTCGTCGTTCGCAACATTCTTTGTACTGCGAAGCTGCCGGAGAGGTGGCAGAGGCGCCAGCAGATCAGTCTTGGGGACACGCGTTCATGTGCGGGATCATTGGCATTCTGGGAAACGAGCCGGCAGCACCACGGCTGGTGGAGGCGCTCAAGCGTCTGGAATATCGCGGCTATGACAGCGCGGGCGTCGCCACGCTGATCGACGGGGCGATCCACCGGCGGCGGGCCTCGGGCAAGATCGCCAACCTGGAAGCGGCGATCGCCGCCGATCCGCTGGCTGGCGTGGAAGGGATCGGCCACACCCGCTGGGCCACCCACGGCGCCCCGTCCGAGCGCAACGCCCACCCCCATGCCACCAGCCGCGTGGCGCTGGTGCACAACGGCATCATCGAGAACTTCCGCTCGCTGCGTCAGGAGCTGGGGGCCGAAGGCCGGGTGTTCGACAGCGAGACCGACACCGAAGTCATCACCCAGCTGATCTCGCGCGGTCTCGAACAGGGACTGAGCCCGCGCGACGCCGTCTCCGGCGCCCTGGCCCGGGTGCGCGGCGCCTTTGCCATCGCCTGCCTGTTCACCGGCGAGAGTGACCTGATGATCGGCGCCCGCCAGGGCAGCCCGCTGGTGGTGGGAATCGGCCAGGGCGAGATGTTCCTCGGCTCCGACGCCATCGCCGTGGCGCCCTTCACCCGTCAGGTGGTGTTCCTGGAAGAGGGCGACCTGGTCGAACTGAGCCGCACGTCGGTGGCGGTCTATGACCGCGACCGCAATCCGGTGACCCGCCCGGTGACCCAGGTGGCGGCCTCGGCGGCTGCGGTGGAGAAGGGCAACTGGCGCCACTACATGCAGAAGGAAATCCACGAGGAGCCGGATGCAGCGGCGCGGACCATCGGCCACTATGTCGATCCGCTGACCGAGACGGTGTCGCTGCCGGAAGTGGGCTTCGATTTCGCCAGCATCGACACGCTGTGGATCGTGGCTTGCGGCACGGCTTACTATGCCGGGCGCGTGGCGGAATACTGGTTCGAGCAGGTGGCGGGCCTGGCGGTGGAGACCGACATTGCCTCCGAATTCCGCTATCGCCAGCCGGTCGCCGGGGGTCGGGCAGCGGCACTGTTCGTGTCGCAGTCGGGCGAGACCGCCGACACGCTGGAGGCCCTGCGCCTCGCCAAGTCCAATGGCTGGAAGACGCTGGCCGTGGTGAATGTGGCCGAAAGCTCGATCGCGCGCGAGGCCGATGCGGTGCTGCCCACCCTGGCAGGCCCGGAGATCGGCGTGGCCTCGACCAAGGCGTTTGTCTCGCAGCTGGCGGCGCTGGCTGCGGCAGCGGTGGCGGCAGCCTCGGCGCGCGGCAAGATCGACCGCGACGAGGAGCGTCGCCTGGCCCACCTCCTGATGGAGACCCCACGCCTGATCCGCGAGGCGCTGTCGGCCGAGCCTGCGATCCAGGCGGTGGCGCACGATATCGCCCCCGCCAGGAGCGTGCTCTACATCGCCCGCGGCATCTCCTATCCGATCGCCCTGGAAGCCGCGCTGAAGCTCAAGGAAATCAGCTATATCCATGCCGAGGGCTATGCCGCAGGCGAGCTCAAGCACGGCCCGATCGCGCTGGTGGACGAACACACCCCCATCGTGGGCATCGCCGCCCATGACCGGCTGTTCGAGAAGGTGGTGTCCAATGTGCAGGAAGTGGCGGCCCGCGGTGGCCCCGTGACCCTGATCGCCGACGCCGCCGGCCTCGCCGAAGCCGGCCCCACCATCAAGCGCGGCATCGAAGCCCCGGCCTGCGACCCGTTCGTGGCCCCCTTCGTGCAGAGCCCGCTGATCCACCTCCTCGCCTACCACGTCGCCGTGGCCAAGGGCACCGACGTGGACCAGCCGCGCAACCTCGCCAAGTCGGTGACGGTGGAATAGACCGCGCGTGCGTGCGCACAGGGGTCAGACCCCGAGCGCACGCCTTGCGCCTGCCTCACCCTTGCCGCACTGTTTCGCCAAAGGGCCCGGGTCACTGCCGTGACCGTGCACGGCCCACTGACAGCACCGCCCGCATGGAGAGGCCAGTGATGCAGCACTATCCCACCCCCGGCGAACGGCGCGCGGATCTGGTTGTGCATATTGCCGGGCTGGCGCTGGCGCTGTTCGGGGGCGGGATCGCCCTGGGTCTGGCGGTGGCGCAGGGGATGATCGGGACCGTGGCTGCGGTGTCGGTCTATGCGGCTGGCCTGGTGGCGATGCTGGCGTTCTCCACGGCCTATAATTTCGCGTCCGAGCGCTTCCAGCCGTTTCTGCGGCGGCTCGATCATGCCGGCATCTTCCTGATGATCGCGGCGAGCTATACCCCCTTCACCACCCATGGGCTGGACGGCGCCTGGGCCTGGGGGATGACGGTGGCGGTGTGGGTGCTGGCGGGCCTGGGGATGGCCGGCAAGCTGCTGCTGCCCGGGATCGGCCGGGGGGTGTGGGTGGCGCTGTATCTGGTGCTCGGCTGGATCTGCCTGATTGCCCTGCGCCCCATGACCGAGGGCCTGCCACCGGCAGCCCTGATCCTGCTGGCAGCCGGCGGCGCGGTCTATTCGATCGGCGTGATCTTCTACGCCCTCAAGGGCCTCAAGTTCCGCCGCGCCATCTGGCACGGCCATGTGCTGGCAGGCGCCGGCCTGCATTACGCAGCGCTGCTGGTGGGCGTGGTGCTGGCGGGCAGGCCGTAGGCGGCGCCAAGGCGCAGGACCGCGCCGCCTTCCTTGATGCCGACCGCTGGACCGCGCGGCTCCCGCCGCGCACCGTTCGGGACCAGCGGCATGCCATAGACGGTCTGCCAGCTCTTCTCGTGTCAGGTCGGCGCGCGCCGCAGCCATGCGCGGCAGGAGCCGCGCGGTCCAGCAGCGCCAGCCGATCATCGCGGCGCTGACACGCCTGCACAGCTGCCGGCAGCCGCGCACCAGGGGCCGCTACCCGCGCTGGTCCAGCGCGTAGCCGGCCGAGCGGACGGTGCGGATCAGGTCCACGTCGCCGTCGGCATTGATCGCCTTGCGCAGGCGGCCGATGTGGACGTCCACCGTGCGCGCCTCGACATAGACGTCCGAGCCCCAGACGGCGTCCAGCAGCTGCTCGCGCGAGAACACCCGGCCGGGGAACTGCATCAGATGGTCCAGCAGCCGGTATTCGGTGGGGCCGAGGTGGATCTCGCGCCCGCCGCGGCGCACCCGGTGCGCCACCTTGTCGAGCTCGATGTCGCCATAGTTCAAGGTGTCCTCGGCCAGGGCCGGCCGGATCCGGCGCAGAACCGCCCGCACCCGCGCCATCAGCTCGGTTGTCGAGAACGGCTTGGTGACATAGTCGTCGGCACCGGTGTCGAGGCCGCGGATACGGTCGCTTTCCTCGCTGCGGGCAGTCATCATGATGATCGGGATGTTGCGGGCGTCGGGCCTGGCGCGCAGGCGGCGGCACACTTCGATCCCGGCCACCTTGGGCAGCATCCAGTCGAGCAGCACCAGGTCCGGCAGCTGCTCGTCCACCATCATCAGCGCTTCCTCGCCATCCACGGCCAGGCGCACGGCATAGCCTTCCTTCTCGAGGTTCCATGTCAGCAGGGTGGCGAGCGCATCCTCGTCCTCGACCACCAGAACACCCGGTTGCGGCATCAGATGTCCCCGTCGCTGTCGGAGGCAGGCGCAGGCTGGCCCAGGCTGTCGGCCTTGGGCCGCACCCCGGCGATTTCCTCGCCCGTCTCCATGTAGTGAACCACTTCGGCCATGTTGGTGCAGTGATCGCCGATCCGTTCGAGGTTCTTGGCGATGAACAGCAGATGGGTGGTGGGCCCGATCTTGCGCGGGTCCTCCATCATGTAGGTGAGTAGTTCGCGGAACAGGCTGTTGTAGTGCTCGTCGAGCTCCTCATCCTGCAGCCAGACCGACACCGCACCGCCGGGCGCGCCGGTGCCGAAGGCATCCAGCACCTGCTTGAGCTGCGCCACCGCCAGCTTGCCCATCCGTTCGATGCCGCGCACCACCGAGGCAGGCAGCACGGCGTCCATGTTCAAAGAACGCTTGGCGATGTTCTTGGCGAGGTCGCCGATCCGCTCGATGTCAGCGGCCAGCTTGAGGGCAGCGATGGTCTGGCGCAGGTCGCGGGCCATGGGCTGGCGCAGGGCCAGGATGCGGGTGATCTTGCGCTCGATCTCGCGCTGGGCCTCGTCGAGCAGGGCGTCGCGCTCGATCACCTGCTGGGCAAGGGCGGTATCGCGGCGCGAGATGGTGGCCAGCGCATTGGCCACGGCTTCCTCGGCAAGGCCGCCCATGCGCGACACGGCTGCAGTGAGGGCTTCCAGCTCTTCGGTGAAGGAGCGGACGATGTGATCGTGCATAACCATCAGCCGAACCGTCCTGTGATGTAATCCTGCGTGCGGGTGTCACGCGGGTTGGTGAAGATGTCCTCGGTGGCCCCCACTTCGACCAGGCGGCCGAGGTGGAAGAAGGCGGTGCGCTGCGAGACGCGCGCGGCCTGGGCCATCGAGTGGGTGACGATGATGATGCAGTAGTTGGCCCGCAGCTCGTCGATCAGTTCCTCGATCTTGGCGGTGGCGATCGGATCGAGGGCCGAGCACGGCTCGTCCATCAGGATGATCTCGGGGTTCACGGCGATGGCGCGGGCGATCACCAGCCGCTGCTGCTGGCCGCCGGACAGGCCGGTGCCGGGCTGGTCGAGGCGGTCCTTCACCTCTTCCCACAGACCCGCCTTGCGCAGGCTCTGCTCGACGATGGCGGTGAGGTCGTCGCGGCCCGAGGCGATGCCGTGGATGCGCGGACCATAGGCCACATTCTCGAAGATCGACTTGGGGAACGGGTTGGGCTTCTGGAACACCATCCCCACCGAAGCACGCAGCACCACCGGATCGATCGAGCGGTCATTCACATTGCGCCCGTCGACGATGATCTCGCCTTCCACCCGGCAGGTGTCGATGGTGTCGTTCATGCGGTTGATGCAGCGCAGGAACGTGCTCTTGCCGCAGCCGGACGGGCCGATGAAGGCCGTGACCGAGCGGTCGGGGATGTCCACCGTGATGTTGTGCAGCGCCTGCTTGGCGCCATAGTGCACATTCACGTCGCGGGCGCGCACCTTGACGGGCTGGTCCTCGCGCGAGGCGGCCGCCACGGGCACCGGGGTAGCGAGCAGGGTCGTGTCAGTCATGGCGGGCAGCGTACCTGAGGAAGGGGAAAGGACGAAGTCGTTCATGGGTCTACCAGCGCCGCTCGAACTTGCGGCGCAGCCAGATGGCCAGCCCGTTCATCGCGATCATGAAAAGCAGCAGGACCATGATCGCCAGCGCCGTGCGGGCATCCCAGGCGCGCTCGGGCCGGCTGGCCCACATGTAGATCTCCACCGGCAGGACGGTGGCGGCATCGGTGAAGCCCTGCGGCACGTCGGCGATGAACGCCACCATGCCGATCATCAGCAGCGGCGCGGTCTCGCCGAGCGCATGGGCCATGGCCAGGATCGAGCCGGTCAGAATCCCCGGCATCGCCAGCGGCAGCACATGGTGGAAGATCGCCTGCATCTTCGAGGCTCCAACCCCGAGCGCGGCCTCGCGGATCGAGGGCGGCACGGCCTTGAGGGCGGCGCGCGAGGCGATGATGATCACCGGCAGGCTCATCAGGGTCAGCACCACCCCGCCCACGATCGGCGCCGAGCGCGGCATGCCGAAGAAGGTGATGAACACCGCAAAGCCCAGGAGGCCGAACACGATCGACGGCACGGCGGCGAGGTTGTTGATGTTGACTTCGATCAGGTCGGTCCAGCGGTTCTTGGGCGCGAACTCTTCCAGATAGATCGCCGCCGCCACGCCCAGCGGCACCGCCGTGAAGAAGGTGACGATCAGGGTCAGCAGCGAGCCGACAATCGCCGCCGCAAGGCCCGCGAGCTCCGGCTCGTTGGAGTCCGAATGGGTCAGGACCGTAAGATTGGCGTGGGCACTGATGGCGCCCTCGGCCTTGAGCAGGTGTCCATAGGCCGCCAGCGCGTTGGTGACCGGGCGCCCGTCCTGCGGCAGCGCCAGGCGCAGCGTCCGCCAGCTTCCGCTTTCCAGAGTGCCCGCAGTCAGGGGGGCGCCCACCAGCTGGCGCGCCGTGGCTGTCCCGGCAGCGATCCGGGTCAGCTCGACCACCGTGCCATCGCGCGCCAGCAGGATCGACGGGGTAGCACCCGTCAGGGCGACGGCACCCGCAGGCTCACTGCCATCGGGGCCAGGCGTGGTGCGGCGCAGCCAGTCGAGATCGGCGGCAAACGCACCCGCGCCAGCAAGTGCGAACGTGCCGTCCGGCTGAGAAGTGACCGACAGAGCCACCTGCCCGGCCCGCACATCCATGCCGCCAAGACCGCCCTTGAGGATCAGGTCGAGGTCGTCGTTGAGGATGAAGTCGGTGGTCACGGTGGTGCCGATCAGCGCCGGATCGGCGGCGACCTGCCGCGCCAGGGGCGTCACGGCGAGGCCGGTGACCAGCTCGGCCAGATCATCGGCACTGCCATCCGTGGCGGCCTGGGGGAAGCGGGCGGCCAGCGCGTCGCGCACCAGCCCCTGGAAGTCGCCGGACTGGCGGATCGCCACCGGATCGCGGGCACCACCCGGGTCGGCCTTGGCCGCCGTGACCGGCACCGACAGCGTCACCCGGTTCTCGGTGAAGGCGGTGGTGGACTGGATCAGGATCGAGGCCAGCAGCACGCCACAGGCGATCACCGCCAGCGCCACCATCGTCAGGCCGAAGAAGCGGAACCGGGTCTCGGCTGCATAGCGGGCGCGCACCCGGGCCTGCACGATCGCACTGATCGAGCGGGCAGCCTTGGGCACCCCGGCGCTGTCGCCGGACGGAGGGAGGGCCGCGTCAGTCATACTTTTCCCGGTACTTCTGCACCACGCGCAGCGCGATGATGTTGAGGACCAGGGTCACGAAGAACAGCACGAACCCGAGCGCGAAGGCCGCATGGGTCTTGGGGCTGTCATATTCCTGGTCGCCGGTCAGCAGCATCACGATCTGCACCGTGACGGTGGTGACCATGTCGAGCGGATTGGCGGTGAGATTGGCATCCTGGCCGGCGGCCATGGTGACGATCATGGTCTCGCCGAGTGCCTTGGAGACGGCCAGCAGCACCGAGCCCACGATGCCCGGCAGGGCGGCCGGCAGCACCACATGGCGCACGGTTTCCGACTTGGTGGCGCCCATCGCATAGGAGCCGTCGCGCAGCGCCTGCGGGACCGCATTGATCACGTCGTCCGAAAGCGACGAGATGAAGGGGATGATCATGATCCCCATCACCAGGCCCGCGGCCAGCGCGCTCTGCGCCGATACATCAAGCCCCGCCGCCTCACCCAGGTCCCGCACCAGCGGCGCCACGAACAGAAGGGCAAAGAAGCCGTAGACAACGGTGGGGATGCCGGCCAGCAGCTCGAGGATTGGCTTCACCCAGGTGCGCACCCGCTCGCTGGCATATTCGGACAGATAGATCGCCGAACCGAGGCCCACCGGCACTGCCACCGCCATGGCGATCAACATGATCAGCATGGTGCCCATGAACAGCGGCACCGCTCCGAAGGCACCGGACGAGCCGATCTGGTCGGCGCGGATCGCGATCTGCGGGCTCCACTGTGTGCCGAACAGGAAGGCGAACGGATTGTAGCCACTGAAGAACTTGGCGGTCTCGAACACCAGCGACAGCACGATGCCAAGCGTGGTGAGCACCGCAATCACCGAAGCCAAGAGCATCAGCCCCTGCCCGGCCTTCTCGACCGCATTGCGGGCGCGCAGCTGCGGGGTCTGCTGGCGGGTTGCCCACCACCAGCCAGCCGCCGACACGGCCAGTGCCATCAGGATCACGCCAAGGCCCAGGGCGCCATCGATGGCGAGCAGCGTCTGCGCCGCCTGCTCGACCTGCGGACCGGTGGACGAGGGCACACCGCCATAGGCCAGGGCCGCCGCATCATCGAGGAACTGCCAGACCTGTTCGAGCGGCAGGGCTTTGATGTCGGCCGGCTGGACCTGATAGAGAAGGTTGGTCTGCAGCCGGGCGCCGAACAGGCCGTAGAGAAGCACCAGCACCAGGGCCGGACCAGCCGACCAGAGCGCCACGTACCAGCCATGGTAGCCCGGCAACGAATGCAGATGCGTGCCGCCCGCCAGGGCAAGGGCGCGCGCGTGTCCGGCCCGCCACGCAACAGCGGCCGCCAGCACCACAAGAATGGCGGCCATCCAACCGGCAGGCCAACCCGCTATCGCGCCCATAGAACTCTCGCGCCCCAGGTAAGAACACGCCGGGCGCTAGGCGCTTTGGGCCACCGATTGATGACAGATAAGCGACAGTTTGATGACAGCGACTGTCGGCTGCCCGCTGGCGTGGGGGGCCTAGTTGCCGCCGGCGCCGTTCAGGGCCTGCCAGCGGATGTAGGCCGGGGTCAGGATCACGATGAACAGCACGGGCAGGAAGAACACGATCATCGGCACGGTCAGCTTGGCCGGCAGGGCTGCCGCCTTCTTTTCGGCCTCGGTCATGCGCAGTTCGCGGTTCTCCTTGGCCATCACCCGCAGGGCCGAGCCCAGCGGCGTACCATAGCGCTCGGCCTGGATCAGGGCGGTTGCCACAGCCTTCACACCGGGATGGTTGGTGCGCTTGGCGAGGTTCTCGTAGGCCACCCGGCGGTCCTGCAGATAGGCCAGCTCGGCGGTGGTGATGCCGAGCTCCTCGGCCAGCTCGATCGAGGACGAACCGATCTCGGCGCCCACCCGCTGGAACGCGGTTTCGATCGACATCCCCGATTCCACGCAGATCAGCAGCAGATCGAGGGAATCGGGGAACGCCTTCATGATCGACTTGCGCCGCTTGCCCGCCTGATTGGCGACGATGATGTTCGGCAGATAGAAGCCGACCGCGCAGGCGCCCACGGCCACCAGCAGCTGCATGTTGCCCGACAGCTTGGATCCGGTGACGAACAGGTAGGCCAGCGCCATCAGGAAAAACACCACCGGCGTGGCAAAGCGCGCCACATAAAAGACCGCCAGAGGGCCGGGGCCACGCCAGCCGGCCTCGGTCAGCGACTGGACCACATTGGGATCCTCCAGCAGCTTCTGGAGGTTCAGCCGGTCCATGATGTCCTTCCACGGCCCCTTGGTCTGGCGGCGCAGCGAGACCGTGCTGGTCTGCAGCGTGGCGCGGGAGCGGCGGCGCAGCTCGTCGCGGTCCGCCGCCACGGCCTTCATGCGCGAGGCCAGCCGGTCGCCCTTCAGCAGCGGCATGGCGATGGTGATCGCCGTGATGGCGCAGGCGACGGCCATCAGGACGCTGGCCACGAAGGTCGGATCGGTGATCCAGGTCGCGAAGTTCTTGACTTCATGCCACATCGACGCGCCCCTAGATCTCGAAGTTGATCATGTTGCGCATCACCATGATGCCGGCCCCCATCATGCAGGCGCCGACACCCAGCATCATGTGACCGGTGGCATCGGTAAACAGCAGCATCATGTAGCTGGGGCTCGACAGCGACACGAGGATCATCACGATGATCGGCAGCGAGCCGATGATCATCGCCGAGGCCTTGGCTTCGGAGGACAGCGCCTTGATCTTCTCGCGCATCATCTTGCGGCTGCGCAGCACGTTGGCGAGATTTTGCAGCGCTTCGGACAGATTGCCGCCCGCCTTCTGCTGGATCGCCCGCACGATGGAGAAGAAGCTGACTTCCGGCAGCGGCATCCGCTCGTACATCTTGGGCAGCGCCTGATCGAACGGAACCCCCATCGACACCTGATCGACCAGTCTGCGGAACTCGCCGCCCAGCGGCTCCGGCGCCTCGCGGCCGATGATCTTCAGGCACTCGTTCAGCGGCAGGCCACTCTTCACACCGCGCACAATCACTTCGATGGAATTGGCGAACTCGCTGATGAAACGCTTCTGGCGCATGCCGCACAGGAAGCCGAGCGACCATTGCGGCAGGCCAAAGCCGGCCGCGAAGGCGGCACCCGCCGCGATCCAGATCTTCTGGCCCGTCATCAGGCAGATCAGCGCGGCGAGCGCGCCAAGACCCGCCGAGATCGCCCAGAAGGTGGCCGGCTTGATGGTCAGGCCCGCCTGGTCCAGCCGCGCACTGATCGACAGGCGCGCCTTGCGCAGCTGCTTCTCGCGGGCTTCCAGCTCCTTGATGCCATCGAGGCGCTTCTTGCGACGCGCCTCCTCGGGATCGAGCTGCTTGCGCCTGAGGGCGCTTTCCTTGGTCTTGGCGACTTCCTTGATCCGCTTGTCGGCCGCTTCATTGCCACCGGATGCGAAGGCAATCCCCAGCAGCACGATGCCGCCGGCGACCATCAGGGGGAGAAGCGTGCCAAAGTCCATCGCGTGCCTCACACGTCCGCCGCGTCGAGCGCTTCGGCGAGTTCCTTTTCAAGGCCGTAGTAGCGGGCCCGGTCCCAGAATTTCGGGCGGGCGATGCCGGTCGACCGGTGCTTGCCGAGGATCTTGCCATTGGCGTCCTCGCCCTCGATCTCGTAGACGATCAGGTCCTGGGTCACGACCACATCGCCTTCCAGGCCGATCACCTCGGTGATGTGGGTGATCCGCCGCGAGCCGTCACGCATGCGCGAGGCCTGGATCACCACATCGATCGATCCGACGATCATCTCGCGGATCGTCTTGGGCGGGAGCGAGAAGCCGCCCATCGTGATCATGCTCTCCATCCGCGACAGCCCTTCGCGGGGGCTGTTGGCGTGGAGGGTGCCCATCGAGCCATCGTGGCCGGTGTTCATCGCCTGCAGGAGGTCGAACGCCTCCGGTCCGCGCACTTCGCCGACGATGATCCGCTCGGGACGCATCCGCAGACAGTTCTTGACCAGGTCGCGCATCGAGATCGCGCCCTGGCCTTCCAGATTGGGCGGACGGGTTTCCAGGCGCACCACATGCGGCTGCTGCAGCTGCAGTTCGGCCGAGTCCTCGCAGGTGATCACCCGCTCGTCGGGGGTGATGAAGCCGGTGAGGCAGTTGAGCAGCGTGGTCTTGCCCGAGCCGGTACCGCCGGAAATCAGCACGTTGCAGCGGCTGGCGCCGATGATGCCGAGCACCTTGGCCCCCGCCTCGCTGATCGAGCCGAACTTGACCAGGTCGTTCATCCGCAGCTTGTCCTTCTTGAACTTGCGGATGGTGAGGGTGGGGCCGTCGATGGCCAGCGGCGGCACGATGACGTTGACGCGGGAGCCATCAGGCAGACGCGCGTCGCAGATCGGGCTGGCTTCGTCGACCCGCCGGCCGACCTGGCTCACGATCCGCTGGCAGATGTTCATCAGCTGCTGGTTGTCACGGAACCGGATCGGGGTCTTCTGGGTCTTGCCGCCGACTTCGATGAACACCGAGCTGGCGCCGTTCACCATGATGTCGGCGATGTCGTCCCGGGCCAGGAGCGGCTCCAGCGGACCATAGCCCAGCACATCGTTGATGATGTCGGTGAGGACCTGTTCCTGCTCGGCAACCGAGAGCACCACCTGCTTGATCGCGATGATCTCGCCGACGATGTCCCGGATTTCGTCGCGGGCGACCTTCTGGTCGAGATTGGCCAGCTGGCCAAGGTCGATGGTCTCGATCAGCGCGTTGTAGATCGAGGTCTTGATCCGGTAGTATTCCTCGCTGCGCGCCTCCTGCATCACCGAGCGCGCGGCATCCGCGGGGGTGGCGCGCACCACCTTGGCCAGCCGGTCAGGGCTGGGCGCCGAGGAGCCGGGGCTTGCCGAGGGCGCAGCCGCCGGCTTGGGGGGCGGCGGGGCGGCCGCTACCGGCTTGGCCGCCGCAGCGGGTGCGGGGGCCGGGGCGGGAGCTGGTTCGTTCGAGAGGGCGCGTTTGCCGAACATGGCGACCTCACTTGCCGAACTTGAGGGTCTTCAGCTTATCCAGCATCGACTCCTTGGGCTTGGGAGCCGCCACCTTGCCGGTCAGCAGCTGCGCAAGATGGTCGAGGCCCTCGGCGCACTTGGACTGCGGGCTGACATCGAACACCATCTGGCCGTTGTTCGAGGCTGTGCCGAACAGCTGCGGGTCATAGGGCAGCACCAGGGCTGGCTCGCTGCCGAGCGCCTCGGCGAAGTCCTTGACCGGGATCTCGGGCCGCTTGGGCACGCCCACCATGTTGAGCACCACCTTCGGCGGCGCGTCATTGGGGCGGCCGACCTTGACCATGTCGTACAGGTTCTTGGCATTGCGCAGGCCGGCGAGGTCGGGCTGGGCCACGATCACGACTTCATCCGCTGCCATCAGCGTCTGGCGCATCCAGCGGGTCCAGGTGTGGGGCAGGTCCAGCACCACGAACGGCACCCCGCGGCGCACCCCGTCGATCACCGTCTCATAGGCCTCCGACGCGATCTCGTAGTCGCGGTCCAGCGTGCCCGGAGCGGTGAACAGGGTCAGGTGGTCGCTGTGCCGGGTCAGCAGCCGGTCGAGCAGAACATCGTCCACCCGGTCGGGGGTCTCGAGCGCATCGGCCACGCCCGTCGCCGGATCGGTGTTGAAGTCGAGGCCGGTGGTGCCCCACGACAGATCGAGGTCCACCAGAGTGGTGTTGATCCGGGCATGCTCGGCCATGGCATAGGCAACATTGTGGGCCACGGTCGACGAGCCGGTGCCGCCCTTGGCCCCCACGAACGCCACCACCTTGCCGAGGAAGGGCTTCGACGGGTCGATGTAGAGCGCCGAGATGGCACGGATCAGCTGCAGCGGCTGCAGCGGCGGAACCAGGTATTCCGATACCCCGCGGCGCGTCAGCTCGCGATAGAGCGTGATGTCGTTCTGGTCGCCGATCACGATGACCTTCACGCCTTCATCACAGTAGCTGGCCAACTCGTCGAGCTGCTGGATCAGCATCGCGGGGGGCGCCAGGCTCTCGACGATGATCAGGTTCGGCGTGGCCTGGCTGCGGAAAAAGTCGATGGCGCCGGTGAGGCCACCCATCGACACCGTGACATTGGTCTTGGCCAGACGCCGGTCGGTGGAGGCGGCCTGCAGCAGCTGCGCGGTCGCGGGGCGCTCGCAGAACACCTGGATCGAGATGCGCGGCACCGGCTGATCGCCGCCCCGCGCCAGCTCGCCCACATAGGTTTCCTCGAAGGTCGATACGTCGAAGTCACCGCGGCCGGCGGCCGTCGCCATGGGCGCTGCCATGGCAGGGGCTGACGGTGCGGGGCCGGGCCCGCCCGCAGGGGTGACGAAATCGAGATCGCTGTCGAGTTCGAAGGGTTCGTCAGCGAGAGCGAGTTCTTCCCAGGACTTCTTCTTGGCAGAACCGAGCATGTTAGTTGCCTCCTGCGACTGTTCCGCTGGCTTCTGGCAGCGTACCTTCGCGCATCTGATCCACCCCGCGCTGGGCGCGGGCCGCGTCTCCGGTCACGTCGCGGCGGTCACCGGTCAGGTCACCGGGGTCCACCACCATCGCAGCCAGATTGCCCGCCTGGGCGCAGCCGAAACGGGGCGAGTTCATGTTCGACGCGGTGCGGCGCGGGTCGAGTTCGCCCCAGCCGGGACAGTCGGCCGCGCGGGCTTCGAACCGGATGAAGGCCACCACAACCGGAGCCACCGGCTGGCCGGCCGCCTGATAGGCACCGCCAGCCATGCGGGCATAGTCGACGCCTTCGGCAAACAGCACGCGCTGCGCCTCGGCCGTGATCTGCTGGGATGCCGCGGCATTGCCCGAGCCGACCGGCACCGAGAACACGATGTTGCCGCGGCCGGTGCGCACGAAGTCGCGGGCAAAGGTCTGCAGCTGTGCCACTTCGGCGGGGGTGAGGCCGGGGGCACCGGTGGTGCCCAGGGCGATGCGGGCCTCCACCTGGGTCACGGTGGGCTGGTGCGCGTCGAGCACGGTTGTGGACATGGTGGCCTGCTCGACCCGGCGCTCGGCGGCCTGGGCCGGCGTGGGCTGGCGTTCGGCGCGCGGGCCGCCGCCATGGGCACAGGCAGCCACGAGGCTGACCAGGAGACAGGCTGCGGTGGCCCGGAGGCTGACCGCTGCGATGCTGCGCGGGAAGGCTGGCGTCATGATCGGCTCTCCTTCGTCGGCCTATTGCGGCGCATGGCCGATGGGCGCGCGATAGCGTCCCGGTGGAAGCGTGGTGCTGCCCGGGCGGGCTGCCCGGTTGAGGCGGCCCATCAAGAGGGCATTGGGGTCGGAAGCCGGCGCATAGCCATCGGCCGGCGACTGCAGCTGGTCGGGCGCGACGGACTGCACGAGATAGGGGGTGATGATGATCACCAGCTCGGTCTCGTTATTGGCGAAGTCGCGCGAGCGGAACAGGTTGCCCAGAACCGGCAGGTCCTTCAGGCCCGGCAGTCCCTCGATCGCCTGGCGTGTCTGCGACTGGATCAGGCCGGCCATGATCATCGAGCGGCCCGACGGGAGCTCCAGCGTGGTCTCGGCGCGGCGGACCGAGATGCCGGGGATCGACAGGCCGCGGATGGTGTCGGTCACCAGACCCGCGGAGTTGCGGATCACCGTGTCCGGCTGGCGGAACGACGCAGCCGTGGAGATTTCCGACACTTCCGTGGAGATCTTCAGCAGGATCCGGTCCGGGCTCAGCACCACCGGGGTGAAGCCGAGCCCCACGCCGAACGGCTTGAACTCCACGCTGATCCGGCTGCCTTCCTGGGCCACGGGAACCGGGAATTCGCCGCCGGCGAGGAAGCTGGCGGATTCGCCCGAAGTGGCGGTCAGCACCGGCTCGGCGAGGGTGCGGGCCAGGCCCACACGCTCCAGCGCCTGGATGCTGGCGTCATTGCGCTCTCCGGTGACCAGCTCGCCCGGACCGTAGGTCGTGACGATGCGGCCGGCGGAGTCGACCGTCTGCGAGAAGCCGCCCGCGCCCGCCAGCTGCGACGGATCGCCCAGAGAGGCGTTGCCCGACAGGAAGGTCACGCCCTGGGGCCGGATGAAGTTGGTGGCCCAGGTGGCGTCCACCGAGGTGCCGCCCAGGAAATTGCCGTTCACGGCAAAGCCGTTGGCCGTGGCAAACCGCAGGCCCCAGTCATCCGGCAGCAGCTGGTTGAGGATGTTGCTGGAGGTCAGGTTGATCCCCAGTTGCTTGATCACGGTGCGCTGCATCTCGATGATGCGGACCCGCAGATACACCTGATCGCCGGCCAGGATCGACATCATGTTGACGACCTTGTCGGCGCCGCCGGCATATTGCTGGGCGACCCGCAGGATCCGGTCGGCTTCGGCAGCGGTGGGGACATTGCCGCTGAGGATGATCGATTCGCCCACGGCCTCGGCGGTCACACGTGCGTTGGGCGCAAAGCGCTGGATCAGCGCATCCAGCTCGCCGGTATCGCGCGCCACCCGCACTTCCAGCGTCAGGATCTGCCGGCCAGCCGCATCCAGGAAGAAGATGTTGGTCTCGCCGTTCTTGACCCCCAGCACGAATGCCCGGCGCGACGTGCGCATCACGGCATCCGCCACTTCCGGGTTCGAGATCACCACATCGCGGGCATCCACCGGCAGATCCACCACTGCCGACTTGCCCAGCGGCAGGGTCACGCGCTGGACCGGCGATGCGGCGCCGGCCGACTGGATGGTCACCTGCGCCTGTCCCGGCGCCTGGGCAAAGGCAAAGCCGCCCGGCGGCAGGACCATGGCCAGAGCCGATGCCAGGGCGACCGTACGGGCGCAGCTGCGCCGGAAGGTGTCGGAGCGCTTCATCATTGACCGCCTCTGTAGATCTTCACCTGGGAGGGCGCGCCCTGAGGACCCGGGTTGGTGACGGGCGTGGAGGGCGGGTTGCCATTGGCCGGTGGGTTCGTGGCAGCCGCCGCCGCCGGCACCGGACGCGGCTGCGCCATTGCCGCCGAGTCCGTCCGCGCCAGCGTCGGCCCGGCACTGTCGGCATAGGAGCGCAGCGTCAGCGACAGGTCGCCGAGCCGGTCGGCCATCCGCAGCTTCTCGGCATCCTGCAAGGTCAGCTCCACCGTGGCCGTAGCACCGGTGAGTGAGCTTTGCTCGTTGTTTTGATTAAGGTTCTGATCGATCGCCAGCACCCGGACATTTTCAAGGACCGTCGAGGTCACCACGCGCGGAACAGTGGTGCCGCCCTCGGTGATCTGGATTTCGCGGGTCAGGACCACATCGACCCGGTCATTCGGCAGGACGAAGCCCGCCACCGCTGCATCCGGGGTGATGGCGATCGACGTGGCGCGCATGCCGGGGGTCAGCAGTGCTGCCATTGTGTTGCCGGCGGTTCCGGGCACCACCACCTTGGTCGTGGTCAGAGGCTCGCCGGCAACCATGGCCTGGCGCACCACACCATTGGTGAGGTCCTCGATGGCAGTGGCATTGCGCTCCTTGGTGTAGAACGCTTCCGAGGCACCCGCCGCGGGCCACTCGGCCCAGCCGATGGCGTCCACAGCGATGCGCTCACCCACCAGGAGGTCGCGCTTGGCGACCAGAACCTGCACCGCGCTTGGTGCAGGTGCTGCCGCCGCAGTCACTGCTGCCGGCTGTGCAGCCGGAGCCGCCTGGCCGCGCATCCAGAGGAATGCTGCCCCGCCGACGAGAATGGCCCCGCCGATGATTGCGATCTGTCTGACGTTCACGCCCGTCTCCCCGCAGCTGCAAGCCCGGATTCTCTCCGCTGCACCGTGGCGGGGCACTCTCTAAGAAGGCGTTAACGGTGATTACCCAATTGGCTGCATCTGTTCAGAAAGGTGAACTTTGTGGATACCAGGCTGTCAGGGGTGCTGCGACAAGGCCACCCACGGCCAGGGCGACCCCGTAAGGCACCCCCGAACCACGCCGCATGATCTTGCGCAGCCAGCGCGGACGGCGCGGCAGACCCAGCTTGCGGGCGGCAAACCGCCCGGTCAGCAGCACAAGCGACAGCACGCCGCCGGCCAGGGTCGTCACGATGAAGAAGGTCAGCAGCGCAGGCGGCCCGAGCCAGAAGCCCATAGCCGCGATCATCTTGGCATCGCCGCCACCAAAGGCACCGAGCGCAAAGGCACCGATCGCCAGGGCCGCAACCGCCAGCCCCACGCCCATGTGAATGCCCCACTCGCCAAGGCTCAGTCCCATCGGCAGGGCCAGCACCACGAAGGCCACAAAACCGAACAGGTTCAGCCGGTCCTTGATGATGAAGTGCTGCACATCCCCCAGCGCCGCGGCGGCCAGATAGCCCGAGAACACCGCAAGCCCCAGCCAGGGCATCAGGGCAAGAAGTGTGGTGATCGGGTCGGCAGTCATCCCGCCTCCTGTGGCACGGACCCGCTTAAGGCGGCGTAAAGCCTGTTGCGGCGCAGGCACTATCGCTGGAGCGCGCGGCCTCGCCGCGCCAGACTGCCGACCAACCGTTGAAGGATCTGGAGCGCAGTTGCTCGCAACTGCGCCAGCGACGCGGAGCGGCGCTAGAGGCTACGCATCAATCTGTTTTCATGGCACTTCGTGCGGCGCAGCTGCAAGCAGCTGCGCTCCAGCGGGTCGAACAGTCGCGTCGTGGGGCTTCAGCATGACTTGGCCATCGGTCTGGCGCGGCTGAGGCCGTGCACTCCAGCGGACTGGCGGATACTGGCGACGCCCCTTGACCCTGTCTCCAGCCCTGCCAAGGGACAGCGCCATGAATACCGGCACCGGCGCCGCCGCGCCCCCCTCCTATTTCGCTGCCTCCGGTCCCGTCACCGTCCGGGTCGAGCCCATGTATCTGATGGAGCAGTCACTGCCCGATCAGGGGCGGTGGGTGTGGGCCTATACGGTCGAGATCTGCAACGCCGGACCCGAAACCGTGCAGCTGCTGGCCCGCCACTGGGAAATCACCGACGCCCATGGCCATACCGACGTGGTGGAAGGCGATGGCGTGGTGGGTGCCCAGCCCGTGCTGCCGGCCGGTCAGTGCTTTGTCTACACATCGGGATGCCCGCTGCGCACGCCATCGGGCTTCATGCGCGGCTACTACCGGATGGTGACCGAGGATGGCATCGGCTTCACCGCCACCATCCCCGCCTTCTCCCTCGACAGCCCGGACAGCGCATCCGCCGCCCGGCACTGAAGGCTCCCGTTCCGGCGCTCAGCCCGCCTGAGCATCCGCCCCGCGCTGGCGCTTGGCGCGCAGGCGGTTGAGGGCCGCGACATAGGCCTTGGCACTGGCGACCAGCGTGTCGGCATCGGCGGCACGGCCCGCCACAGTCCGCCCGTTCTCGGTCAGGCGCACCGACACTTCGGCCTGGGCATCGGTGCCTTCGGTGACGGCATGGACCTGGTAGAGGTCCAGCACCGCCGTGTGCGGAACAAGTGTGCTGATGGCGTTGAAGATCGCATCCACCGGACCATTGCCGCGCTGGGTGGTCCAGGCAGGGGTGCCGTCCAGATCGAGATCGATCTCGGCGGTCTGCGGGCCCTCGGTGCCGGCAACGATCCGCAGGCGGACGACTTTGATGGTGTCGTCCACATGGGCCGCAGCATCATCCACCAGCGCCACGATGTCGTCGTCATAGACATGCTTCTTGCGGTCCGCGAGGTCTTTGAAGCGGGTAAACGCGTCCTGGAACGCATTGTCGGACAGCTCGTAGCCCAGCTGCACCAGCTTGTCGCGGAAGGCGTTGCGGCCGGAATGCTTGCCCATCACCAGGTTGGTGCCGCCCTGACCCACGTCTTCCGGGGTCATGATTTCATAGGTCTGGGCGTGCTTGAGCATGCCGTCCTGATGGATGCCGCTTTCGTGGGCGAAGGCATTCTTGCCGACGATCGCCTTGTTGTACTGTACCGGGAAGCCGGTGATGCGGCTGACCATCTTGGAGGCCTGGGTCAGGCGGGTGCTGTCGATGCCGGTGGTGAACGGCATGCCGTCGCCGCGTACCCTCAGGGCCATGACGATCTCTTCCAGCGCGGCATTGCCCGCCCGCTCGCCAAGGCCGTTCACGGCGCATTCGATCTGCCGCGCCCCGCCCTTGAGCGCCGCCAGCGAATTCGCCACCGCAAGCCCCAGGTCATTGTGGCAGTGGGCCGAGAAGATCACCTTGTCGGCGCCCGGCACCCGCACGATCACATCGGCGAACATCGCGGCATATTCGTCCGGGAACGAGTAACCCACCGTGTCGGGCAGATTGATGGTGGTGGCACCGGCGCGGATCGCGGCCTCGACCGCACGGGCGAGGAAGTCGCGCTCGGTGCGGGTGGCGTCCTCCGCGCTCCATTCCACATCGTCGGTCAGGTTGCGGGCGAGGCTCACCGAGGCGTGGATCGCCTCCAGCACCGCGTCCGGCTCCATCCGCAGCTTGTGCTTCATATGGATCGGGCTGGTGGAGATGAAGGTGTGGATGCGGCGGCGCGGGGCGGGCCGGATCGCCTCGAAGCAGCGCTCGATATCCTTGGGACCGGCGCGCGACAGGCCGCAGATGGTGCTGTCCTTGATGATCCGGGCCACGGCCTGCACCGCGTCGAAGTCACCCTGGCTGGCGATGGGAAAGCCCGCCTCGATCACATCGACCTTCATGTCCTCCAGAAGGCGGGCCAGTTCGAGCTTTTCTTCCAGGGTCATGGATGCGCCGGGGCTCTGTTCGCCGTCGCGCATGGTGGTGTCGAAGATGATGACTTGATCGGACATGGGTCTGGATCCGGCTGTCCGCGCGGGCTCGCCGCTGCGGAGTGGTTCACGGGTAGGATGGCATGGTTCGTCCGGCCGGGCGAGACGTGCAGCCAGCGAGCCCGTCCGGGCTGCGCCGCTATCTCGGTCCTTGGGTCACGATCCCCTGAGCGCTGGCTGGAGTGGTGTGGCGCCCAGGGGCGTCACAGTCGCGGTGCGGGCCTCTGGCCGGGACGCGCCCGTGCGGGCACCCGGATGGGCACCGGTTGCGGTGCCGGCGCGGTGACGGCATCGATCATGTCGCCCAGCAGCCGCGCACCCGAACGGGCTGCGTCGGCAATGATCTGGGGCAAAGTCTTGCGTCTGGCCACGGGAAATCTCCGGTTTCAGGGCATGAACATATCGCAAATCCGCCTGTCGGCAAGACAGGAGACTCACAATCCAGCGACGGGCCGGAGACGGCGAGCCGGTTCTAGGGCGCCAGCACGCGCGGCAGCTTGAACACCACATCTTCCTGCGCGGTCACAACCGGCTCCACCTTGACGGCAAAGCGGCGGGCGCAGGCCGCCAGCACATCCTCCACCAGATCCTCCGGCGCACTGGCGCCCGCGGTGAGGGCCAGCGTCTCCACCCCGTCAAACCAGCTCCAGTCGATCGCCCCGGCATCATCGATCAGCCGCGCCGCCCGCGCCCCGGCCCGCAGCCCCACCTCCACCAGCCGCAGCGAATTGGACGAGGTCTGCGATCCGATCACCAGCAGCAGGTCGGCCCGCGCCCCCAGCGCCTTCACCGCCTCCTGGCGGTTGGTGGTGGCATAGCAGATGTCTTCCTTGTGGGGCGCGGCGATGCCCGGGAACCGGTCCTGCAGGGCGGCGACGATGTCGGCCGTGTCATCGACCGACAGGGTGGTCTGGGTCACGAAGGACAGCTTCGCCGGGTCCTGCGGCGCAAAGCCCGCCACATCGTCCACGGTCTCGATCAGGGCCACGGCACCGTCCGGCAACTGGCCCATGGTGCCCTCCACTTCGGGGTGGCCGGCGTGGCCGATCAGCACGATCTCGCGGCCCGCATCGAAGTGGCGCTGCGCCTCCACATGCACCTTGGACACCAGCGGACAGGTGGCATCCACCCAGATCATGTTGCGGTTGCGGGCCTCGTCCGTCACCCGCTTGGGCACGCCATGGGCCGAGAACACGACGGGCCGGTCGTCCGGGCAATCTTCGAGTTCGTCGACGAAGATTGCGCCCATGCCTTCCAGCCGCTCGACCACACGACGATTATGCACGATCTCGTGGCGCACAAAAACAGGC
>JAIXTH010000301.1 GCA_027484265.1 Alphaproteobacteria bacterium
CCTTGACGGGGCCGGAAGGCGGAACAGCGTAGTCTTGGTTCTGTCGCCAGCAGGGCTGGTGACAGAACCTCGGGGGCCCGGCAGCGGTCGGGCAGGCGCGGCGGATCGGTTGGACCACTCTTGCCGCTACCGCCGGGCCCACCAGGGCGGACGGCCGTCCGTGTCGGCCGACGGGGTGCCGCGCGTGGAGGGTCGGACCTGCCACCACTGCCAGAGCAGAAGACCGCCGATGGCCCCAAACACCAGGAACAGCTCGGCCAGCTTGAAGATGTCGCGTCCCAGTTCCATTGCCACCATCATCCCGGTTGGGGCCCGCGACCCAAGGCCCGGACGATCAGGCGACAGCGGCCTTGCGGAACTTGGTGCGGGCAGTCAGCCAGAAACAATAGGCCGCCAGCAGCGCGAGGAAAGCCAGCAGGTCGAAAATCGACAGATAGCGGCTGGCACCGGCTGCGAAGAAGGTGAGGCTGACGAAGCCGCCGAGGCACGCCACCATGAAGATCGTGATGCCCGGCATCACGTCCACCATGATCGACAAGGACGGATGCAGCTCTGCCGGGGCAGCCGACTGTCCGGCGGCAACCCGCGCCGCCTTCTGGTCCTCGACCGACTTGATGTGGCGCCAGCCACTCCAGCCATAGACGGCGGCGAGCGCCAGAAGGATCAATCCGGTGATATAGGCCATGGTTCCTGCTCCTGTGCGAAGGGTGGTCGCGCAGAACCCAAAGTCAACCGCCTTTCGGCCGCGTGTCGGATAAAACCGTATCAGAACACGGCAGTGTGAGGAACGAATGCAGTCTGGTCCCGGGTGGCGTGCCAGTCGCGCAGGGCCTGGACACCGGTGGGAAACGCGATCCGGTCCCAGGGAATGTCCTCCCAGGCGAACAGGGCCGCCTCCAGTGATTCAGGGCCGCAGCCGAAGGCATCGTCCACCAGGGTGGCGCGGTACATCATGTGCACCTGGCTGATGCGCGGCACCTCATAGATGCCCAGCAGCGCATTGATCTCGACCCGGGCCTCGGCCTCTTCCAAAGCCTCGCGCGCGGCCCCGGCACTGGTGGTCTCGCCCTCTTCCATGAAACCCGCCGGAACCGTCCAGAAGCCATGCCGGGGCTGGATGGCGCGGCGGCACAGCAGCAGCCGGCCATCGGAAGCGGTCACCACGACACCGGCGACGATCTTGGGATTGACGTAATTGATGAAGCCGCACGTGCCGCACACCAGACGCGGCTTGTCATCCCCCTCGGGGATCCTGGTCTCGAATGCCGGAGCGGAAACTGTCATGCTGGCGTCACCTGGAATGTCGCACACCTGTCACGGGCGGGCGATAGGAAGTGGACGGACGGATCGCCGGGCCGGGCGGTCCTCCGGTGCCCGTGTTTGGCGCCTTGGCGATCCGGCGGCAAGTGGAGATCATAAATGGCGGACAAGTCCCAGGATGGTCCGGCAGGTTCGGAAGGCCCAGCCCGCAGCGCAGCCTACTGGCTGCACAGGGCCCGCCAGGCATCCGACGATCTGATGGCACAGGCCCTCGAGGGCAGCGGGCTGACAGTCCGTCAGCTGACAGTGCTGGAAGCGCTGGCGGCCGCGGGCGATGTCCCGGCCAGCCAGTCGGACCTCGTGACCTCCACCGGTATCGACCGCTCGACCCTGGCCGAGATGATCGGGCGGATGGAAGCGCGCGGTCTGGTGCAGCGCCAGCGCTCGACCCGCGATGCGCGGGCCAATGACGTGGTGCTGGGCACTGCGGGCGAAGAGGCGCTCAGCGAGGCGCGCGCCCTGGCGCAGGCCGCCGATGGCGAGCTCCTGGCCCGGCTGCCGAAAAAGCATCGCGACGGGTTCGTGCTGCTGCTGATGCGGCTGGCCATGCCGGAGGCTGCGGGCAGCCTGAAGACCGGCAAGGGCAAGAAGCGCAAGAAAAAGAAGAGCAAGGACAAGCAGCTGAAGGACGCCGGCGCCCCGCGCATGGATGCCCGTGACAGTGACGGCGCGGACGCCGGCTGACGCCCCGCCCCCTTGCCTCAGGCTGCCAGCGGCTGTCCCAGGGCCCGCTGGGTGTCGAGCCTGCGCATGATCCGGCCCGGCAGGGCGGCCACCACCTGGTTGGACGAGCGCTCGAGCATGGTCCGGGCGGCAAACATGCCGCTGCGCAGCACGGTGCCAAAGCCCGGCTGTCCGATGAAGCCTGCACCGATCTGCCGTACACCGGTCTTGTAGAAGCGCTTGTACGGATAGTCCCCGCAGCCGAAATCGATCAGCGCCACGCCGCGGGCGTGGGCAGCCTCGAACATGTGGTGCCAGACCATCGCCCCCGGCGAAAACGGCGCCAGCGCCGGATCCGGGTCGTGGGCGATCACCCAGGCATGCAGGACCGGTCCGGCCTGCATCGCCAGCAGGGCCGCCACCAGCCTGTCGCCGCACCGCAGCGAGAACATTTCGCCCGAGAAATGCTGGCAGCTGGCCGCTGCCACCCGCTCATGGGCCTCGCGGCACCAGTCGCGCGCCAGCACATTGGGCTGACGGGTGCGCTCGAACTGTTCCTGCTTCCAGGCGAACAGGGCGGCCAGCGCCTCGCGGTCGGGGGTGAAGGCGCGAAACTCGAGCTCGCCATGCTCGCGCGCCAGCTTGCGCTTCTTCTTGTCGAGATTGCGCAAGGTGGACGAGCCTTCGGCCTTGCGCGCCGCGAGGAAGTCGGCCCAGCCGGTGAGGTCGGCGATCATCGCCTCCTCGCGAACCCGTGCAATGGCATCGTAGCGGCGGCAGGCCAGCGGCAGCTGCCCGAAGTCCACCCGGTCTGTCCCGAGCGCCCTGGGCAGCAGGGCCAGGTCGAAGTCGGCGTCCGGTCGGGCGATCAGGCCGTCGCTGTCGCAGATCGGTGCGCCCAGCCCCATCATGGAGAAGGGCGGGCTCTTCTGGACCGCAAGGAAGCCGATGGTCTGTCCGGCATCCTCGATCACGGCCACCCGGGCATCGCGGCGGACAGAGCCGATGATCTCGGCCCATTCGGGGGCATGGAACGGGTCGCACAGCGCCGGATCAAGCGCCTGGATCCGGCGCCACGCGGTGCGGCCGGCCTCGCCCAGTTCCTCTGGCGTGATCACG
>JAIXTH010000116.1 GCA_027484265.1 Alphaproteobacteria bacterium
CCCAGTCCAGCATTTCACCGCACACGAAGGTGCCGGGCAGGGCGTTCAGCATCAGGTCGGGGGAGACGTCCGGCTGCCCGATGCCACCGGTGGAGGAGATGGCCCGCTCCAGCCCCGCCTGGCCGGTGATGGTCAGGGGAGCTGCCTTGATCAGCCCGGCGAGCGCCTGCGGATCAGGGGGCAAAGGGCGGACGGCTTCATGGAGCAGCGCGACTTCCGCGCCGGTCATACGCAGGGCCGTCTTCAGGACAGTCGGGAGCGACCTGCCGGGCCGCGCCGCCGCGATCCGGCCCGCCAGCGCTGCCGCCGGGAGCGACGGTCGCAGGTCGATCGCCGCCCTCCCGCCAAAACCCGCACCCCGCCACACTGGTCCCAGCGCATAGACCGGCCCGCCTTCCAGGCCTGTGCGGGTGATGATCAGGTCGCCCTGCCGCTGCTGGCCCCCTGCGGACAGGCTTACAGCCTTCAGCACCGCGCCTGCATGGTGCTCCTGCATATGGCGGCTCCAGTCGAGCCGGACACCGGCATTGGCCGGGCCGAACGGCACCACCGCCACGCCCCGCCCGGCCAGCAGCGGCGCCCAGCTGCCATCCGATCCCAGCTTCGGCCAGCTGGCTCCGCCAAAGGCAAGGACCAGCCCGTCACAGGCCTCGGCCCTGGCGATACCGTCCGGTCCGGCGAATTGGGCACTGCCCGCCGGGTCCCAGCCGACAAAGCGCGACCGCGTCACGATCCGCACGCCGCGCCCCTGCAGCCGCGCCAGCCAGGCGCGCAACAGCGGCGAGGCCTTCATCGCCTGCGGGAACACCCGCCCGCTCGACCCGACAAAGGTCGGCTGCCCCAGCTCTTCGGCGAAGGCGCGCAGCATCTGCGGCGTGAAGCGCTCCAGCCAGCTGGCGACCCAGTCCGCGCTGTCGCCATAGCGGGCGCGGAAAGCCGGCATCGGCTCGCTGTGCGTCAGGTTGAGGCCGCCGCGCCCGGCCATCAGGAACTTGCGGCCCACACTGGGCATGGCCTCGTGCACGGTGACCGCCACGCCAGCGGCCGACAGGATGTCGGCGGCCATCAGGCCGGCGGGGCCGCCACCTGCCACCGCCACCCTGCCGCCGGTCATGGCGCCGATCCGGTCTCGGACTGACGCTCCTGTCCTTTCTGGCGGTCCGCCACTGCGGTGACGGCGAGGTCGGCTGTGACATTGCCGATGGTGCGGAAGATGTCGGGCAGGACTTCCACCGCCAGCAGCAGGGGCAGGACCGTCACCGGAATCCCCATGGCCACGCAGATCGGCGCCACCGAGATCACGAACGAGCTCTGCCCCGGCAGGCCCACCGAGCTGATCGACACGATGATCGCCACCAGCGCCCCCGCCAGCATGTCGCCGGCCGACAGCTCGACCCCGGCGATATGGGCCACGAACAGGGCCACGGCGAGGTTGCCCACCGGACTGGTCATCCGGAATACGGCCACGGCCAGTGGCAGGGTGAATTCGGCCACCGCCGGGCTGACCCGCAGCGGGCCGAGCGCCGTCTGCAGCATGGCTGGCAGGGTGGCGAGCGAGCTTTGGGTGGAGGCGGCGATCGCCTGCACCGGCACCAGGGCGCGCAGGGTCGCTACCGGCGCGAGGCGCGCGAAGGCCAGAAGGACCAGGGTGGCGATCACGATCACCCCCACCAGCATCGACACCACGAACAGCACATAGTGACCCAGCGCCCCCACCGCCTCGAACCCGGTATCGAGCCCCAGCGACAGCGCCAGGCCGAATACCCCGACCGGCGCCAGCAGCAGCACCCAGCCCACCACCACGATCATCGCCTCGGCCAGCGACCCGAACAGCTCACGCAGCGGCGCCCGCCGTACAGGCTCCAGCCGGGCGATGGCAGCACCGAGGATCACGGCAAACAGCACCAGCGGCACGATCTTGTTCTCGGCTGCGGCGGCGATCACGTTGGTGGGGATCAGCGAGCGCACCCACGCCGCCATGTCCACCGGCGCCGCCGCCACCACTTCGGCGCCCGGATCGGACGCCGCAGAGGCCGTGAGGGCAGCCGCGCTGGCCACATCCACCGGCAACAGCTGCAGCACCAGCGAGCCGGCCCCCAGAACCCAGGCGCAGGCCACCACCAGCAGGACGGCAAACGACACCAGCACCCGCCGCGCCAGCGCCCCGGCCGCCGCCTGCTCGGCCACCTTGAGGACGGCATCCACCACCAGTGCGAAGATCAGCGGCGCGAGGGTCATGCGCAGGGCATCGAGCCACACGCTGCCGACAACCGCGACCCCGTGGGCCGCGTCATTGAGCGGGCCGGGGCCCAGGGCGCGGATCCACGCGCCACTTGCAATGCCGGCCGCCAGCGCTGCCAGCACGATCAGTCCAAACCGCATGCCCGAAGTCCCTGAAAATGAGCGGCCCATCCTGTCAGTGTCCGCCTGTCTCTGGCAAGCTGGCCGCTGTGTCCGCATACCCCGTCGCGGCGTGACTTGAAAGTGAGCGTGCACTTGCATAAATGGGGAGACACACCGGAGTTCCCCGTCATGATCCGCCTGCCAGCCGAAACCCTCGCCGAGCGTGCGCAGCGCATGGCGGCCAGCTATGAAATCATCCTGCCGGAGGGGCCGGGGCCGTTCCCGGTGGTGGTGATGCTGCATGGCTGCGGACGGCCGGACGGGCCGCAGCCCTATTATGCCCGGGCTGCCCAGGCGGCCGGCATCGCCAGTATCGTAGTGGATTCGTTTGCGCCCCGGCAGATCGACATGATCCAGGCCGCGTCGCTGGTATGCACCGGCATGCGGCTGTGGGGGCGCGAGCGTGCCGGGGATCTGCTGGCAGCCCTGGCCTTTGCGCGGCAGCAGAGCTGGGCAGCGCCGGACAGGCTTGGCGCGCTGGGCTGGAGCCACGGCGGCTGGACCATCATGGATGCACTGGCCCTCACCAGTGAGATCGGCCGCCACGCCGGCATCACCGATGCAGGGCCCGGCGCGCTGGCCGGGCTGCGCTTTGCCTATGCGGTGTATCCCTGGTGCGGCACCGGCTCGCACACGATCGAGAACGGCTGGCAGACGGTGGTGCCGCTGAGCGTGGTGATCGCCGGGCGTGACCAGGTGGCGCGGCCGGGTCCGATCTTCCGTGCCACGGCGCGGCTGGTGGATGACGGGGTGCCGGTGGATGTGGTGCATTATCCCGAAGCCACCCACTCGTTCGATGAATACAACTCGATCAATCCGCTGACCGTCCAGGACCCGGTGCGCCGGAACGAGACGGTCGATCATTTCGTGCGCACCGCCCGCCAGCACCTGACAGGCTGCGAACCGGCTGCAGCCTAGACCCGGCCACCGGCGGCGGGTGGCGTCACGGGTGGCGGGGCGGCTGGGGCAGCTGCAGCCACACGGTTTGCGCCGGGTGCGGCGGCCCGCTATCTGAAGCGAGACGACAGACCCTGTCCGGAGAATCCCAGTGCCGCTCAGCAAAGCCCAGACCCTGACTGCCGCCGCCCTTGTCATCGGGGTGGCAGGCGCCATTGCCCTTGGCGTCGGCCTCGCGTCCAACCAGAACGCCCAGTACGAGAAGGCGCAGTCGGTGATGGCCGACATCGAGGCCGAGCGCGCGCAGTCGGCCGCCGACAATCTCAAGGCCGCACAGGATTTCCTCGCCGAGAATCGCAGCAAGCCGGGGGTCACCCAGACCGCCAGCGGCCTGCAATATGCGGTGATCTCGTCGGGCCCTGCCAACGGGCCGCGCCCGACCGCCACCTCGCAGGTGGTGGTGAACTATCGCGGCAAGCTGCTGGACGGCACCGAGTTCGACAGCTCCTACCGCACCGGCCAGGCGGCAGTGTTCGAAGTGGGCCAGCTGATCCCGGCCTGGGTCGAGGCGCTGCAGATGATGCGGCCGGGTGACGAGTGGACGCTGTGGGTTCCGCCCGAGCTGGGCTATGGCGAGATGGGCGCGGGCGACCAGATCGGTCCCAACGCGCTGCTGGTCTTCACCATGCGCCTTGAAGAAGTGGTCGGCGCCGGCGACAGCGGCGAGGCCGGCGTGTCGGCCGAACAGGGGGCGACCCGCTAGGAGACCTGTCATGAGCCCCGTCGACGCCGCCCGCACACCTCTCGGGGCCGCCACCATCCAGCGGCTGGCCGAACTGGTGGCGTTCGACACCACGTCGCGCAACTCGAACCTCGATCTGATCACCTATGTAGAAGGGGTGCTGGGGCCCTTGGGGGCACGGCTCACCCGCGTGCCCGATGCCACCGGCACCAAGGCCAATCTGATCGCCAGCTTCGGACCGGTGGAGGCGCCGGGCGGCGTGATCCTGTCGGGGCATACCGATGTGGTGCCGGTGGACGGCCAGCCCTGGAGCAGCGATCCGTGGACGCTCCTGCACCGCGACGGGCTGCTCTACGGGCGCGGCACCTGCGACATGAAGGCGTTCAGCGCCGCGATCCTGGCGGTCGCGCCGCAGCTGGCGGCCGCCCCGCTGGTGCGGCCCGTGCACATCGCGCTGTCCTATGACGAGGAAGTCGGCTGTATCGGCGCCCCGGACATGGTGGTGAAGATGGCCCGCGAGCTGCCCGGCATCGAGGCGGTGATCGTGGGCGAGCCGACTGACATGAAGGTGGTGTCGGGCCACAAGGGCATCGCCTCCTGGGTGGTGGAGGTCACCGGGCGCGAGGCCCATTCCAGCCAGGTGGACCAGGGCGTCTCGGCGGTGGCCGAAGCGGTGCCGCTGATGCAGCTGGTGCTGGACACGGCAGCCAGCCTGCGGGCCAGTGCCCCGCCGGACAGCCCGTTCGAGATCCCCGGCGCCACCATGACCATCGGCGTGATGCAGGGGGGCACGGCGGTGAACATCCTCGCCCGTACCGCCAGCTTCATGTTCGAGCTGCGCACCGAAGCCGGCCAGGATCCGATGGCCATGGTGCAGCCGATCCTCGCAGCGGTGGCCCGCACCGATGCCGCCATCAGGGCAAGGGCTCCCGAAGGCGGCGCCCGCATCATCCAGCGCTCCTTCACCCCCGCGCTCGCCCCCGCGCCCGACAGCCCGGCCGAGCGCCTTGCCCGCCAGCTGACCGGCGACAATGAGAGCCGGGTGGTGGCCTATGCCACCGAAGGCGGCCTGTTCCAGAGCGCCGGCCTGCCCACGGTGGTCTGCGGCCCCGGCTCGATCCTCCAGGCCCACCAGCCCGACGAATTCGTGGCGGTGGAGCAGGTGGAAGCCTGCGCGGCCTTCCTCGAACGCCTGGTCCGGCGCCAGTGCGCCTGACGCAGTGGCGGGCTGCAACGCCTGCCACGGGGTACGGTCCGGCGCCGTACAATCCAACCAACCAACAAACCTTGCCGGTTCAGTTGTCCCGCAGCGGCATTTCAACCGGGCGCCCGTCCACAGGCTGGGTCAGGTCCACCCGTTGGATCACGCGCATCCGAGCGTCCAGCAGTTGCGCTTCTACCAATTGAGTGCCCATCAACGCGAGTATCCGGCCATTGGTGAAGATCG
>JAIXTH010000300.1 GCA_027484265.1 Alphaproteobacteria bacterium
CAGGCCCCCAGGATCGCCCGTTCCTGCTCGGGGGAGGGGGCAAAGATCTCGAGCTTGATGGCATTCTCGGCGGTGTCCACCGCAAAGCGGTAGATGCGCTGGCGATAGACCCGGGTGGGGTCATTGTCGGCATATTGCTCGACATAGAACACATGGGTGCCGAAGGCGGGCAGGTCCACCGGCTTGAAAATCGAATGGATGCGCCCGTTGCGGGCCTCGGCCGGTACGTTCAGCTCGGCATCGAACATCACCTGAAGGTCATTGTCGAACCGGCCGGTGAACCACACCGTCAGATCGCGCAGGTCCCTGGCCAGCACGTCGGCCTGGGAGACGGCGCGCTCCTGCGCTCCCAGCGACTGCGGCAACAGGACCAGCATGGTGGCACTGGCAATGGCTGTCAGGGCGAGGCGGGCGGTGCGGGGCATGGCTGGTGGTGTCCCTGAAATGAAACGGGTCCGGCATCGCTGCCGGACCCGGATGTGGTCACGAGGTCAGGCGTGGCCTCAGAACGAGAAGCGGACTTCCGCGCCCACGGTCCGTCCCCGGCGCGGGCCGAAGAAGAAGCCGCGCGGCGAGCCGGTGTCGATGCCCACCTGGTTGGCCGCCGAGATCCCGGCCGCCGTGGCGCTGCCCTGGAACAGGTCGAACCAGCGGGTGGCGATCGGGATCGAGTCCTCGTCGGTCAGGTTGCGGCCGAACAGCGAGAACTGCCAGGCGCCATAGCCGACCCCGATCCGTGCACCCACCAGCGTGGTGTCACCGGTCTCGGCCAGATTGTGCACCTGCACGAACTTCGTGCTCTCGAAGCTCACATCGGCACTGGCGAAGAACTCGAAACTGCCGATCTGGCGGTTGTAGTCGGCGTTGATGCTCCACTGCGTCTCCGGCACCAGCGGGATCCGCTTGCCGACGATCGAGCCCGAAGCCCCCGCCAGCGGAACCAGCGGCCCGCTCGTGGTGGTCAGCGGCGTGGTCCGAAGCGGCACGTTGCAGGTCGGGCTCATCAGGAAGCCGCCCGAAGTCAGCGTGTACTGGGTGTCGTCGCAGCCGGTGGTGAAGGACGCGTCCACAAAGGAATAGGCCGCCGCGATGGTGAAGTTCGACGTCACCGCCCAGCGCGCCTCGATCTCGAAGCCCTGGATTTCGGCATCACCCTGGTTGGTGACGATCGAGGTGAGGCCGGTTGCGCTGGCACCGGTCTGGTCGGCGATGGTGGTGGTCAGCTGATACTTGCTGGCCTCGGTCTGGTAGGCGGCAAAGCCGAGATACAGGCGGCCGTCCAGCAGCTGGGCCTTCACGCCGAACTCGAAGTTGGTGCTCTCTTCCTGCTCATAGACGGGGCGGTTGTTGCCCTGGCCGATCAGGCCATTGAGGCCACCCGGCTTGGCGCCACGGGCATAGATGCCATAGACGGTGAGGTCGTCGCTGGGCTGCCAGCTCACGGTCACGCGGGGGGTGAAGGCACTGAAGCTGCGCGAGTCCTGATACAGCAGATTGCCGATCCGGCGGGCAGCGGTGGTGTCGTCGCCCAGCTCGCGGGTGGTCTTGCGCTCGCTCTGCTCGCGCGCTTCCGCGTCGATCGACAGGGTTTCGGTGATGTCGAACGAGATCCGGCCGAAGATCGCCGAGTTGGCCACCGTGTCCACCACGTTCACCGGACCCCGGAAGCCCGCGGCGGCGCCATAGATGAAGTTGAACGGCGTGCCTTCCTGCGTCAGCTCATAGGCATAGGCGCCGATCAGCCAGCGGAACCGCCGGTCGGTGGGCGACGACACCCGCACTTCCACCGAATAGTCGTTGTACTGGGTGCCGCCAGCCAGCTGGAACAGGCCGTTGTTGGTCGGCACACCGCCCACCAGCGGGTAGGTGGTGTTGGGCCGCGGCAGCGGACCGGGCGCGCCCAGCGACTGGTTCAGGCCCGGGGTCCAGGTCCCGAAGTTCTGGAAGTCGGAATCCGAGCCGGTCATCCGGAACTCGTCGCGCCAGCCGCCCTGGGCGGTATAGGCATAGCCCTCATCCGACTCGTAGGTCACCGAGAAGGAGCCCGTGGTCACTTCGCGCTTGACGCCCATGTAGGGCGAGCCGGCCACGCCGCTCCAGGTTGCCGTCACCGGGACGAACAGGCCGGGACCGGCGGGGGCCAGCGCCTGGGTCACAAAGGTGGGGTTCACGGTCTGGGTGTTCTGGAAATAGATCCCCTGATCCTTGATCACACCGCAGAAATACTGGTTGCCATTGTTGTCGGAGGCGAAGGTGCCGGCCGGCAGGCCATTGGTGCCGCGGAACTGGTTCGACCGGTAACCGGGGAAGCAGTTGTTCATGTTGGAGGCCTGGAAGCCGAAGGCGCGCGGGCCGTCGTCATCCTCGGCATAGGAAACCCGCAGGCGGGCCGAGAAATTGTCGGTCGGCTCCCACTGCAGCACGCCCGAATAGGAGGTGGACTGCTCTGCGCCCAGCGTCTCGCCCGGCACCGCCGAGTTCGCCCACTCACCGTCGAAGGTGTAATAGCGCATCGAGAACGAAGCCTGCAGCGTGTCGGTGATCGGCCCGGCAATCCGGATCGAGGCGTTCTGCTCGCCGAAGTCGGCCATGCTGAGCCGGCCGTTGATGGTCAGCTCGTTGCCCGGATTCTTGGTGATGTAGTTGATCGCGCCGGCATAGGTGTTCCGGCCGTACAGCGCCGACTGCGGGCCCTTGATCACTTCCACCCGCAGGATCTCGTTCGGGTCCAGCGACTGGATGTCGCCCTGGTAATAGACACCATCGACAAAGAAGGCGGTGCCGGATTCCACACCCGCCTGCACGGTGGCGAGGATGTTGGCCGAGCCGCGCAGCACCGGGCGGTCGGACGAGCGGCCGAATGCCTTCGAGAAGGACAGGCCCGGGGTGAAGCGCGCCAGATCGTCCACCGAATTGATCTGCAGGCGCTCGATGTCGGCCGAGCCGACGGCGGTCACGGCGACCGGGGCGGAGACCAGGGTCTCCTCCTTCTTGCGGGCGGTGACGACGATGGTCTCGACACCATTGTCGTCGACACTGCTGGTGCCGCTGGTGGCCGCCTGTGCCAGGGCAATGCCCGGCAGGGCAAAGGAGAGGACGGCTGCAGTCGCGACACTGCCAGCAAGGATCGAACGCATGCGCATGGTGTTCCCCCGGAACTCCGGTGCCAGGCGGGTTCCCGGCACCATTTCACCGCCTCTGTGTAAATGATATACCTTTTCGCGCAACTGCCATTGTTCATGTCCGTACGCGGCATCTGAACCGAGTTCGCCGGGCCGTGGCATTCGGGGCACACCTGTCCCGGGGAGCTATGCCCCGGGGTGTCCTTCTGGGGCGGGGCCAGCGGGGTTGAAGGCCAAAGGGGTTGAAGGCCAAAGGGGTTGAAGCCCAAAGGGGTTGAAGCATTGACGTTGCAGCCGAAGCGGCTCCCTTGGTGGCCATCATGAAACCATCGGCCCGCGCCCTTCTCCTGCTGGCGGTCACTGCAGCGGTTCCGCTGCTGGTGGGGGTCGCGCTGGCCCAGCCGGCCGAGGAGGGGCAGGGGGCCGTGATCACGCTGCCCGGCCAGGCGCTGCCATCATCCGCTATCCCTGCGGGCAGCCAGTCACGGAGCGGGCCACAGCCGACCATCGAGGTGCCGCCGCTGCCCGGTCCGGGGCCGCAAGCGGGGCCGGGCGCGCCTGCGCAGTCCGGCATCGGTCCGGAGGCCTTCGCGGTCGAGGATGCGCCGCCCGACCTGCCAGGTCCGGGCACGGGCGCAGAACCGGCCCCCTCAGGCTGGGATGAGCAGGTCGGAGCAACCATTGTCTGGGACACATTGCCTGCCGGATCCGAAGCAGCCGGGGGCGGCGCCGCCATTGCCAGCGGTCCGGCGCGTCGGATCCCGCAGCTGTCTGGGGACAGCGACGGTGCGTTGGTGGCAGGCAGCGGCACGGCGGCAACCGCCGAGCAGGCCCTGATCGCGCGTGAACCCAGGCGAGAGCGCCCGGTCGATCCGGCGCGGCGTGGTGAACTGGCGGCGCTGTCGCGGGTTCTGGGACAGCTCCATGCGCTGCGCGTGTCCTGCGCCGGGCGCGATGACCAGACCTGGCGGTCGCGGATGGCAACCCTTCTCGACCTGGAAGCCCCGGCATCCGGCGCCCTGCGCGAGCCGCTGGTGGCCGCCTTCAACGCCGGCTTCCAGACCGGCGGACGCGGCACAGCGACCTGTCCGGTGAACTATCGCGCGGCAGAGGCGCGGCTGGCACGGGAAGGCCGGTCCCTTGCGCTGGCGCTGGCGGCCCGCTCCCGTGCCCCATCGGCAGCGGCACCCGGCCCCGGCGGCGCCCTTGTCGGACCGGCCTCACGCACCACCACGGCATCCCAGTCCAAAAATCTCCCATAAGTATCTGTATCGGCCCCCCGAAATTTAAACTTTCGGGAGATAAATTCTGTTGCTGCAACTATAAAAACTATGCAAGTTCTTGGAGCGGCAGCTATCGGGAAGAATTCCGTTAACCATAGAATGCTTACGTAACGATAGCCTGGGGACTGCCGGATGAGCGCCAAGAGATGTCTATTGATCGAGCACAGTGCCGGTCAGGCTATGGCGATCATGCGGATGATCAATAGCATCGGCTGGACAGTATTTGCCGCCGATAGTATGAGAACTGCGCTCTACACATTGTCCACAGAGTCAATAGATCTGGCGCTGACCGAGCTTGTACTCCCGGATAGTGCCGGCAAAGATACCGTAAGTAGTTTGATGGAGCGTGCGCCGAACTGCATCATTGCTGCCATGACAGCCGGTGGTGAAGGGGTTGGCCCTGGCGAACTTCTGGCGGCAGCCAGGTCTCAGGGCGCGGCCTTCCTGCTGAGGAAGCCGTTCCTGGCCGAGCGGCTGCTGGAGGTCTTCGCCGAGGCCACGCGCAGGCTCGACGGGGCACCGCGACGCGAGCATGTGCTGGTGGTGGACGGCTCGGAGGCGGTGCGTGCCGTGTGCATCAGCACGCTGAAGTCTGCCGGGTTCCGCGCCACCGGGGCCGAAACCATCGACGAGGGGCTCGAGTTCGTCGATCCACAGGATCTGGATGCCGTGGTGGTCGACATGCGGGCCCCCGGGACCAAGGTGATGGATGCGCTGCCAGACCTGAAGGACGTGTTGCCGGGGATTGGCTTCGTGCTCACCCGCAGTGCCGGCTTTGGCGTGGACCGGGACCTGCGGCGGGCCCTCAAGGCGGGGGCTGATGTCGCCCTGCCCAAACCCTACCAGCCCCAGGAACTGGTCAGCGCGGTGCGCAAGGGTATCGTGCTGGCAAAGGCGGCCCTGGCCCGGCGGCCAACGCCCTAGCCAGTGTCAGTCCGCGCAGGTTCGGGCGGCGGTTCTGCTGAAACAACGCTTGCGGGCCCGGCGCCTACGCCGCATCTGCCGCAGCCCATGCGTGCCCTTCCCCCGATCCAGTCCGCCGCCAAGCTTGGCCTGTCCGCATCCGACCTCGATCGGCTGATGGAGCGTGCGTTCGGACCGGGGCGCTTTGCCAAGGCGGCTTCGGGTCTGCGGGACGGGGCGCGGCTTGCACCGGCGCTGTCGCAGGTGGCGTGGTGCGATCAGGCCGGCGAGGCGGTCGGCGCCTGCCTGATCTGGGAAGTGGCCTCCTCAGCCGGTGGCCCGGCGCTGCTGCTCGGACCGATTGCGGTGGAGCCGGACCTGCAGGGCGGCGGTCTGGGGCGGGCGCTGTGCGGGGCCTGTACGGCAGCCGTGGATTCAGCCGGTGCCGGGACCCTTGTGCTGGTGGGTGATCCCGGTTTCTTTGCCCCCCTCGGCTTCGCGCCGGTTCCAGCCGGCCAGCTGCGATTCGACTGGCCCGCCGATCCGGCCCGCACCCTGTGGCGCCCCGGTTCCGGCCAGCCTCCAGCTGGAAGATTGCTGTGGATAAGTCAGGGCCGTTCCGGGGCCGCAACGGTCAAGTGATTCTTTCGATTCAGCTCTTCCATCTGTTGGGCGGCGGGCCGTGATTCTTGCCACCATGCCCAAAGCGCGCAAGAAAAAGGGCACAGAGTCAATGCGGTCGTGAAGCCCTCGCTTCGCGGTCCGCCAGCACCAGAAGGCGCGCCATCCCATGCTGATCGATCCGGTTTCCATCTGGCAGACCATCACGAGCGAGGCGCTCGGCCCCGGTCGCGTGGACCTGACCAACCGTCAGACCGCGATCCTGCTGACGATCCACACCGAGCCTGGTCCCCACACGGTGCGGGCGCTGGCCGCCCGGCACGGGCTCGGCAAGCCGGCTGTCAGCCGTGCGCTCGACACGCTCGGCGAAGCCGGCCTGATCCAGCGGGTGCCAGACCCTGCCGACCGCCGCAGCGTACTGGCCGAACCCACCACCGAGGGCGCGGCCCTGATCGCCGACATGTCGGCCGCCATCGCGGTGCAGATCAATCAGGTGATGCGTGCAGCAATGGGCTCCCCTGGCAGCACCAGTGCGGCTTCGCCCGCCACCAGCCCTTCCACCAACATCGCGACGCCCACCGCCGTGGCGCTGTAGAACAGCCGCTGCCGGGTGCGAATTCGCGGGCTTCGTGAATCCACACCTGCGCACAATGCACTAGACAGTCGCTGCATGGCCGCCCCTGTCCCGCTCGACCCGAACCTCCATCCCTACCGCCCCGACCTCGCAGCCGAGAAGCTGCGCGGTCGCGTGGAAGCGCCCCGCTATGCAGTGCCTGCGGCCTATCAGGTGACAGCCGGGGTCTGCCCGCTGCGCCGCGCGCCGGAGCCTGACGCCGAACAGCTCAGCCAGGCCCTGCACGGCGCCACGATCGAGATCTATGACGAGCAGGACGGGTTTGGCTGGGGGCAGATGGTGGCGGATGGCTATGTCGGCTGGTTCGACATGGCGGCGCTGTCGGCCCCGGTCCTGCCGGTGCACCGGCGGGTGAGCGCCCTGCGCACCTATGCCTTCTCCGAGCCGGCCTTCCGGTCGGCGCCGCGTTTCCTGCTGTCGCTCAATGCCAGCGTCAGCCTGACCGGGCGGGAAGAGGCCGGGTTTGCGGAGTGCGCCCGGTGCGGCTGGGTGTTTGCGGGCCATCTGGTGCCGCTGGATGTGTTCGAGACCGACCCGGTGGCCGTGGCGCTGCGGTTTCTGGATGCGCCCTATCAGTGGGGCGGGGTCGAGAGCCTGGGACTGGACTGCTCCGGCCTGATCCAGACCGCCCATGCCGCCTGCGGCATCGCCCTGCCGCGCGACAGCTACATGATGCGCGATGTGGGCACCGGGATTGGCGGACCGGAGGCCCTGGACCGGCTGCAGCGCGGCGATCTGGTGCTGTGGGAGGGGCATGTGGGCATGATGGTGGATGCCACCACGCTGATCCACGCCAACACCTTCCGCATGCAAACCGCACTCGAGCCCCTGGCCGAGGCGATCCCGCGCATCGGCGCCCGCTTCGGCCCGGTCTTGACCTTGCGCCGCCCGGTGCCAGCATAGGGCCGTCGGTGCATCACTGCCCCGCCCAGAACGAATCAGACGGGGGAAGCGATGAAGGGGTCAGGAGCCGGCGGACGCATGTCGTCTGAGGTCGCCGCCGAGTGGGCGTCAGGCTGGCGCAGTGTGCTGGCGGCGGGGCTCGGCACGGCCACGGGCCTGTCGCTGTTCGCCTATCTCACCAGCATCTTCATCCGGCAGTACACCGCCGAGTTTGGCTGGACCCGCGCCGACATTGCCGGGGCAGCCTGGGGCACGCTGGCGGCGGGGCTGCTGGCGCCGTTCGTCGGCCGCCTGGCCGACCTGTATGGCAGCCGCCCGGTGATCATCGCCAGTGTGACCAGCTTTTCCCTCGTGTGCGTGGCCATGGCGCTGCAGCCGGGTGAGCTGTGGGTTTATTACGGCCTGTATTTCCTGCTGGTCCTCACCGGTGTCGGCACCGGCTCTCTCACCTGGGGCCGGGCCGTGGGTCAGGCGTTTCTGGCCGGGCGCGGGTTTGCCCTTGCCACGGCGCTGGCGATGGTCACCATCACGGCTGCCATCATGCCGGTGGTGCTGCAGGCGGTGATCGATGCGGCCGGCTGGCGGGCAGCCTGGCTGGTTCTGGGGGGCCTGTGCACCGCGGCAGGCATTGCCGGCCTGCTGATCATGCCGCCGCAGCCGCCGGTGGACCGGCTGGCAGCCAAGGGATCGATGGCACCGGTGGTGCGCAGCTCGGCCTATTGGCTGGCGGTGCTGGGGATGTTCGCCATCAATGTGCCGTCGGGCGGACTGATGAACCAGATGTCGGTGCTGATCAGCGACCGCGGCTTTAACCCGGGCGAGGCGGCACAGGTGATGAGTGCCTTTGCCGTGGCGGTGTTTGTCGGGCGGATGGTGTCGGGCTGGCTGCTGGATGTGGTGCCGGCGCGGTTTGTGGCATTCGGATCGATGGTCCTGCCCGCACTCGGCTGCGTGCTGCTGACCCAGACCGGAGCCGGGCTTGTGCCCTATGCGGTCCTGTTCGGTATCGTGCTGGCGGGCCTGTCGCAGGGGGCAGAGGGCGATGTGGGGCCCTATGTGCTCGCAGGGCGGTTCGGCATGCCGGCCTTTGGCGCCATGGTCGGATCACTGGGCGCTGCCACCACAGTGGGGACTGCCGTGGGGGCGATGCTGTTTGGCCGGACCCATACAGCGACCGGCACCTATGACTTTGCACTGTGGGTCGGCGCGGGCTGCTTCGTGTTTGGAGCGCTCTGCTATCTGATGATCGCCGTGCCGACCCGGGGTCGTAGCTGAGCCGGCTTCACCTTGCGCGTGGTGCGGGGCCGTGATCACAAACCCTCGGGCTACAGCCCTTTGCGCTTCCCACGCGCGCCCCGTGCGCTAAGGATTGCGCCTGCACAGCCAGACCGGGCGATGTACCCGCTGGCGCGTCGAGGGGAGAACAGCATGGCCGCCACCGATACCAGTTCCGGCGCGAGCGCCGGCGCCGCGCCACAGCCATTGTCGCCGTCCTATGTGCGCTATGCGCTGTGGATGCTGCTGCTGATCTACACGCTCAACTTCATTGACCGGCAGATCATCGCGATCCTCGGCGGTCAGATCAAGGCGGATCTCAATATCACCGACCTGCAATTCGGCATGCTGGTCGGCATCGCGTTTGCCTTCTTCTACACCCTGCTGGGCATTCCGATCGCCCGGTATGCCGAGCGGGCGAACCGTGTCCGGATCATCGGCATTGCGGTCATTGTCTGGAGCGGTTTCACGGCCGTCTGCGGGCTTGCGCAGAATTTTGTCCAGCTGCTGCTCGCGCGGATTGGCGTCGGTGTCGGGGAAGCCGGGTGCACACCGCCAGCCCACTCGCTGATTTCCGACTATGTGCCACAGGAAAAGCGCGCGTCAGCGATCGCTTTCTATTCGCTGGGTGTGCCCATCGGGTCGGCACTCGGCCTGATCCTCGGCGGCTGGATCGCGACGCAGGTTGACTGGCGCATGGCCTTCATGGCCGTCGGTCTGCCCGGGGTGATTGTCGGGTTTATCGCGATGGCCACCCTGAAGGAGCCCCGCAAGGCCCTGGCCGCAGCCACCACCGCTGCGCAGCCGGCCGCGCCCTCGTTTGGCGAGGCGCTGAAGTTCCTCGCATCCAAGCCTTCCTACTGGTGGGCCGTGGGTGCCGCCACCACGATCTCGTTCCTGGGCTATGGTCACGCAACCTTCCTCCCGCAATTCCTCGGACGGGCGCACGGCATGGACCTGCAGTCGATCGGACTGGCGCTCGGGATCATGACACTGGTCTCGGGTATTGCCGGAACCATGCTGGGCGGGATTGCCGCTGACCGTGCTGCGAAGTCGGACGCGCGGGCCTACATGGTCATTCCGGGCATTGCCGTGCTCGCCGGTGCGCCGTTCTTCGTCTATGGCATGTTTGCGGATAACTGGCTGATGTCGGTGCTGGGTCTTGCCATCCCCACCCTGCTGAACTCGGTCTGGTACGGCCCGGTCTACGCTTCGGTGCAAGGGGTGTCTCTGCCCCGGATCCGGGCAACATCGGTGGCCATCATGCTGTTCCTGGTCAACATGATCGGTCTGGGTGCAGGGCCAACGCTGATCGGTGCCCTGTCCGACTTCTTTGCGGCCCAGCATCTGGGTGCCGTGACCCAGATGGCCGGCTCCGTGAAGGAGACCTGCATGGCGGGAGGAGAGGCCCTGAAGGCAGCGTGCGCCACGGCCCAGGCTGAAGGCCTTCGCCTGTCGCTGGTCTGGTCGGCACTTGTTGGCCTGTTTGCGCTGTTCTGCTTCTGGAAGGCGAGCCTGACCATCCGCGAGGACCTTGCTGCCACGGCAGAGGCCTCCAAGGCGCCGGCGGCCTGACCGGCTGCCGCTGCCCGGTGTGGCCTGG
>JAIXTH010000186.1 GCA_027484265.1 Alphaproteobacteria bacterium
CAGACACTGGAGCGCCTGTTCACCCCGTTCCTGCAGGCAGACGGGTCCAACTCCCGCCAGTTCGAGGGCACCGGCCTTGGCCTCGCGATCACCAAGCGCCTGATCGAAGGCATGAGCGGTCAGATCGAGGTCGCCAGCACCTTGGGGGTCGGGACCACAGTCTTGCTGCGGCTTCCGCTGTATCTGGACGAGAGCGTTGCGGCTGCGGCCTAGCAGCCGCTGGCGGTCGGACTTGGCGATGCTTGTGGCCCGGGACGGATTCAGTCGTTCTCTCAGAACGGTTTAGAGGTTCCCCGTCGCTCTGCAAGGCTGCCCGGGCCATTATGCATAGGTCGGGACCGGCGCGCGTCTTGTGCCGCCGACGACCAGGGGACATCGCCATGGATGTGGTGACGGCGCGCGTGGACCGCGCCTTGGCAGTCTTGCGCCAGGCCGACTCGCTGACAGAGACGGGTGCGGTCTCACTGGCCACCAGCCTGTCGGCAGAGGACATGGTGATCACCGACCTGATAGCCCGGCACGGGCTCAGGATCGGCTTGTTCGCGATCGATACCGGCATGCTGCATACCGAGACCCTGGCGATGATCCGCGCGCTGGAGGACCGCTACGCACTGGCCGTGCGGGTTGTGCGCCCCGACCCCGCAGCGGTGGCGGCCCTCGTCAGCCGCCAGGGCGCCTATGCCTTCTACGACAGCCTCGAGGCGCGCCAGGCCTGTTGCCAGGTGCGCAAGGTGGCGCCGCTGGCGCAGGTGCTGCAGGGCCATGCCGGCTGGATCACCGGCCAGCGGCGGGATGCGGCTGCCAGCCGTGCGCGGCTGGACGAGGTCGAGACAGATCCGGTGCGGGGCATCGCCAAGTTCAACCCGCTGGCTGCCTGGTCGTTCGACGACGTGATGGCCTATGTCCGCCAGCACGCCCTGCCACTGAGCCCGCTCTATGATCGCGGCTATCGGTCCATCGGCTGCGAACCCTGCACCCGGGCGCTGAAGCCGGGCGAGGATATCCGGGCCGGGCGCTGGTGGTGGGAACAGGACGGCGCCAGCAAGGAGTGCGGCCTGCATGTGGCAGGGGTGACGTCATGACCACAGACGTGATCACGCGCCCTGCCCGCACGCCCGTCGGGGGCGGCCCGCCGCCTGGCCAGGCCAGGCGCCCGGCGCTTGACGCTCTCGACCGGCTGGAGAGCGAGGCCATCCATATCCTGCGCGACGTGGCGGGCCATGCCGCCCGCCCGGCCCTGCTCTATTCCGGCGGCAAGGATTCGGCGGTGCTGCTGCACATCGCCCGCAAGGCCTTCTGGCCGGCGCCGGTCCCGTTCCCGCTGCTGCACGTGGACACCGGTCATAACTTCCCGGACGTGATCGCCTATCGCGATGCCCAGGCAGCCGCCATCGGCGCGGACCTGCTGGTGGCGCGGGTCGAGGACAGCATCGCCCGTGGCACCGTGCGCCTGGCACGCGCCACCGACAGCCGCAATGCGGCCCAGGCCGTCACCCTGCTCGAAGCCATCGAGGAACACGGCTTCGATGCCCTGTTCGGCGGCGCCCGGCGCGACGAGGAGAAGTCCCGCGCCAAGGAGCGGATCGTCAGCCACCGCGACAGCTTCGGTCAGTGGAACCCCAAGGCCCAGCGCCCGGAACTGTGGAACCTCTACAATGCGCGGGTCCAGCCCGGCGAGCATGTCCGGGTGTTCCCGCTGTCAAACTGGACCGAGCGCGACGTGTGGAGCTACATCGCCCGTGAAGCGATCCCCCTGCCCGCGATCTACTTTGCGCACCCGCGCGCGGTGGTGCGCCGCGGCGGCCTGCTGGTGCCGGTCACCGACCTGACCCCGCCGCTGCCCGGCGAGACGGTCGAGACCCTGTCGGTGCGCTTCCGCACCGTGGGCGACATCACCTGCACCTGCCCGGTGGCCAGCACGGCCACGGACCTTGCCGCGATCATCGACGAAACCGACCTCGCCGATGTGTCCGAGCGCGGTGCCACCCGCCTCGACGACCAGGCCAGCGAGGCTGCCATGGAGCGGCGCAAGCGCGAGGGATATTTCTGATGACCGTCGGCTCAGCCCCCTCACTGTTGCGCTTTGTCACGGCCGGCAGCGTCGATGATGGCAAGAGTACCCTGATCGGGCGGCTGCTCTATGATGCCAAGGGCCTGATGCGCGACCAGGTGCGGGCCCTCGGCCAGGGCCGGAACCGCACCGAGCCGGATGAAGGCGACCTCGACCTCGCCCTCGTGACCGACGGGCTGGAGGCCGAGCGCGAGCAGGGCATCACCATCGATGTGGCCTATCGCTACTTCGCCACCCCGAACCGCAGCTTCATCATCGCCGATGCGCCCGGCCACGAACAATACACCCGCAACCTCGTCACGGCCGCCAGCACCGCCGACGTCGTCGTCGTGCTGGTCGATGCCGCCCGCACCCAGGGCAAGCCGCTCAAGATCCAGACCCGCCGCCACATGACGCTGGCGCACATGCTGGGCCTGACAATCGTAGTGGCCGTGAACAAGATGGATGCGGTGGGCTGGTCGAAGTCGGTGTTCGAAGATCTGGCCAGCAAGGCGCGCCACCTCGCCAGAGCCCTCGGCGCCGAGCCCCATGCGATCGTGCCGATCTCGGCCAAGGCAGGCGACAATGTGGTGGAACGGCGCGGCACAGATGCATGGTATGCGGGTCCGACCCTGATGGACGTGCTGGAAACGGTGCCGGCGCTTGATCTGGCGGCGCGCGGACCGCTGCGGATGCCGGTGCAGCGCGTGGCGGTGCAGGACGGCCGGCGCCTGTATCAGGGCCGGGTGGAAAGCGGTCTGGTGCGGGTGGGCGATCCGGTGGTGGTGGCCCCGTCGCGCCGCACCAGCACGGTGGCGGCCATCGAGACCTTCGATGGTCCGCTGGGCGTGGCGGTGGCGGGGCAGTCGGTCTCGCTGGTGCTGGCGGACGATCTGGATGTGGCGCGCGGCGACCTGCTGGCAGCGCCGGGCGTGCCCCTTGCCCATGCGGTGGTCGCCGACCTGTGCTGGCTTGACGAGACGCCCTGGCGCCCTGGCACGAAGTATCTGCTCAAGCAGGGCGCGGCCACCTCCCAGGCCCGGATCGATGCGATCGTGCATGTGCGCGACGTGGCCGGCCTGTCGGAGGCGCGCCCGGCCGACGGCCTGTCGCTGAACGACATCGCGCAGGTCCGGCTGAAGGCGGGGATGCCACTGCTGGCCGACCGGTTCGAGGATGTGCCTGCTGTCGGCGGCTTTGTCCTGATCGACCCGCTCACCAACCAGACCGCCGCCGCCGGGATGATCCAGGCGGCGGCGTAGGGGCTGGAATCGCGGCCGGGAGAGACAACACAAGTCGCCAGGGCCTGGCTGGTCGACCTGCCACCGGCTGGCGGCGCACCCCCGGACCTGGTCGCAGGCCCATCAGTGCAGGGCAGTCCCGTTGAAGCCCGGTCCTGCCCCCAGCTGGCATGGACATGTTCGCACAACCTGCCACGCCAGCAACCCAGCAGCCCTGAACCCGAGGATCAGGGGGCCTGATCTTTCATCTCACAATGCGGCCTTGACGGTCACGCCCCAGATGCGCGGGTCGCCGGGCTGGCCGGTGATCAGGCCGGTGTTGCCGCCCGGCACGTTCAGCAGCTCGAAACAGTCCTCGTCGAACGCATTGCGGACCCAGGCAAATACATCGAACCCGTCTCCGGTGCGGAACCCGACCCGGATGTTGGCCAGGGCATAGCCATCAATCCACGTATAGGCCGAGGGGCTGGGGTTGGATGAGAATTCCGAGCGGTACACGCCGTCGAACCCCACATAGGCCTCGCCGTCCCGGGCCAGGAACCGCGCCGGCCGGTTGTACTCGACCCCGTAGGAGAACGCCCATTCCGACACGCCCGGCAGGCGCTGGCCGGAGATGTCGCAGTTCGCCGGACTGAGGGCGCCAGGTGTCCCGGGCGCGCCGGGCACCTGGGTGCCGGTCACAGTGGTGCCGCCCGACAGCTCCGGCGGGCAAGGGGCATCTGTGAAGCGGGTGTAGGTGGCGTCTGTCCAGGCGCCATTGAGATAGAGGTTCCATTGCTGCGAGGGCCGCCAGCTGAGATCGGCCTCCACACCTTGGGTGCGCACGCCGCCCGCATTGGCCAGATACCCCCGCAGCACCCCCAGCTGCCCGTTGGTGACCACGGCCTGATAGTCGGTGATGTCGGTGCGGAACAGGGCAAGGTTCAAGGTTACCCGGCGCCCGTCGAACTGGGTCTTGAGGCCGGCCTCATAATGATCGAGTTCCTCGGGCCGGATGGTCTGGGCGCCGAGGGCGGGCAGACCGGCCGCATCGGTGGGCACCCCGTTCTGATTGATCCCGCCCGACTTGAAGGTCCGCGCCAGGGTGACATAGCCCAGCACATCCGGCGTGAACCGGTAGCTGGCGGTGAGGTCATAGCTGACATTCACATCATCGAAGGTCGGCTCGTAGAACTGCGGGGCAAAGATCGCGAGCTGCGCCGCCCGCCGCGCACCGGTCTGGCCCAACAGCACCAGCGTGCCAGTGCCATCCACGACAGTCCGGTCAAACAGCCCGCTCTTCTCGTCATAGTTCAGCCGCAGGCCGATCTGGGCCGTCAGCCGCTCGCTGGCCTGCCAGCTGATCTGGCCGAACAGCGCCACGCTGGTGTTGCTGAGGGACTGGCGGTTGAAGGCTGTGAGCCCATTGAGAACGCTCGGGTCATTGGACAGGACATTGGCCGGGGCGATGTTCCAGCGGCTCGAGGCCGGCCCGTGACGCTCCACGCCCTGGGTGTCAATCTTCTGATAGAAGGCAAACAAGCCGGCCACATAGTCGATGCTGCCGCTCCAACCGTTGTAGCGCAGCTCTTGGGTATACTGGCTGTGCTGTGACGGGTTCTGCGAGTTGGTGATGATCGGCAGGCCGGTGAAGTCGCGGTCATTCTCGGGCAGCCAGTCCCAGTAGCGCCAGGCCGTCACCGCCGTCAGCGTGCCCGGCCCCACGTCCCAGACGATCCGCAGCGACACCCCGCCGATCTCGTTGCCGGCATTGATGCTGGCGTCGATGTCGGTCAGCCGGTCGAACGGATTGGTGCTGACCACGGTATAGTTCTGGGCGGCGGCGAGCGCGGCATACTGCCGATTCAGGGGGCGCTGGGTGGCGCCGGTGCGCACGAAGACCGTGCCGCAGCATTCGGGGTTCTGCCGGTTGTAGTCGGCTGCCAGGGTCAGCTCGAACGTGTCGGAGGGCTTGAACAGCAGCTGGGCGCGGATGCCGAGATTGTCGAGTTCGTTGATCTGGTTGCGGGTGGTGACATTGTAGATCGTGCCCTGTCGGCTGGTGGTCGATACCGCCACCCGTGCCGCCAGCGTCTGCGACAGCGGCCCGGACACCGAGGCCTTGGCCTGCTGGAAGCCAAGGCTGCCCACCGTCACTTCGGCCCGCCCCTCGAAGTCGAAGCTGGGGGCGCGGGTGGTGATGTTCACCGCGCCTGCGGTAGTGTTCTTGCCATACAGCGTGCCCTGCGGTCCGCGCAGGATCTCGATCTGCTGTACATCCAGAAAGTCGAAGGTCGAGGAGGCCGCCCGCGCGTAATAGACATCATCGACATAGAAGCCGACCCCCTGCTCGATCCCGTCATTGGTGAGCCCGAACGGAGCGCCCAGGCCGCGGATATTGGCGGCGCTGTTGCGCGGGTTCGAGGAATAGAAGGTCAGGCTGGGGCTCAGCTGTGTGAGGCGGGCCACATTGAAGCTGCCGGTCTCGTCGAGCCGCAGGCCCCCCAGCACCGACACCGCCACCGGAACGTCCTGCAACGCCTCATCCCGCCGCCGTGCCGTGACAACGACAGTCTCCACTTCGGGCACGGCATCTGATGCAGCGGGACCGCCGGAAGCGGCAGGCTGCACCGCAGCGTCCTCAGCCCGGTCCGGCTGACCGGCACCGCTTATCTGCGCCCAGGCCAGGGACGGTGCGCCCCACAGTGCCGCAGCAGCAGTCAGGGCCAGCACCGAACCGGCAAAAGTCGCATCCCTCATGGTATCCTCCAGCATCCGCGGCGGCTTGCGCCCTGCGCGGCATCTCCAGCCCGCAGGACTGGCGGCGACAGAACCTCCAGAGCAATCAGCGATACTCAACCACCTGTTCAGACAGACCGGCGCGGCCTGCACCGGCTCTTGAATTCATTGAGAATTGGCCAGGTACTATTGAAAGAAGTCAGCAGACCTAATCCACGCACCGCACTCCAGGCGGCACGCCTTGTCCTCGACGCAGTCCTTCTTTCCTGGTGCCCGTAGCAAGAGAACACATGCGGGCAGAGATGCGACTTCTGGAACTATGGGACTGAATGCTCAAGCGGATCCGGCCCGATACGAGCCGTGCCTGGATATAGTCTAAACTGATCCCTTGCGCTCGACGACAAGAATACGTGCCTCCCCGATCGGATGGGCGACATGCTCGTCACCGACATCGGCAATGAAAACATCCGACGGCGCAAGACGCACGCACCTTTCCTCGCCCCCCTCGCGGTAGAACATGTCGACCTGCCCATGCAGAACAACAAAGGCTTCCGCGCCGTCATTGCAGTGCCACTTGTACGGCTTGTCAGTCCAGTGGAGGCGCACCGTTGCCCCCTCCACCTCGGTCAAGTCCCGGGCCCCCCAGGCGCGGTCAGCGCGGAAACTGGCGGTATCCTTGAAAAAGCGGGGCATCGCGGTCCCTTGGCTGGATAGCGGCTCTTCGGCATCTGACATATCGGACCAACGGGTAGGTGTCATCCAGGTCCTGGGGTTCATGTCATCAGCTGGCCGCCGGGAACCTGGCGCGAAACCTGCCGGACGCAGGGCGGCGCCGGTATCGAGGCCGGTGTTCGACACGGGCGTCCGGCGCGTGGGTCGGGTGGCTTCGTGGGTCCGGGTGGGGTCTATGCACCCATCGCGTTGGCCGCTGCCAGCCTGAGCTCGCGCGATCGCCGGGACCGACCGAGGACAAGTCACCGACGGCATGGTCGTGGCGTTGCCAGGACCGAAGTTAATAGATAGATCGTCAATAAAGGGTGCTCGGGTCCCGCGATCCGGCCCGAACAGGGTCCGTGCCGGGCTGAGGGTTTGTGGGAGGCTCCATTCATGATCGTGGCAGTGTGCGAGGTTCAGCTTGCATCAGTTCAAGCAGACGAACTCGCATGGGCGTTCGAGCCAGGCGGCGAAACGCCAGGGCGGCAGGCCGGAACGCTTCCAGGCGCCGCCATGCGCTGGCGCGCGGCCAACCTGACGATGCGCGCAGCGGATCACAGCAAGCGACCGGCGGCACCGAAGGCCCCGGCCCTGCGCCGGCCGGTCCCGGACCTGGGCCTGAGCCATCTGTGCATCCAGTGCCGCACTCTCGCATCCGGGCTGGCGGTCGCGCAGATGGGCGGGTTCGAGGCTATCGAGGGGCCGACCGATCTGGGCACAGGCTATCAGTATCTCTATGCCCACGGTCCCTCTGGCATGCTCGTCGAGATGGAAGGGGCAGCCTTCGCGCCGGCCGACATGCCAGCCTTCTGGATCGGTCACGTGGCCTGGGCGGCAGGGGACGGGGCAGCCCTTGCGGGCTTCTATGCCGCGCTGCTGGGCCGTCCGGTCGCGGCGTCCCGCCGGTTGCGGGACCATGTGCTGTTCGACCGTGTCACCGGCCTGGAACAGGCGGACCTTGAAGGCTGGTGGGTACCCGGCCTCAATATCGGGCTGGAATTCTGGCAGTTCCACAACCCCCGTCCGGCCGGCCGGTGGGCAGGGCCGGGGCCGAGCTGCGTCGCCTTCGGCAGCGATGATCTCGACGCTGACAGTCTGCGGGCGGTGGCGCTTGGTGCCACGCCCTGGACACCGGCACAGGACCTGCAGGACGAGACCGACGGGCCAGTCAGCGGTGAGACGCGCCGGTTCCTTGATCCGGAAGGCAACCGGTTTGACCTTATGCCGCAGGGAGCAGACTGGCACGGCAGCCTGCCGGATCCGGAACTGCTCCAGCGCCTGGATCGCTGGCATCCGGCACGGCGCCAGGAAGCTGGCGCTGCAGGTCAGGCTGACGGCTGACTCCGGCCTTGGCTCTGACGGGTACCCACTGGTTCAGAAGTTCACCGCTTTGACCGCTCCACCATCAATCCGCAGGTTGGCGCCGGTGATGTAGGCCGCGCGGGGGCTGAGCAGGAACGCCACCGGGTCGGCAACTTCGTCGAGGGTGGCATGCCGCCCCAGCGATGGCAGCCGCGCTGCGGCGTCGAACAGCACCGGAGACGACCGGGACACCCCGTCCCAGAACCCGCCTTCGAACAGGACAGGTCCGGGCGAGACGGCATTGACACGAATGCCATCGCGCCCGTGACGGGCAGCCAGTTGCCCGGTGAGGGCGATCAAGCCCGCCTTCAGGGCGCCATAGGCCTCCTCCCCCGGCAGTCCGTTGACCAGGCTGGAGGCGATGCTGGCGATGAACATCAGGCTCGGCTGCGATCCGCGCCTAAGGGCCGGGATCACCGCGCCGGCAAAGCGTACATGGTGCAGCAGATCGGCCTCGAAGCTTTCGGTCCAGGCCTCCTCACCGGAGCGGGTCGGCCGGGTGGAGACATTCGAGACGGCCAGGTCCAGGCCGCCAAGCTGGTCGATCGCCCTGTCCGTCCAGGCCTTGAATGCCGCGCCATCGCGCACATCCACCGCCGCGCCAAACGCGACGCCGCCCGCTGCCTGCAAGGTCCGGACGGCGGCATCGACACCGTCCTGGGAGCGAGCGCACAGGCCCACGGCACAGCCCTCGGCCACCAGACGCCGCGCGATCGCCAGGCCGATGCCCCGGCTTGCACCGGTGATGAGAGCCCGCTTGCCGTTCAGTTCCAGGTCCATGGTATCCTCCCAGTCAGGTCAGCGCGCCAGCATGCCGCCGTCGACAGGCATCGCGATCCCGGTGACAAACGATGCCGCAGGGCTGCACAGCCAGAACACGGCCTCAGCCACTTCCTCGGGGGTTCCATACCGCCCCATGGGAGAGCCGCTGGCGAAAGCGGCACGCACGCTTTGCGGATCATCGGGAGCCAGGCTGCGCTCCAGCGCAAACATCATCTCCGTGGCAACCGGCGAGGGGCACACGGCATTGACCCTGATGTTGCTGGCGGCCAGTTCCACCGCAGCTGCCTTGGTGAGCCCCAGAACGGCATGCTTGCTGGCGGTATAGGCATAGATGTGCCGCCCCCCCGTGAAGCCGACGATGGACGATGTGCTGACGATCGCGCCACCCCCGCGGCGGCGCAGGGCCGGCACGCAGGCCTGCATCCCCATAAACACGCCGCGCAGGTTCACCGCCAGCACCCGGTCAAAGGCATCCAGGGGATAGCTTGCGAGGCCAGCATGGGGTCCGGAAATGCCGGCATTGTTGAACAGGGCATCCAGTCCGTCATGGCGGTCGTGCAGCGCCGTACAGATCCGGCCCCAGTCCTCAGGCTCGGACACATCCGCAGCCACCCGGCTCAGACGGTCCGGCGGTCCTTCTGCCGCGAGCTGTTCGAGAGCCGCGGCATCGATGTCGGCTGCCACCACGTTCCAGCCAGCCGCCAGAAACCGGCGCACCGCGGCAAGACCGATTCCGTTCGCAGCGCCGGTTATGATGATGGTGCGCCTGTCATCCGGATCGATTGCCATTGCGACTGCCCCCTGCCGGACCTCGCTCTCTGGCGGCCCGATATTATATACTTCGTCAATAACGGGGGCTGGCGCCGGGTCAAGTCTGTTGCAGCGGATCAAGGTGTCCGCGCACCAGTCGGGCCGCGCGCGCCGGCTGTTCGCGAAAGACACTGTGGCCACCGTCAGGAACGCGCACCACCTGCCAGTCCCGCAGGACCCGGTCCTGACCGGCGAGGGATGACGGCGCCAACAGGGGATCGCTCTCGCCCCAGATGATGCGCACGGGGGCCATGACTGGCGCGGGCGGTCCGCCGGGCGGCGGGCAGCCAGGGCGGAAAGGGTTGTCCTGGTACCAGCGTAACATGGACGGCCAGGCGCCAGGGCGGCCCCACGCCGCCCTGAGCGCTGCGCGGTGCGTATCCCGGAACGTCTCGTTCCCGTGGCCACAGAAGCGCGCCCATTGCCCTTCGAACCCGAGCGCTTCGAGCAGACCGGCGGTTTCGGGGGCGCGCAGGACGTCCACATAGGCCGAGCGCGCCTGCTGATCCGGATCGGCCGACAAGGCGGTCTGCAGGCACCAGGGATGCGGTGCGTTGAATAGCACCATCCGTCCAGTGCGGTGCGGATACCGCTCGGCGAAGCGCCAGGCCACCAGCCCGCCCCAGTCGTGACCGACCAGATCGACACAGGCAAGACCAAGCCAGTCGCAGGTCGCGGCAATATCGTCTGCAAGCCGGTCGAGTGAACAGCTGCCCGGCTCGACCGCCAGGTCGGAGGCACCATGTCCGCGCTGGTCGAGGCCGATGCAGTGGTGCGTGTCGCTCAGGGCTTCCATCAGCGGCACGAACGCTTCAGCGCAGTCGGGAAATCCGTGCAGGAACAGGATGGGCGGCCCCGAACCCCACGCAAGGCCGTGCAGGTGCGTGCCCCGGATCGGGGCTGCGAAGTGAACGGGGGGCACACTCATGGAAGCACGGCATCCTGTCTTGCGGCTGGCGGTCCGGCGCAAGGTACGCTATTCGAAGGCAAGCCGCCCGATTGGAACAAGTCCCCGCTGTGCCAGCCTCTCCCCGCACCCGTCTCGATCCGGAAATCCGGCGTCAGTCGATCCTCGATGCCACCGCCAGCGTGGTGACGGCCGAGGGCCTCGGTGCGGTGTCCATGGAGCGGATCGGTCGCGAGGCCGGCGTCAGCAAGGCGCTGGTCTACAGTTACTTCGGAAGCCGCATCGGCCTTTTGTCGGCGCTTCTGGATCGTGACATCAGCACCTACCGGCAGGACCAGCTGAATGCAGCCGAAGGCGCGCGGGATGTCGAGGACATGGTGCGGGTCACCACGCGGGCTTATCTGGACCATGTGGCCCGCAAGGGCGTCCTGATCGAGCGCCTGATGACCGAGCCGGCCCTGGCCAAGGCTCTCGAAGCGTCGGATGCACAGGCCCGTCGCAGCACGATCCATTATCTCGCTACCCGGCTGAATGCGGATGGAGCCATGCCCGAGGCGATCGCCCTCATGCTGGTTGAGCTGTCGCTCGGACTCACCGGGGCGGGGGGCGCATATCTGGACCGCAGTGGCTGCGACATCGATCTGCTGGAGGACATGCTGGTGTCCATGATCCTCTCCAACATCAAGGCGGTGCGGGACGGCCATCGGCAATGGCGCGGTCAGCCCCTGCCCTAGCCCCTGACACGGCCTCTGAATTGGGTTCTGAGTTGACCCCTGCCGCCGCCCCTGCGCGCCCTGCCGTGGTCCGGGTTGCCCTCAGTCCATCCCGCCGGGCAAGGGCGGCTGCTATCCGGCCATGACGCGCTGAATCCAGCCGGTAGCGCAGCATGATGACGATGGCCGGCGCGAGCAAGGCAGCCGGCAAAAGCCCGTACAGCAGCTTCATGCTCTCCACGGCCTGCGGAGGATTGGCGCCGGCGGCCGCATAGCCGATGGCGCCCAGCAGGATCAGGGACAAGCCCTGTCCGATGGCCTGCCCGATCTTGTTGACCATGGTGAAGACGGCAAAGAACAGCCCCTGGCGCCGCGCGCGGCTGCGGGCGGTATCGACGTCCACCGCATCGGCGACCAGCGCCGCGGGCAGGAGTTCCAGTGCGCCAAAGCAGAACCCCTTGAGCAGGAAGATGATGGTGAAAGCCAACACCTGGCCGTGCTGCAGGAACACGACAGCGACATTGGTCGCCAGAACCAGCCCGAGCGCCAGCGCCAGGGCCCGATGCTTGCCCAGCCGCCGCGCCAGCCAGGCCCAGACTGGAACGGCCAGCAGCCCCGTGGCGAAATACGCAACATAGATCAGCCCGATATTCTGGACCCCGATGGCATCGCGGGCAAAGAACAAGGTGATGGTGATGCGAAAGGTCTCCGCGACATAGCCCAGGAACAGCGCGGCGACGATCATCCGGAAGGGCCCGTTGGCAAAGGCGATCCGCAATCCCTTTGCCAGCGGCATATCCTCGTCGGGCACATCGATCCGTGGCTCCGGTGCCAGGAACAGGACCAGCAGGCCGAAGAGCGGCAGCAGGACAACCATGGCCACGCCCAGCGCACCCAGAACATCACCGGCGGTTGCCCCGTCCTGCTGCAGCACAGCTGCCGGCAGGAGTGTTGCTGCAATCAGCCCGGTCAGCCCGAAAGCCTGACGCACCGACACGATCCGCGTGCGCTCGTGATAGTCGCCACTGAGCTCCCCTCCCCAGGCATTGTAGGGCAGCTGGGTGAGCGTGAAGCCCAGATACACAAGGCTGATCCAGATGACGAAGTACCAAAGGCCCGCCCCCTCGGATGGATTGAACAGCATCCAGACCGAAACCGTCAGCACCAGAATGCCCGGCGGCAGCCAGATCCGGCGACGCCCGAACCGGGTCCGCCAGCGATCGCTGGCCATGCCAATCAGCGGATCGGTGACCACATCGCTCAGCCGGGCGACGATCATCGCGATCCCCAGCGCGGCCAGCGGCACGCCCAGCTCTCCCGAGTAGAAGGGTGCCAGATAGATCGAGAGCGGCAGCCCGATCGTGGCCAGGGGCAGCGCCAGGCTCCCATAGACTGCAATCTGCCAGTTCGGCAGGCGGGTCCGGTCGTGCGCGGTCCTGCGACCCATCCATTCCTCCCCGCCGCCCCCAAGGCCGCCACTATTGACGAGTGCTATAATAACGATGTTGCGCTGGCAAGCCGGAGCTGGCTAGAGTGCGGTTGCCAAGACAGTGTCAGAAGGAAGTGAAGGCCA
>JAIXTH010000233.1 GCA_027484265.1 Alphaproteobacteria bacterium
CAGGATCGCTGCGGCATAGACGCTCCAGGCCACTTCGCTGACCCCGCTATAGGGCGGGGGCGCCAGAACTGCGCCCGCAATCAACGCGAAGAACGGGATCAGTCCCGCCAGTCCCAGCACCCACGGCCAGGTTGGATTGTTGGCTCTCATCGCAGGGAAACCCTCCGGAACAAGGCGGCAGCCAGATACCCCGCTCCCAATGCCAGAACGAGGCCCGCAAGGCCATGCAGGATCGGACGGTCGCGTGCAAACTCGAACAGTGCCCGTTCAGCCCCCACCTTGCGCACCACCATGGTGGACAGGGTGGATTCCAGCTGGCGGCCATTGCGGAACAGAAGCACCTTGACCGTGTAGAGGCCGGGCGGTGTGGTGTCGGGCATCGGGATGTCGGCGCGGAACAGTCCGCCGGGCAGCAGCTGCACCGCGGTCGCGCTCTCCAGATACAGGCCCTCGCCTTCGCGCGCCTCGACATAGGCTTCCTTGAAGGCGTCGATGTCCGCGCGCTCGCGGTCGCCATCCACGGGCTCGAGCTGGCTGGCAGCCGTGAGGCCATAGAGGGCGAGGGTGTCGGCTGCCGCCACCTGTCCCAGCGGCTTGGCGGTGCCGACACCGAAATAGACGGGCGCCGCCTCGAACCGCACCCGGTCGTGGCCGAGCCACAGCCCGGCCATCTGCTGCTTGCGGCCGATCCAGGCGGGGCGGTCCGGGCCGCGCACCACGACCACCACATCGGTCCGGCCCGGGTCAGGACCGCGCAGGGCGCCAAACACGGTGGTGGTTGTTCCGGCAAAGCTCGAACTGACCAGCACGGCCTCGTCGATCAGCGCCGCTGATATGCGGCTGGTGGACTGTGCGGCGGCCTGGATCGGCAGGGCCAGGAGCGCTGCTGCCAGCATCAGGGCCGGGAACGGGAGGCGGCGCATCGCGCTACAGGCCCCCGCCCGGCGATGAGGTCTCGAACAGGGTGGCCGGGGTGAAGACCAGATCTGCCAGCAGCCGCAGCGCCACCACCAGCACCAGCAGTCCCAGCAGGATCCGCAGCTGCTCGCCCTTCAGCTTGCGCCCGAGGGCCACCCCCGCCTGGGCTCCGACCACGCCCCCCAGGATCAGCAGGGCCGACAGCATCAGGTCCAGACCGCCATTCGCCGTGGCCTGCAGGAAGGTGGTGGTGGATGCCATCACCAGCACCTGGAACGTGCTGGTTCCCACCACCAGGGCTGGCGGCATGTGCAGCAGCCACACCAGCGCCGGGATCAAGAGGAAGCCGCCGCCCACCCCCATCACCGCCGAGATCAGGCCAACGGCAAAGCCCAGTACCAGCGGCGGGATCACCGAGATCACCAGGCGCGAGCGCGGGAACCGGATCTTGAATGGCAGCACATGGGCAAGGTCGTCGCGCACCCGGCCACGTCCGCCCTCGCTGCCGGCAGCTGCCCCGCGCAGGGCCCTCACCGACTCCCACACCAGTGTCGCGCCCAGCACCCCCAGCAGCACTACATAGCACACCCGCACCGCCGCCTCGGCCGCGCCCAGCGATCGCAGCCACAGGAACAGTAACGAGCCGACCCCGACGCCCACCACACCCCCAAGGGACACGACCAGCCCCATCCGGATGTCGACGGCCCGGCGCTCGAACTGGCTCATCACCGACGACATCGCCGAAGCAGCCGCAACATTGGCCCCGGTCACGACTGCGGTGGGGGCGGGCACGCCGATCAGCATCAGAAGCGGCGTCATCAGGAAGCCGCCACCCACGCCGAATATGCCCGACAGGCAACCAACCATCATCCCCAGCCCGATCATGAGCCAGGGGCTGACGGCCATTTCGGCGATGGGCAGATAAAGCTGCATGCTGTCAGCGCCTTGCGGATCGCTTCCGCGCGGCAAACGCTACACGGTGCCGCCTGTCGTGGCTAGGCGGAACACCGGGTCCGACCGACGGTCCGACCAGCCTGTCCGGAGGGCGGGTCCGATCGAGCTGACCATGGGGCTTTTCACAGCGCTCCGAAGCGGGTAACGGGAAAGGGACTGGTGGATAGAAGGCCTGCGAGAGACATGGGCTCTCTTCAGGTGGATCGCTCCGGGTGTTGATTCCCGAGTGGTCCGGACACGGTGGTCGCAGCTGCTGCGACCGGTTCATGCGCCCCTCCATGCCACCTCCGCACAAGACCGGCCATGACCGCCCCGATAACGGGCCAGACCACCGGAACATGCGGACAACAGTCATCGCCGCATGTGGCGGCTGCAGGAAGACTGGCGATGAAGCGGCAACGCGGACGCGGGCGCAAGCCCGGTGGTGGCGGGCACCAGAACCCCAACAAGGCGTATGATTCCCACGGTCCCGACGTGCGCGTGCGCGGGTCGGCCCAGACGATCTTCGAGAAGTACCAGACTCTGGCCCGCGACTCCCTCAGTGCGGGCGACCGGATCCTGGCGGAGAACTATCTCCAGCACGCCGAGCACTATCTGCGTCTGATCAAGTCGATGCAGCCCAGCTTCATCCCGCGTGCCGACATCATGGTCAGCGGCTATGCCGGTGAAGGCGAGGACGGTTTCATCGAGGAAGATGAATACGACGACGCCGACAACCTGATCGACAACAGCTATCAGGGCAACGGCGGCGGCAATGGTGGCTACCAGCAGCGCCGCGATTTCCAGCCGCGCGACCAGCGTGAGCCGCGTGAGCCCCGCGACCAGCGTGAGCCGCGTGAGCCCCGGGAGCAACGCGATTCCCGCGACCAGCGTGAGATGCGCGACCAGCGGGAACCTCGGGAACCTCGGGAACCTCGCGAGCCTCGGGGCGAGCCGCGCGATGGCATGGAGGCTGATGCCGACGGTGAACGCCGCTTTGGCCGCAACCGCAACCGCCGCCGCGACCGGTTCCGCAACGGCTATGAGGGCGACCGTCCTGCCGGCCAGGCTGGCGGTGATGGCGACGAGCGTGATGGTGGCGACGCCCCGCGCGATCCGCTGGCCGTGCAGCGTTTCGACGACCAGTCCGTGCAGTCCGCTGCCGAGGTACAGGGCTTCGAGCCGGCCGAGGGATCGGATGCGGCACCCCGGGCCCCGCGACGTCCGCGCCCGCCGCGTCCCGAACGCGCACCCCGTGCGCCGCGCGAAGAGGCCTCCGGCTTTGGCGACTCGGTGCCGTCCTTCCTGACCCAGGCCCCGCCGACGTCGGTGGACTGAACCGGGCCGGTCCTGACAGGCCACAACAAGAAGGGCCGGATGCCATCGCATCCGGCCCTTGTCCTGTCTGGCGGTCCGGCCCGTGAGCCGGACCGGACGCGTGTGCCCTACTTCTTCTCGGCGGCGCCAGCGGCGGCGTCTTCGAGGCACAGATAGCGCAGGCGGTGGATGTCGGTGGCATTGTCGACCCAGCCGCTGACGCGCGGGCTGACCAGATTGCGGTTGGTGAGGAAGAACACCGGCATCACGCCATTATCGTCCAGCAGCACCTTCTCGGCTTGCTTCATCAGCTGCACCCGGGTGGCGGCGTCGGCCTCGACATCGGCAGCGGCGGCGAGCCGGTCGTATTCCGGATTGGAATACTGGCCATAGTTCATCTGGCCGGTCCGGGTCTCGAACAGATAGATGAAATTCTTGGCGTCGTTGAAGTCGGCGATCCAGCCGGCATCACCCACCTCGAAGTCGCCGGTGCGGAGCTTCTCGTAATTGATCTGGGTGTCGGCCCCGATCAGCTCGGGCTGCACCCACGGGGCGATCTCGCGCCAGTTGGCCTGGGCGATCGGCACGATCCGCGGGTTGTCGCCGCCGTTGCGGTGCGAGAGTGAGAAGGTGAGCGGCTTGTCGGGCCCATAGCCGGCCTCTTCCAGCAGCGCCTTGGCCTGGACCAGGCGCTCGGCACGCGGGGTGTCGGCCCAGCTCAGGCGGCTGGCGCCCGACTGGAAGTCGGCGATGCCCGGCGGCACCAGCGAATAGGCCGGCTGCTGGCCGCCCTTGAGAATGTCCTTGGTGATGAACTCGCGGTCCAGCGCCATATTGAGGGCCTGGCGCACGCGCTTGTCCTGGAACTTCTCGTTGCGCATGTTGAAGAGATAGTAGGTCAGGCCGAGATAGGTGTGCACGCGGGCATAGCCCGGCAGGTTGCGATTGATCTCCTCCAGGCGCGAGCCGGAGAAATTGGTCTGCACGTCCAGCTCGCCGCTGCGCATCTGGCGCTCGGCGCTGGTGTCGTCGCTGGTGGGATAGAAGAACACCTGGCTCAGGCAGACGTTCGCGGCGTCCCAGAATCGCTCGTTCTTCTTCACGTGGACGAAGTCGTTCAGCTTCCACTGCTCCAGCACATACGGGCCGTTGGCCACGTACTTGCCCGGCTCCACCCAGTCCTTGCCATGGGCTTCCACAGCATGCTTCGGCACCGGGAAGGCGGTGTAGTGCGTGAACAGGCCCGGCAGGTAGGGCGCCGGATGCTCGAGCGTGAATTCGACGGTCTTGGGGTCGATCGCCCTCACGCCCAGTTCGCTGACCGGAACCGCATCGGCCTTGCCGACCGAGGTATGGATCCGCTGGGCGTTCTTGATGACGTACTGCAGCGAGGCGTACTTGGCCGACGGCTGCAGGGTGAACAGGCGCTGGAAGGCGAACACGAAGTCCTCGGCGGTCACCGCCACGCCATCCGACCACACCGCGTCGCGCAGCTTGAAGGTCCACACCAGGCCATCGTCGCTGGTGGTCCATTCGGTTGCCATGCCGGGGATCGGGCGTGCCTGCGGGTCTTCCGTGGTCAGGCCGATCAGCATGTCGCCGATGATCCGGTTCTCCCAGGTGCCCGACGCGATATGCGGATCGAGCGACAGCGGCTCGGCGCCATTACCCAGATGCAGGGTCGTGCTTTCCAGCCCGTCGGCATTGTTGTTGCCACAAGCGGCAAGGGCAGCTGAGGTGGCGACGGCAGCGGTGCCGACAAGTGCAGCGCGACGGGTCAGGATCATGGGAGGTTTCCTCCGTTGTGGGACTTGGATGACGACGTGAACCCGCGCCCTATAGGCGGACGGAGCGGGTTCGGCTATGGGGCGGCCTCAGTGCCGTGCCCAACATGAACGGCTTGTGAAGGAGAAACGGGCATGCCAGCTCGTCCAAGGCCACTTCTGGCGATGATTGCGGCGGCCGGTGCCGTGCTGGCGGGTGGGTCAGCGGTTCTGGCCCAGACGGCGGCGCCCGCGGCGCCTGCCTCGCCACTCGATCCGCTCTATGCCTGCGCGCAGATCACCGACCCCACCGAGCGGCTGGCCTGCTATGACCGCTCCGTCGCCGAGCTGCGCGGCCGCGAGGCGCGGCAGGACGTGGTGGCCATGGACCGCCGGCAAGTCGAGCAGGTGCAGCGCGAGAGCTTCGGCTTCAATCTCCCGTCCCTGCCCAACCTGTTCGGAGGCCGCGCCCAGACCCCGGAGCAGGCCGCATCCCGCCAGGAGCGCGAGGCCCGCCGCGCCGAGGAGCGCGCCCGCGAGGAAGCGCTCAATGTCCAGACCATGACCGTCACCCAGGTGCGGGTCAGCGGCGGCCGCACCACCCTGACCATGGACAACCAGCAGGTCTGGCAGTTCGTGGATGCGGGCGAGATCACGCCGTCGCGCCGGGCACCGTTTGCGGTGACCATCCGCCGTGCGGCACTGGGTTCGTACCTTCTGAGCGTCGAGGGCTCCAACCGGGGCTATCGCGTGCGTCGCATTCAATAGGAAACCGCCGCCATGGGCCTGCCCGCCGGGATCGATTCTGCCGTCATCGACCGCCTCAAGGACGCCGCCGGACCGGGTGGCTGGACCGCCGATCAGGATCTGATCCTGCCGCACCTCGTTGAGTGGCGCGACCAGTGGACCGGCTCCACCCCGCTGCTGCTGATGCCGCAGACCACACACCAGGCGCAGGCGATCCTCGCCATCTGTCACCAGAACCGGATCGCGGTCACCACCCAGGGCGGCAACACCGGCCTGGTGGGAGCCCAGATCCCGCGCGGCGAGATCCTCGTGTCCACCCGCCGCATGACCGCGATCCGCAGCATCGACCCCGTGGACGATGCCATCATCGCCGAAGCCGGTGTGGTGCTGACCCGGGTGCAGGATGCCGCGCGCGAGGCTGGCAAGCGCTTTCCCCTCAGCCTCGCCTCCGAGGGTTCGGCCACGATCGGCGGTCTGATCTCGACCAATGCCGGCGGTGTGCATGTGCGCCGCCACGGCATGATGCGGGCGCAGGTGCTGGGCATCGAGGCGGTGCTGCCGGATGGCTCGCTCCATGCCGGCCTGTCCAGCCTGCGCAAGGACAATACCGGCTACGACCTCAAGCAGCTGCTGATCGGCGCCGAGGGCACGCTGGGCCTTGTGACCGCGGCGACCCTGCGCATGGTGTCGCGGCCGCAGGTGATGGCGGTGGCGATGCTGGGTCTCGAAACCCCGGACCAGGCGGTGGCGCTGCTGCACCGGCTGGAAGATGCCACCGGCGCGGTGGCGGCCTTTGAGGTGATGAACCGCACCGGCGTCGAGCTGGCGGTAAGGAACACCCCGTCACGCGATCCGTTCCCCGATGCCTGGCCGTGGCTGGCGCTGGTGGAGTTCGAGGGCTCTGACGCCGGATTGCTGGCGCGCTGCGAGGAGGCGCTGGGTGCGGCTCTGGAGGCCGGGCTGGCGGGCGATGCGCTGCTGGCGCAGAACGAGACCCAGGCCAAGGCCTTCTGGTTCCTGCGCGAGGAGATGAGTGCCGGCCAGAAACCCGAGGGCGCCGCCGCCAAGCACGATGTGTCGGTACCTGTCTCGAAGATCCCGCAATTCCTGGCTGCCGCCGATGCGGTGGTGAACCGGCTGGTGCCCGGGGCCCGGATCGTGGCGTTCGGGCACTGCAGCGACGGCAACATCCACTATGACGTGGTGCAGCCCGCCGGCATGGAGCCCGACGCGTTCCGCGCCCTGGCTCCGGCCCTGATCGAGGCGGTGCACGATGTGACCGTGGGTCTCGATGGTTCGATCTCGGCCGAGCATGGCATCGGCATCAGCCGCCGCGACGAGTTCATCCGCCGCGAACCCCCCACGCACCTCGCCCTGATGCGCGCCATCAAGACCGCCTTCGACCCCCACGGCATCATGAACCCGCGGGTGCTGCTGTAGGCAGTGTGCCACCGGAGCGCCGCTGCTTGCAGCGGCGCTTTGGAGCCGGCGACCGTGCGCTTCGCGCTGCCCCGCTGCGAGCAGCGGGGCTCCGGTGAGCCCGATCAGTCCTTGGCGCGTTCCACGTAGGAGCCGTCCTCGGTCAGCACCACGATCCGGGTGCCGGCGGTGATGTAGGGCGGCACCATGGTGCGCACGCCGTTTTCCAGCATGGCGGGCTTGTAGGACGAGGAGGCGGTCTGGCCCTTCACCGTGGGTTCGGTGTCGGTGATGGTGAGGGTCACGCGGGTCGGCAGCACGGCCGAGAGCGGCACGTCGTTGTGCAGGGTCAGGTACACTTCCATCCCGTCCTGCAGATAGACCGCATCATCGCCCAGCACATCGTGCGGCACTTCCACCTGCTCGTAGTTGTCCGGGTTCTGGAACACGTAGTTCGAGCCGTCGTCATACAGATAATTGTACGCCCGCTCGTCCACGAAGGCGCGCTCGACGCTGTCGGTGGTCTTGAAGCGCTCGGTCACCTTGATGCCATCGACGATGCGCCGCATCTCGACCTGGGTCACCGGAGTGCCCTTGCCGGGGTGGATGTTCTGGGTGGTGAGGATGACATAGAGCTTGCCGTCCTCGTGCTCGACCACATTGCCCTTGCGCAGGCTGCTGGCGATGACCTTGACCATGGTGGGTACCGACTTTCGATGCTGGAGGCCGGGCAGGGTGCGGCCCGGCGGAATGGATCGCGGGCGGCCTTAGCCGAAACCGGGCGCAAGTCCAAATGCTACCGGCAGAGACAGCCCTCAATCCGCCTGTACCCAGTCGATCTCGTCATCGTCATAGCCGAAGTGGTGGGCGATTTCGTGGATCAGGACATGGGCCACCAGCTCGTCCAGCATCACATCGCCCAGCTCGCGCCATTCGGCCAGGATCGGCTGGCGGTACAGCCACACCTCGGGCACATGGGTCGAGCCGTGACTGGCCAGTTCTGGCAGGATCGAGGCGCCCACATAGAGCCCGCTCAGCTTCATCGGGTCATCGAGATCGACGCTGCGCAGGGTCTGGTGATCGGCATATTCAGCCACCCGGAAGATCACCCGCCCGCAGGCCTGGCGCACCTCGTCGGGAAGTTCTTCAAACGCACGCCGGGCCAGCGCGAGGAAGGTCTCGATCGGCGGATCGTGAGGGATGTCGTGCGGCAGCATGGTGGCGTGCAGATGGGGATGGCACCTGCATCGTGGAAGGGGGCCGCCGACCCGGGACTAGCGCGCGGTGGCAGGGGGCGTGGCAGGGGGTGTAGCAGGGGGCGTAGCCGCTGCGGGTGCAGCTGCAGGCTCGGCGGCCTGCGCACCCATCAGGCCGGACTTGCCGGTGGGTGGCTCCGGTTCGGGGGGTGGCGGGCGCGGCGCGGCCGGCGGCGGCTCGGCGAAGGCGATTACGGCGGTCAGCTCGCCCCGGGGCGGATTGCGCCGCACGGTCTCGAACGGATGCAGCTGGCCGGGCTCCAGCACCGTGATGCCAGGGTCCACCATCCAGCTGGCCTTTTCCTTGCCGTCGCTGCCCACCAGCGCGACCTTGAGATACGGCACAGCCACCCGCTCGCGCGCCACCGACCGCAGCACCCCGCCCACCACGATGCGCGGTCCGCGTGCATCCACGCCGTCGCGCACCTGGATCCGGCCGATGTCGATGCCATACAGATTGGCGGGCAGCCCGATGAAGGCATAGAGCGAGGCGCTCTGCGGCCAGGCCTTCACCACATCGGCCCGGTAGTGGATCCCGGCCCAGGCCCCGCCGGCCCCCAGTCCCAGGGTGACCAACCAGGCAGTGGCTGCCGCCAGCCGGTGTACCAGCTGGATGCGGCCATGCACTTTCTGGCGGGCGGCCACCGCTACAGGCGGCGGCTGTTTGCGGCGCGGGGCCGCGCGCCGCTCGCCCTTGGGCTTGAATGGCCAGAGGGCTGCCAGCGACAGCTTGCGCCGGTCCTTGCGGCCACGCCGGTCAAGGACAATGTCGTCGCCCCCTGCGCCAGGCCGGGTTTCCTCGGCGGGCTGCGCGGCTGCGGTCTGGGCTGCGGGGGCCGCTGTACCTGCCCCACTCTCGCCACCAGCGGCGCGCACGTCAGGCGCGGCCTCCTGGTGCCAGGAATGACCGCATGCAGCACAACGGACCTTGCGCCCTTGCGCAGGGATCGCGGTATCGGCCAGTTTGTACTTGGCCGAGCAGGCGGGACAGGTCAGAATCATGGCACCGGTTCATTGGCCAGACACAATGTCGCCCAGAGCTAGGGGCTTATTCGCCCTCGGAGTCCACCCGTGAACCCTGCCACCCTTGATCCCATTCCAGAGACGGACGGCCCGATCGTGCGTTTCGACCGGGTCGGGTTCGCCTATGGCAACGCCAATCCGGCCCTGCGCGACGTGTCGCTGACGCTGGAGCGCGGCGGCTTCTATTTCCTCACCGGACCCTCCGGCGCGGGCAAGAGCACGCTGCTCAAGCTGATGTATCTGGCGCTGCTGCCGACGCGCGGCTCGCTCAAGCTGTTTGATGTGGATGTGGGAGCTGCGGGGCGCGACGTGCTGCCGCTGCTACGGCGCAAGATCGGGGTGGTGTTCCAGGACTTCCGGCTGCTGCCGCACCTGACGGTGTTCGACAATCTGTCGATCCCGTTCCGGGTCCGGGGCATGGGCTATGAGGAATATGCCGAGGATGTCGAGGAACTGCTCAAGTGGGTGGGCCTGGGGGAGCGGATGGATGCCCTGCCCGAAACCCTGTCCGGCGGCGAGCAGCAGCGGGTGGCGATCGCGCGGGCGGTGGTGGGCAAGCCGTCGCTGCTGATCGCCGACGAGCCGACCGGCAACGTCGACCCCGTCATGGGCGCGCGCCTGATCAAGCTGTTCGTCGAGCTGAACCGGTTCGGCACCACGGTGGTGATCGCCACCCACGACCAGGAGCTGGTGCGCCGCGCCGGGGTGCCGGTGTTCCGGATCGAGAATGGCCAGGTCACCCGGGGCATGGCGCCATGAACCCGCTGCTGGACCTCCTCGCGCGGATCAAGCGCTTCCTCGGCATCGGCGAGACCGCGCTTCTGCCAGCCGACCGGCGTCAGGCGCGGCCCCTGATGATCGTGGTGGCGATCATGTGCGCGCTCGGCTGCCTCGCGGGCCTGATCGCCCGGGCGGGCTTCCGCGCCGCCGACACCTGGACCAGCGACCTGCGCAGCGCCATGACGGTCCTGGTTGAAGAGCCGCGCACCGATCAGGACCTGATCCGCGCCGCCACCGTGATCCGCGCTGTTCCCGGCGTCACCCAGGCCGAGCCCATGACCCGCCAGCGGGCCAAGGACCTGCTGGAGAGCGTCGGCAGCGATATCGGTCCGCTGCTCGACGAACTGGATGTGCCGCGCCTGATCGAAGTGGGGGTCGACCCGCAGGCCGAGGGCCTGAAAGCCCGCATTGCCGAGCAGCTGGAGACAGCTGGATTCCAGGCGGAAGTGGATGATCACAGCCGCTATTCCGGCGAGATCCTGCGGACATCCGGTGTGTTGCGCGGCTTTGCCCTGGTGGCGCTGGTGGCTCTGCTCGGGGCGGCGGGGGCCTCGATTGCCTTCGCGGCCCGGGCTGCACTGGAGACCCGGCGCGAGGCGGTGGAAATCCTGCATCTGGTGGGCGCACAGGATGCGTTCGTCGCGGCCGAGGTCCAGGCCCGGTTCCTGCGGCTGGGCTTTGTATCGGGCCTCGCCGGGGCAGCTGTGGCTGGCCTGCTGGTTGTCGGCGGCCTCGCGGTCATGAGCGCAGGTGCCACGGGTCTTACCCAGGGCGGTGTGTTGATCCAGTGGAGTGATGTGTGGATCCTGCTGCTGGCGCCAGTGGTGACTGCGGCTGCCAGCGCGCTCGCGGCCTGGATCGCCGCCCGCGAGACCCTGCGGGAGCTCGTGTGAGGGATGAAGCGCCGGATCGGCCTCTCCACCTGGATCTCCCGCGCCATCATGGCGGCTGCCCTGGCGGGCGCGGTGGCGTTCTTCGTCGGCTTCAACCGCTATGCCCATGAAGCCCTGACGGGCCCGCTCGGCCCGCCGGAGGTGGAGGCCGAGGCTGCGGTGGTGCTCACGGGCCGGTCCGATGCGCGGCTGCGCACCGGCGTGGCGCTGGTCGAGCGCGGGCAGGTGGGGCGACTGCTGATCTCGGGCGTCTATCGGGCCGCCACCGCCCCGGAGGTGCAGGCTGTATCTGGCGGCAGTGACCGCGTGTTCGCCTGCTGCATCGATCTGGGCAAGCAGGCCGACAGCACCATCGGCAACGCCCTCGAGGTCGAGGACTGGGTGGCGCGACATGGTGTCCGGCGCCTGGTGCTGGTGACCGAGACCTACCACATGCCGCGGGCGCTGCTGGAAGTGCGCCGCGCTATACCCGGCGTGCAGGTAATCCCCTATGGCATCCGGGAGGCGCCCTATGATGTGCCGGACGCCTGGTCCAGCCAGCGGGTCCTGCGGGGGCTGCTGCTGGAATACACAAAGTATCTCCTGGTGCATGCCCGCGTTGTCCTGCGCCTGCCCGAGGAGCTGATGAGCGAGCGGAGCCCTGCGTGAGACTGATCCGGTCCCTGTTGTTTGTCGTGTGGCTGTATGGGTCGATCTTCGTGACGGGCCTGATTGGCATGCCGGCAGCCGTATTCAGCCGGAAGGCTGCGCAGGCAGTGTGTCCGATGTGGGCGCGGATCGTGATGTTCGGCGCGCGCTGGATCATGGGCATCCGCTGGCAGCTGCGGCATGGCGAGCGCTTCCCGGACAAGCCGGTGCTGATCGCGATGAAGCACCACAGCATGATGGATACCATCGTGCCGTTCCTGTTCATCAAGCCGGTTCCCTGCTTTGTGCTCAAGCAGGAGCTGCTGCAGATGCCGGTGTTTGGCTGGTATGCGCGCCGGGCCGGGATGATCGCCATCGACCGCGACGGTCACATGAAGGCGCTCAAGCAGATGGTGGCCGAGGCCAGGGAACAACTGGCGGCTGGCCGCTCGATCATCATTTTCCCGGAGGGCACGCGCCAGGACCTGGATGCCGCCCCCGACTACAAGCCAGGCGTGGCGGCGATCTATGGCCTGCTGGGCGTGGACTGTGTGCCGGTGGCGCTCGATACCGGCACGGTGTGGCCCGCCCATGGTGTGCTGCGGCAGCCGGGACTGGCCACGTTCGACGTGCTCGATCCGATCGAGGCCGGCCTCAAGCGCGGCCCCTTCATGGAGCAGCTCGAGGCCAGGATCGAGCAGGGCACCCGTGCGCTGCTGCTGGCGAAGGGTGCGGGCTGAACCATGGCAGGCAGCAGCATGCAGCAGGGCAGGGGGCCAGGCAGGGTCCAGGGCTGGATCGTCTGGGCCTGGGTGATCGCCGTGGTGCTGTCAGGCGCCTATACGGCGTGGTGGTTCATGCTGGCGCGCGAGATCGAGCAGCGCGCCGCGGCCGCGCTGGAGGGGCGTGCGAGCTGGGCGGAGCTGTCGGTTTCCGGCTGGCCCTACCGTTTGACCGTGGCGGCTACCAGTCTGATCGCCCCGCTGCCGGGCGGTGGCCAGCTGAGCGCGGACCGGTTTGCGGTCACCACCACCCCTTTCAATCCGCGGCTCTGGGTGCTGGACCGGGCCGACGGCCTGCGGGTGCGGATCGGCGACGGCCCCGCCCGCCGGGTCGAGGCCCGGCTGCTGGCGGGCAGTGTGCGGGTGCGCGGCGATGGCGGGCTGGAGCGGTTCTCGGTGCAGGCTGGCGGCCTGTCGGCTGCGGCCAACGGGCCGGACGATCGTGGCTGGGATCTCGATCAGGGCGAACTGCACCTTGTGCACGACCCGCGCAACCCGGAGCGCTTTGCCTTCATGGCCGACCTCAGACAGCTGCGTCTGACGCAGTCGCTGGCCGGGCCCGGTGCCATTCTGGGCGACACCATCACCCACGCCCGCGTGGCCGGCCCCCTCAATGAAGCCGACGCGCTTGCACAGTCTGTCGACCGCTGGCGGGCCGCCGGCGGGCGTTTCGAATTGATGGCGGGCGAGTTGATCTGGGGCCCGCTGAGCTTCTCGGAGCTCAAGGGAGGGATTGGCCTGGACGCTGATGGACGTGCCGAAGGCGAGATTGCCGGCGTGGGCGCCCTCCGGCCCGAAGGGATGCAGGTCGATGCACTGTCGGCACCGGTCTCGGCGCGTCTACGTGGTGGAAACCTTGAAGTCTTCGGCTTGTCGATTGGGCTGGTTCCCGCATTACGCTGAGACCGCCCAGTACCTCGTCGTTCTGTTCTGGAGGCACTTTTGTCGAAGCATCCGCTGTTCACGCCCCTGGCCCTGAAGCGGGGTCCAGCCTGGCCCCACCGCGTGGCCCTGGCGCCCCTGACCAATCTGCAGAGCAATCCCGATGGTACCCTGTCGGATGACGAGTATCGGTGGCTGACCAAGCGGGCGGAAGGTGGCTTTGCGCTGACCATGACCTGCGCGGCGCATGTGCAGCCCATCGGTCAGGGCTTTCCCGGACAGCTGGGGATTTTCGATGATGCCCAGCTGCCGGGCCTCACGCGGCTGGCAGCCGCGATCAAGGCGGCGGGCAGTGTGTCCTCGGTCCAGCTGCACCACGCCGGCGCCCGCACCACTGCCGACCTGATCGGCGAGCAGCCGGTCAGCGCCTCCGACACCGAGGGCGCCCGGGCGCTGAAGGGCGAAGAGGTCGAGGGGCTGGTGGAGGCCTTCGTGACCGGTGCCCGCCGGGCCGAGCTGGCCGGGTTCGACGGCGTCGAGGTGCACGGCGCCCACGGCTATATTCTCACCCAGTTCCTCAGCCCCGAGACCAACCAGCGCCAGGATGACTGGGGCGGCGGTGCTGCCGGGCGCAGCCGCCTGCTGCGCGAGGTTCTGACCGGGATCCGCAAGGCCTGCCGTCCGGACTTCCAGGTCGGGCTGCGCCTCTCGCCCGAGCGGTTCGGGCTCGAGACCAGCGAAGCGATGGAGCTGGCCGAGGAGGTGATGAACTCGGGTCTGATCGACTATCTCGACATGTCGATGTGGAACTATTCCAAGCCGGCACAGGATCCGTCCCTGGGCGGGGCCTCGCTGCTCGACCTGTTCGCCCGCCTGCCGCGCGGCGGAACCCGGCTCGGGGTGGCCGGGCATGTGCGCAGTACCGCAGATGCCCGGCGCTGCATCGATGGCGGCGCCGATTTCGTGATGGCGGGGCGGGCGGCGATCATCCACCACGACCTGCCGCGCCGGTTCCAGGCCGACCCGGACTTCACCCACGCCCCCCTGCCGGTCAGCGCCGCGCATCTGGCGGCAGAGGGCCTTGGGCCGAGCTTCATCGACTATATGCGCACCTGGCCCGGATTCGTGGCACCCTGACCGGGCGCCAGGTCAGCGCCGGGGGATCGTGACCCGGCGCAGGGTGAGGTTGATCCGCTCCACACCCGGCAGTGCGCGGCTGACCAGCTGCGAGGTGCCGGGGCGGATGCGGTCGATGCCGTGATGGCAGCTGCGGGCGGCGCCTGCCAGCACCAGCACATCGCCACTGCGCAGCGGCAGCGATGCGGTCGGATCGTTCCGCTGCGGACCACCGACCCGGAACAGCGCGGTTGCGCCCAGCGATACCGACAGGACCGGCGCCGCCAGCGCCTCTTCATCGGCATCCACATGCAGGCCCATCCTGGCTTCTGCCGTGTACAGATTGATCAGGCAGGCCTCCGGCGGGTCGGGCCAGGCGCAGCTGCGCCGCCACAGCGCCATCAGGCTGTCCGGGATCGCGGGCCAGCGGGCGCCTGTCGCGGGGTGGTGAGGCTGATAGCGATACCCGCCCGCCCGGTCCGACACCCAGCCAAGCTTCCCGGCGTTGCTCATCCGTACACTGAGGGACTTCCCGGTCCGGGGCATCTCCGGCTGGAACGGCGGTGCGGCCGCCAGACAGGCCAGAACCTCCGCCAGCAGCGCCTGTTGGCCGGCCCGGTCCAGTGCCTCCGGCAACAGCCGCAACCCCTCCGGCAGGCGCGCAGCCATCGCCGCCTGCCTCAGCCGAACTCGGGAATATGCTCGGTGAGCCCGGTACCGATCCGGACCGGCTCGATCCGCTGGCACAGGCCATTGCCACCCAGCTCGACCACCACACCGCAGGCCATCCCCGGTCCGCTCGCGCTCTCCACCCGGGGCCCCGGCAGCCGGATCGACTGGCGGCGCACCGAGACGTCCTTCTTCATGCCGATCACGCTGTCATAGTCGCCGCACATGCCAAGGTCGGTGATGAAGCCGGTGCCGCCACCCAGGATCCGGGCATCGGCAGTCGGCACATGGGTATGGGTGCCCACCACCAGGCTGGCGCGTCCGTCGAGGAAATGGGCAATGCCCTGCTTCTCGCTGGTGGCTTCGGCATGCACGTCCACCACGATCGCATCGGCAGCCAGGCCCAGCGGGCAGGCCGACACCTCGCGCTCGACCGCCGAATAGGCGCAGTCGAGCGAATCCATGAACAGGCGTCCCATCACCGACACCACCAGAACCGTGCGATCGCGCAGCTGGAACAGGTTGGCGCCGCGGCCGGGGGCCTGGGTCAGGGGCGGATAATTGGCCGGGCGCAGCACACGCGGATCGCGGCTGATGAACGTCATGGCCTCGCGCTGGTCCCAGGAGTGGTTGCCGAGCGTCAGGCAGTCGGCACCGGACTGGAACAATTCGTTCGCCACGGCCTCGGTAATGCCAAAACCATTGTCGGCGGCATTCTCGGCATTCAGGATCACGAAATCCAGCTTGAGATCGACGCGAAGTCGCGGCAGCACCTCCGACAGGATCCGCCTGCCCGGCTTGCCAACGACGTCGCCAAAGAACGCTATGCGCACAAGGACTCCTGTTTACCGAGCCCGCCGACCGGTCGCGCGGTATGCCGCCTTTTCGGTCACGATCCAATCCAGCAACTGATCGTGCGGCTCCAGCTCCAGCAGCTCCACCTCCTGCACGGCATAGGCCAGACCCACCGTCACGACAGGTCCGTGCGCCCGAAGTGCTTGAATGCAAGCATCATAATGCCCCTGCCCCTGGCCCAGCCGCCCTCCGGTGCGGTCAAACCCCAGCAGGGGCACCAAAATCATCTGCGGCCACACGGCGGGCAAGGTTGATGGCGGCTCCGGCACCTTCCACGCCCCCGGCACGAACGGCCCGTCCACCGGGCATTCCTTGAAGACCATCGGCCCGGCATCCGTGCCGGGCGAGGCAGCGGGAAATGCCGTGCGCCAGCCCCGTGCGGCCAGCCACCGCAACAGCGGCCGGGGGTCGATCTCGCTGCCCACCGGCACATAGCCGGCAACGCAGCCGAAACCGGCGGGCGGGCCGGTCAGGCTCTCTGGAAACAGGCGCACCAGCCTGGTCCCTGCGTCTGGCTGTTCGACTGCCTGCGCTTTCCGGGCGCGGCGCAGCTGTACGCGCAATCCTGCTTTGACAGAGTGGCTTGAGTTCGGTGCCTTCACGTCGTTGGCCTCAATGGCACACATGCCACGCTGGTGCGGACGGGATGCATTGCCTGGACAGAGTGGGGAGCGGTCTCGCAACAGAAGTCCGTGCCGGCTCGGGTCCCAACTGCGACTATCGGAACTTCTGTGCCGTCTTCTTGATCGGAGCGTTCCCGCTGGCATCAAGAGGAGCTGAGACAGGCATCCCGTCGGGCATGGCAATCTGCCGCAAGCCAATCGCGTCGGTGAAACCGTCAACCATCCCGCGAGCAGGCTGGACCGGCATGGGAGGAAGAAAACGTCTCATGAGATGTCTTATACCCCAGTTCATACGGCAGGTTAAGTGCCACCTTTCCGGAGGTTCAAGGCCGCGGCCAGCTGGGCGCGATGCTGCGGGTTGCCAGGCTCCCAATAGCCCATCCACGTCGAGCCAAGCAGACAGCCCCGGATCACCCCCGCCATGCTGTCCTGTCCGGACAGCAATGTGGGCAGACGCTGTACAAATTGCTCGCCGTCTTCGTCGAGCCACACGCCGAGCTGCACCCGCGCCGCGTGGTCTTCCGCCGTGAGGCTGCCATCGTCCGATCGCGCCAATCTTTCCTTCAGCATGGCTGCAAAAGCTGCGGGATCCACCGGCACGCCGCCGAACCGCGCCCATGCATAGCCACCAACAGACATTCCAGCCTGAAACTGGATCGCGCTGACCGACAACACGTCAGCTACGTCCGCCAGATTCCTGACCAGAACGCTGCCCCACCCCTGGCCCTGCATTTGCTCGTGAAGCTGGATCAATCCGGCTTCGAGGATGAGTTCACTGTTGAGTCTGTAGAACCCGATCACGATCCAGAGTGCGGGCTGTTCCATCAATCCGAGAACTTCGATCTGAAGATAGGGCAGTGGTGACGCACCGTCGGTTCGCAGAATGATCCTGGCGGAAACCCGCAGCGCTAGCTGACTGGGAAGGCCACGGGTCATGGTTCCGACAAGACCTTTCGCGCTAACCTGCTCCGTCCGAAAGAAGGTTCTGATGCTGCCAAAAGTCTCTCCGGATATCCGCTGCTCGCCTTTGTGCGCAAGCACATCCGGCCCCCACTCGCAGGGGAACGTAGAGAACGGACAGGTCATATCCTCATCTTAAGGAAGAATTACAGCCCGATCAATCTTGTTTGGCTCGCCAGCCGCCAGATCGAGAGCTTCCAAGTCCGATCCCCGGCTTTACCCCCGCAGGCTTGCGCCCTGTTTGGTGGCGGCGGCCACGATCTTCTGGCCAAGGGCCTCGATCTCGGCGTCGGTGAGGGTGGCGGCCTGCGGCTGGATCCTGGCCTCCAGCGCCAGCGACACGTGGCCGTCCGGCACGCCGGGGCCGGCATAGCGGTCAAACACGCTCACGCCGGCGATCAGGCTCTTGTCGGCATTGGCGACAGCCCGGGTCAGGTCGCCGGCGGCGGTGCCCTGCGGCACCACGAAGGCGAAGTCGCGCGACAGCGGCTGGTACGGGCTGAGGGTCAGCTTGGGCTTGGCCTTGCCAACCTTGGTCTTCGCGGGCGGGATCGCCTCGAGGAACAGCTCGAAACCTAGCACCGGGCCGTCCACGCCCATGGCCTTCAGCACCCGCGGATGCAGCTCGCCGAACTCGGCGATCACCGTCTTCGGCCCCATGCGCACCGTGCCCGAGCGGCCCGGATGCCACCAGCTGCGTGCACCCTGCACCACCTGCATGCCGGCAACCGGTGCGCCCAGAGCTTCCAGCACGCCCATCAGATCGGCCTTGACCGAGAACACATCCGGCGCAGCCTCACCGGCCCAGTGCCGCTCGGCACCCCGGGTCACGGCCGCCAGCACGGTCTGCTGGTCGCCCGGTGCATCGCCCGCATAGACCGGCCCGGCCTCGAACAGCGCCAGCCGCCCGAAACCCCGGTCGGCATTGCGCTGGCTGGCGAGGATCAGGTGGATCAGCGCCGAGGGACGCATGCAATCGAGATCGCTGGCGATCGGATTGGCCAGCAGCAGCGGGCCACCGCCCTGCGGGGCGCCGAACAGCTCGCAGATGGCGCGCTGGGCAAAGCTCCAGGTGACGGCCTCGCTCCAGCCAAGGCCCGCGAGCGTGCGGCGTGCGATCCGCACGCGCTGCTGGCGCGGAGTCTCGGTGGGCAGCTTGCGCCCGGCGCGCTGGGGCAGCGGGGTCTGCGGCAGATGGTCGAAACCGGCGATGCGGGCGATATCCTCCACCAGGTCGGCAGGCCCCTCAACATCGCGCCGCCAGCTGGGCATCGCCACCCGATAGCGGCCCTCCCCCAGCGCCTCGGGCGTGAAGCCCAGCGTGGTCAGGATCCGCACCTGCTCGGCCTCGGGCACGTCCATGCCGGTGAGGCGCCAGGTGGCGGCCAGATCGAACACCACCGGCGCGCGGCCAGCGGGCACAGCGCCGTCCATCACCACATCGGAGGCCTCGCCGCCGCACAGATCGAGGATCAGGCGGGTGGCGAGTTCCAGCCCGGGCAGCATGAAGCCCGGGTCGACGCCGCGCTCGAAACGATAGCGGGCGTCGGAGACGATCCCGGTGGCCCGGCCGGTCTGGAACATGTTGAGCGGGGTCCACAGTGCGCTTTCCAGGAACACATCGGTGGTGTCGTCGGTGCAGCCGGTGGGCTCGCCGCCCATGATGCCGCTGATCGACACCACACCAGTGTCATCGGCGATCACGCAGTCGGCCGGGCGCAGGGCATAGGTCTTGCCGTCCAGCGCCGTCAGGCTCTCGCCGTCGCGGCCCATGCGGATAACCAGGCCACCGGTCAGCTTGCCGGCATCAAACACGTGCAGCGGGCGGGCGCGGTCGTAGGACAACAGGTTGGTCACATCCACCAGCGCACTGATCGGGCGCAGGCCAATGGCCCGCAGCCGGTCCTGCAGCCACTGCGGGCTCGGGCCGTTCTTCACGCCGCGGATCAGGCGCCCGGCAAAGGCCGGGCAGGCCTGCGGGCTGTCGATCCGCACACTGACGGGGCAGGGGAAGCTGCCGGGCACCGGGGTGACCGGCGCAGTCCTGACGGTGCCCAGGCCAGCGGCGGCCAGCTCGCGCGCAATCCCGTCCACGCCGAGCCAGTCAGGCCGGTTGGGGGTCACTTCGAAGTCGATCACAGCATCGGCGAGGCCCAGCGCCTCGGCCGCCGCCGTGCCCACCGCCAGCGCACCATCCAGCTCGAGGATGCCGTCGCTCTCGTCTGCCGTCTCCAGCTCGGCGGCCGAGCACAGCATGCCGTTCGACACCACGCCGCGCACCGCGCGCGGCTCCAGCGTGATGCCGCTGCCGGGAATGAAGGTGCCCAGCGGCGCATAGATCGTGGTCAGGCCGGGCCGGGCGTTGGGCGCGCCGCACACGATTTCCTTGCGGCCGTCGCGGGTATCGACCTGGCAGACCCGCAGCCGGTCGGCGTTGGGGTGCTGCACCGCTTCCACGATCTTCGCCACGGAGAAGGCCGCCAGCTTCTCGGCTGGATTGTCGACATGCTCCACTTCCAGCCCGGCCATGGTCATGGCGTCGAGAATGGCCGGCAGGTCTGCGCCGGTGTCGAGGTGGTCCTTGAGCCAGGAGAGGGTGAACTTCATGGGAAAGCGGTCCTTGGTGCGCCGCGCTTGTGGCCTCCGGCACGCCCAATCGCAACCCGCCCGCTCAGTCTGCCCGGGCGAGAACCAGCCCGGACGGCAGCGCCCGGGCCAATCGGCGATCCTCGGTCACGAAGCGAGCGCCGCAAGCCAAAGCATGTCCTGCCAACAGAGCGTCGATCGTCGCAAGGCTCTGGCCTTTCGATCTCGCCTCTGCAGACAGTTGGGCAGCGGCCACGGCTGCTTCAGGGGTGAAGTCGACCTGAACCCACGGGCCGGACATCAAAGCCTCTAGCGATTGCTTGGATTCCGCCTCACGGGCGCGACCGATCACACCTAACTCCAACTCGTAGCGGCATAGCGACGACATCAAGACGGTTGCTCGTGTCGCGCCGCGTACAAGATCGCGCAGCCAGAGACGTGCATCGGCAGATCGGATGACGGAAATCCAGATGTTGGTGTCTGGCAGAACCAACACAGTTAGATTTCCTTGGCTGGCCACTGTGACCGATCAAGCTCTACGTGAAACCAGCTATCGTCCTGCACCTGGCTCATGCGTTCAAGCCAGTCATCAAACCTGCGGTCCGCGTCGGCCTCGATATCGGACAGCGCCTTGGCGATGGTGTCGTGGACCGCCTGGGTCATGCTGATGCCGCGGTGACGTGCGAGTTCTGCCACCATCCGGCAGGTATCAGGATCACTGATCTTGAGCGCGTGACCCATGGGCCGTCTCCATGCTGCAGAGCCCCATACTAGCGTCGGCTTCCTGACAGGGAAAGGGAGAACCCGTCCTGGCGGCGCGTCAGGCTGAATGCTGCGGGACCAACGCTGCTGCCTTGCCCCAAAGCGTCATGATCAGGCGGGAGCCGGCGATCAGGAGCAAGCCTGCCACTGTGAAGCCAATCAGGAAGCCCATCAGGCCCGGGGCGGTCTTGGGCGATGAGGGCTGCATGGACTGATCTCCGTGGCGGCGCAGGACTGCCTGTGGCTGGCGCATCAGCTCACAGTGGCCGGGGAACGGCAAGTTACGGTTTGGACAGCCACGCGCGGGCGCTGCGCGCTTCCTCGGCCAGGATCGCGTCCGGATTGGCGATGGCAGAGGGGTCGAGGACCTCGCCAAGCCTGAATCGCTCGGCCTCCACCAACAGGTCAGGGCCCCAGGTCCCTTGGCTGCGAAACCACGCCTCGTGAACCGCGCGCCAGTACGCGAGGCTGCCATCACCCTCGCCCTCGGCGGCGGCAAACCCGGCGGTGATGGCGTCGAACGGCACGGCTTCCACCGCAGTGGTCTCGATCACGCACACCGGCTCTGCCTGGCCGTCCACCACCAGCCAGCGCTCGCCTGGCGTGCTCTCGGTGGCGATGCCGTTATAGGTGTCGGCGGTGGCCTGCTTGACGCCGATGGCCACCAGCCGGGCCAGCTGGGTCCTTAGCGGCGGACTGCTGCCGAAGGTGCAGGTCTTCAGGTCCTGCCACCAGGCCTCGGGGCGGCGGCAGACGGCGGCGATCTTGTTGCCCGCCGGATCGCGCACATAGGCACCGTAGTAGTCGGCGCCATAGTGCGGGCGCAGGCCTGGCGGCCCTTCGCACCGGCCGCCCTGCTCCAGCGCCCTGGCGTGAAAGTCGCGCACGGCGGCCCGGGTCGGGGCGCTGAAGGCGAGGGTGCTGCCATTGCCCGCGCTGGCCGCCTGTCCGTCAGCTGGGCGGCACAGCCAGAAGCCCGGCTGCGTGGCTGGCCCCAACGGTGCCTGCCCGTGCCTCTGCCAGCACAGCCAACCATCCTGCTCCACATTGTCCCATGTCCGCACAAGCCCCAGCGGTGCCAGCACGGCATCATAGAACAGCCCGCCCAGGGCCAGGTCGTCCGTGCCGAGGGTGAGGTGGTGGATCATGGGCTGCAGCTGGCTGCCGTCAGCTCAAGCCGGTCGCCAGGTTCGGCTGCACCGTGGGCGTGAAGCCGTAGTGGTCGATCCAGCGGACGTCGGCGGCGAACATGTCGCGCAGGTCCGGGATGCCGTATTTCAGCATCGCCAGCCGGTCGATGCCCATGCCGAAGGCAAAGCCCTGGTGCACATCCGGGTCGATGCCGCAGGCGCGCAGCACATTGGGATGCACCATGCCGCAGCCCAGTATCTCGAGCCACGAGCTGCCGGTGCCGATGCGGATCTGGCCGCCCGACCGGTCGCAGCGCACATCCATCTCGGCCGAGGGCTCGGTGAAGGGGAAGTGGTGAGGGCGGAACCGCACTTCCACGTCATCCACCTCGAAGAAGGCGCGCATGAACTCCATCAGCACGCCCTTGAGGTGGCCCATATGGATGCCCTCCTCGATCACCAGGCCCTCGATCTGGTGGAACATCGGCGTGTGGGTCTGGTCGCTGTCACAGCGGAAGGTGCGGCCGGGCGCGGTGATACGGATCGGCGGCTTCTGCGACAGCATGGTGCGGACCTGCACCGGGCTGGTGTGGGTGCGCAGCAGCATGCGGCTGCCGTCTTCCTTCTCGTTGAAGAAGAAGGTGTCGTGCATGTCGCGCGCCGGGTGCTTCTCGGGGAAGTTCAGGGCGGTGAAATTGTGGAAGTCGTCCTCGATGTCGGGACCCTCGGCCACGGCGAAGCCCATGTCGGCGAAGATCGCCTGCACTTCCTCGAACACCTGCATGACCGGATGCACCGAGCCCTTGAGGCGCGGGCGGGCAGGCAGGGTGACGTCCACCCGCTCGGCCATCAGCCGCGCATCCAGCGCCGCTTCGGCCAGCACTGCCTTGCGGGCGGCGATCAGGTCAGTCAGGCGCACCTTGAGGCCGTTGATCGCCGGGCCCGCCAGCTGCCGCTCCTCCGGGCTCATGCCGCCCAGCCCCTTCAGCAGCTCGGACACCGAGCCCTTCTTGCCCAGCGCCGCCACCCGCACAGCCTCCAGCGCCGCTTCGTCGGCAGCGGTTTCCACGGCGGCGGTGAGTTCGGTTTCAAGGGTTGCGATATTGGTGGTCATGCGGGGAAGTCCGGTCAGAAGTCCGGTCGCATAGCGCGGCTGTCCGCGCGAGGCCACTCTCGGCCTGCAGATGCCTGTCCTGCGGCTTTGCGAAACGTCCTGTATCGAACCTGCACCCATCCCGCGTGCGATTGCGCGGCCCTCACTGTTGCGACAAAACGGTCCGGTCGCCCGTTGTGTGGGAGGCGGAGGGTTCTGATGTGGTGGATGCGGCTGGGGCAGGACCGGCTGGCCCGGTGAAGGGCAGCGCGGGGGGCGAAGCGGGCGCCACAGCCAATGCGGCTGTTACCTTGCAAGACCTGCCCGCTGGCGTGCCTGCCGAGGAGCGGGGCGCTCTGGCAGGCCGCGATGGCACACTGGGCGGCCCGCAGGGGGTGCTCGAAATGGCGCCGCCGCTCCTGTCGATCCTGGTCTTCCTGGCCGGGGTCGCGCTCCTCGCCTCGGCAGCGCAGCCTGCACTTCCCGACCGTCTCGACGCCCTGCTCGCAGCCTGGCCGCTGGCGGCGGTGGAACTGTCTCACTTCCTGGCCTCGATCATTGGGGTACTGCTGCTGTTCGTGGCGTCGGGACTGTGGCGCAGGCGCGAGGGCGCTTGGGCGATGACCATCGGTCTGCTGCTGGCCGGGGCAGTGTTCTCGCTGGTCAAGGCGCTGGATTGGGAGGAGGCATCGCTGCTGGCTGCCATTGCGGTCGCCATGCTGCCACTGCGTGCGGCGTTCTTCCGGCAGTCGCGGATCATGGGGCGCGGACCCAGTCTCGCCTGGCTGGCGGCAGTCATCGCGGTACTGGTTGCGGCCGTCTGGCTGATGATGGTCTCGCATGGAAACGCGGCGTTCCGGGAAGATGTGTGGTGGACGATTGCCGGCGATGCCGACATATCGCGATCTGTCCGGGCGATGATTGGAGCCTGCGTGCTCGGGCTTCTGGTGTTCGCCCTTGCAGCTGTAAGCCCGTCTGCGCGGGAGCAGGCGCGCGACCGGGGCGGGCCGGAGGCTCTGGCGCGGGCCGACGCGATCCTGAAGGCAGGCGGCGGGAGCCGGGGGGATGCGTGGCTCATGCACAGCGGCGACAAGTCCTTTGTCTTTGCGCCATCTGGACGATCCTTTGTCATGTATCGCCGCTGGGGCGGGCTCTGGATCGCCATGGGCGGGCCGGTGGGGCCCGCGGACGACCGGGTGGAGGCCCTGATGGCCTTCCATGCCGCTGCCGATACAGGCAGTGCCAGTCCGGTAGTCTATGCCGCCACAGAAGAGCTGCTGCTTCCCTTGATCGACATGGGCTGGTCGGTGCGCAAGATCGGCGAGACCGCTGTGGTGCAGCTCCCGTCCTTCTCCATGGATGGCGCTGCGCGGTCACGCCTGCGGCAGGTGGTGAGCCGGCTCGGCAAGCGCGACGGCTGGCAGGTGCAGGTGCGCGCCCCAGGGGAAACGGACGACTGGGACGCTCTGGAACGGGTATCGTCCGACTGGCTGGCCCGACATACCGGGCGCGAGAAGGCTTTCTCCATGGGCCGGTTCGACCGGGCCTTTCTCGCGCGCACCCCGCTGGCAGTCATGTCGCGGGCCGACACCGGGCCGGTCGCCTTTGCTTCGTTGATGCCATCGCCCGACGGCACGGAAGTGGCAGTGGACCTGATGCGGTCCAGCTCCGCTGCTCCGCCCAGCAGCATGGACTTCCTCCTGCTCGAAGCCATCCGCTGGGCGAAGGAGGCCGGTTTCGCCAGCTTCGACATTGGCATGACGCCACTCGCCGGCCTCAATGCCGCGCGCTACGCCGCCCCAATGGGACGGCTGGGGGCGAGGGTCTTCGCCCTGGGCGACGGCATCTATGGCTTCCAGGGCCTGCGTGACTACAAGGCCAAGTTCGGCCCGGTCTGGAAACCGGTGTTCATCGCGGCACCGGGCCATGTCTCGCTGCCGCTGGCTCTGACGGCCACTGCGCTCCTCACGTCGGGCGGCATCGCCGGGATGCTGTGGCGTCCGGCGCGGCAAGCAGCTTGAACCCGGGCCTCAGAAGTTCACCCGGTCGGTCACCGCGCCGTCCACCAGCATGCTGATGCCGGTGGTATAGCTCGACACCGGGCTTGCCAGGAACACGGCGGCGTTGGCGATCTCCTGCGGGGTGGCGCAGCGGCCGGTTGGGTTGCGGGCCACGGACTTCTTGAAGAAGTCGGGCGCGTTCTGTTCCACACGGTGCCAGACCCCGCCTTCGAAATAGACCATGCCGGGCGACACCACATTCACCCGCACCTTGTCGCGGGCATGGTGGCGGGCAAGGCCCTTGGCCATGTGGATCAGCGCTGCCTTGATCGGACCATAGGAGCCGGGCTCGTTGGCAGAGGTGGCCGAGACCGAGCTGATGATCACCACGGCGGCATCGCCGGTGCGGGCGGCGGCAGCCTTGAGGTGGGGCATGGAGGCGGTGATGGCGCTGACGGCGCCGATCACATCCAGGTCGAAGTTGGAACGCCAGGCGGCCTCGTCGAAGCCCTGTGCCATCGCACCGGCATTGGAGACCAGGATGTCGATCCCGCCATGCTGTTCTGCCACCTGGCCGATCCAGGCCGAGAGCGCCGCGCCATCGGTGACATCCACCGCAGCGCCACTGGCGGTGGCGCCAGCCGCCTTCAGCTCGCCCACCAGCGCATCCACGGCAGCGGCGTCGCGGGCACACAGAGCCACCGCGCAGCCCTCGGCCACCAGCGTCTCGACAATCGCCCGGCCGATCCCGCGCGTGCCACCCAGTACCACCGCCGTGCGGCCCTTCAGTCCCAGATCCATGGTGTGTCCTCCCGTGCGTGCGGCGCCCGCACCTGTTGTGTCGTGCTGGAGGGGATGGCGCTTCATCGCCGATGGCGCAAGCCCTGCCTTGATCGCTGCCGCCGCCGCTTGCGCAGGCTGGCGCATGGGCGGATGGAGCGGGGGATTGATCGGGGACACCAGCATGGGCGCGCTGCCAGGGACAACGGGACGGCGCCGCATCTATCTGATGCGGCATGGGCATGTGGATTACACCTCCTACGAAGTGCGCGTGCTGGGCGATCCGCGCCTGGTGCATCTGACCGACATGGGCCGGGAGCAGGCGGCGGCGGCGGGCGAGGCGCTGGCGGAGGTGCCGTTCGACATCGCCCTGTCCTCCGGCCTCAACCGCACCAACCAGACCGCCGACATCGTGCTGGCGGCCCACCCGGCCCCGCTGGCCCTGCGCCACGAGCCGCGCCTGGAAGAGGTGCATTCGGGCAAGTTCATCCCCTATGCGACGATGGAGGAACTGAACGCCGGCCTCACCTTCACCTGGGAGCGGGCCGGCGAGCCCGGCGCCCGGTTCTTCGAAGGCGGCGAGCCGTTCGTGGATGCCTATGACCGCGCGGTCTCGGCGATCGAGGACCTGCTGGCCACACCCGGCTGGGCCAATGCCCTGGTGGTCGCCCATGAAGGGATCAACCGGCTGCTGCTGGGCTGGATGTGCGGAACCGGCCCAGGCGCTGCCATCGCCTTCGAGCAGGACCTTGCCAACATCAATGTGCTGGATTTCGACATGGTGCCCGCGGAAGCCGGCACCGGCACCATCATCCAGCGCCGCATGATCAAGGCGGTGAACATCACCCCTTACGCCTGGCTGAAGGCCGGCCTGCACCTCAACAGCTTCGAGGCGATCTTCACACGGCCGAATGTGGCCTGATCACTGCACCGATGGGGCTGGCGCGCCCAGATCCCACGGCGGCGTGCGGGTCTGGAACTGATCGGCCAGGAAACCGGCGAAGGCTTCCAGGCGCCGGGTGCGGGCGCGGGCTGGCGGGGTGAGGGTGTGGAGAACGCGGGAGCCGGCGCTCCAGTCGGGCAGGGCCACGTCCAGGCGCCCGGCCCGCACATGCTGGGCAATCAGGAAATCCGGCAGGACAGCGCAGCCGATCCCTGCGATCAGCGACGGCATCTCCACCGCGCCGTTGTTCACGCACAGCGGTCCGTCCACCCGCACCCGCACCGCCTGTCCGTCTGGCCCGGTGAACCACCAGGACGAGGAGGCGAGATTGTTGGCGTAGCGCAGGCAGGCATGCAGGGCGAGGTCCTCGGGCCGCTGCGGCCGCCCGCGTGCCTCCCAATAGGCGGGGGCGGCGACCAGATGCAGCTGCACCGGTGCCAGCCGCCGCGCCAGCAGGCTGGAGTCCGTGTCCATCGATCCGATCCGGACCGCCATGTCATAGCCCTCGGCCACCAGATCCACCGGCCTGTCATCCAGCGACAGCTCCAGCCGGATGTCGGGCCAGGCCCGGAAGAAGGCGGGCAGGAGCGGCGCCAGCCAGTCCTGCGAGAAACTGAGCGGGGCCGCGATCCGCAGCAGGCCACGCGGTGCGGCCCGGGTCTCCTGCGCCTCCTCCGACAGGCTCTCGGCCTCGTCCAGGATGCGCCGCGCCCGCACCAGCGCCGCCTGCCCGGCATCGGTCAGCGCCAGGGTGCGGGTCGAGCGGGTGAACAGCGCCACGCCCAGCGCCGCCTCGAGATCGCTCACCTGCTTGGAGACCGTGGCCTTCGAGAGGTTCAGGTCACGCGCCGCCTGGGTGAAGCTGGCGCGGCTGGCGACAGTGACGAAGGCGGGGAGCAGGTCGAGGGGCAGGGTCGGCATTGTTCGACTTATCCGAACAGTCTCTTGCAGGGCAAGCATCTAATCGAATGATCGGTCCAGGCCCATATAGGGTCATGTCCGGACCGCCCCTTCAGGGCACCCCGCGGGGGCAGGGTCCGCCAGGAGTTCACCCATGACCAAAGTCGCCATCGTGTTCCACAGCGGCTACGGCCACACCAAGGTCGTTGCCGAAGAGATTGCCCACGGCGTGCGCAATGCCGGGGCCACCCCGATCCTGCTCGAGATCGAAGGCCCGAGCCAGGATTTCAAGCCGCTGCTGGAAGCTGCTACCGAGGCCGACGCCATCGTGTTCGGCGCGCCCACCTATATGGGCGACATCTCGGTGGGCCTGAAGGCCTTCTTCGAGGCGTCCTCGTCGGCCTGGTACACCGGTGCCTGGAAGGACAAGGTGGCCGGTGGCTTCACCAACTCGTTCAACGCTTCGGGCGACAAGCTGCACGCGCTGATGAGCATCTTCGTGCTGTCGCAGCAGCAGCACATGATCTGGGTGGGCGCGGGTCAGCCGGCCTCCAGCCAGGGCACGCCTGCCCCGACCTTTGCCGTCGATGAAATCAACCGCTTCAGCTACTCGATCGGCGTTGCCACCCAGTCCGACAATGCCAGTCCCGAAGTCACCCCCGGCTCGGGCGACCGCGAATTCGCCCGCCGCTATGGCCTGCGGATCGCGCAGGTCACCGGCAAGCTGACGGGCATCCTGTAATCCGACCCTGTCTCCAAAGGAGAGTCCCCGATGATCGAGAAACGCAGTTTCGACAGCCTCGGCCGGTTCCGCAACAGCTGGCTGAATGCCCGCCATCACTTCTCGTTCGGCCACTATCATGATCCGCGCCGCACCCAGTGGGGCTCGATCCGGGTGTGGAACGACGACGAGATCGCCAGCCAGTCGGGCTTTGATCCGCACCCCCATGCGGACATGGAAATCATCACCTATGTCCGCGAGGGTGCCATCACCCACAAGGACAGCCTGGGCAATGTCGGCCGCACCGAAGCGGGCGATGTGCAGGTGATGAGTGCCGGCACCGGCATCACCCACGCCGAGTACAATCTCGAGCCGGACACCACCAGGATCTTCCAGATCTGGATCCTGCCCGAGACCCGGGGGGCGCCGCCCTCCTGGGGTGCGGCCCGCTTCCCCAAGGACGACCGCTCGGGTCAGTTCGTGGTGCTGGCCAGTGGCTTTGCCAATGATGCGGATGCCCTGCCGATCCGGCAGAAGGCCCGGGTGCTGGGTGCCACGCTGAATGCAGGCGAGACCATCACCTATCAGGCCGATGCGGGTCGCCACCTGTATCTGGCAGCTGCCAAGGGTGCGGTGGACGTGAACGGCATTGACCTCGCCGAGCGTGATGCCGCTGCCATCCGCGACGAGCCGGTGCTGACCATCACCGCGCGCGAGACCGCCGAGCTGGTGCTGGTGGACGCACCCTGAACCCGCCACCTTCACGCCGCGCCGGGTATCCCTCCCAATACCCCGCCCGGCTGGCGTGAAGAGAGGGGCCCGTCCGGCTTCCCCCCCGGTACACCGGACGGAAAAAGGCGGGGCCGGTCTGCACCGGCCCCGCCTCCCTCGCCCCGACACCCAGCCGCAGGGGCAGGGTGCCAACCTGGCAACAGCCCTTCCTAGAACAGGCCGTCGAAGGTCTTGATGATCCCGATCTTGAACGTCCGGCCAAACGGACGGTGGGTGTAGGGATCATAATTGAGATCCAGCCGTGCGAACGGCGGGTCTTCGTCCGTGACGTTGATCACCGACAGCGTCAGCACCACGTCCCACGGCGCCTGCCAGCGATAGTACAGGTCGTAGGTGACCTGCGAATCGATGGTCTTGCCGGCTTCGGTCGGCCCGATGATCGTGCGCTCGTCGGTGTAGTCCGAGACATAGCGGCCGACGAGGCGCAGGTTGTGGTCGCCGCGGGTATATTCGGCGAACACACTGGCCCGGGTCTGCGGCATCGAGCGCAGGAAGGTCGACCGGTTGAGCCGCCCCACTGCATCGAAGGCCGGAGCCACCGTCACCCCGTCGATCACCTGGGTGCCGACCACATATTCGATCACATAGGCGACTTCCGCCCCCAGCGTGAACGTGGCGCCGCCCAGCACGTCATCCCAGACATATTCGGCGGTGGCATCGATGCCCGAGGTCTTGATGTTGGGACCGTTGGCGATGTTCACCCGGATCCGCTCGAACCCGGCCACGGTGGGCGGGTTGGTCGAGAAGGTGACCCGGTTGAAGAACGGCGAGGTGGTGTTCACCGTGGCGCCCGTCAGCACATTGCCCAGGAGCGCCGAGAACGGCTCGACGATGATCGGATCGTCGAAATCGAAGCTCCAATAGTCGATCGAGCCGCTGAAGCCGCCCCGATTGACCACCAGACCCGCGTTGAAGGTCGTGGCGCTTTCAGGCCGCAGGTTCGGGTTGCCGAACGTGTCCACCGCCTTGAACGCCAGCACCTGGCTGACAAACGACAGGGTGGTGAACTGGCCCGACAGCTGGTTCAGCGACGGCCCCCGGAAGGTGGTGCCGGCCGAGCCGCGCAGCACGATCCCGTCCACCGGTTCCCAGCGCAGCGACAGCTTGGGGTCGGTGGTGGCACCGACCTGGCCGCCATAGTCCTCGTGCCGGATCGCGAACTGGGCCTCGAACCGCTCGGTGATCGGCATGGCCAGTTCGAGGAACGCGCCCCACACCGTACGGCTGGCATTGGCCGGGTTTGTCGGCCCGAGGAAGGCGAACACGCCGGTGCGCGAGGTGCAGTTGGTCTGCCCCGGCACCGGACAGGGGTTGAGCAGGTTGTTGGAGTTCTCGTTGGGATCAAGCCGGTACTCGTCCTGGCGGAACTGCATCCCGGCTGCCCAGGCAATCGCACCGCCGCCCAGCTGGATCCCGGTCTCGCCGTCGAACACCAGATCCACCACCGACACGCTGCTCATGGCATCCGTGATGGACGAGCCCGTCATCCAGTTGGCCAGTGCCACTGAATTGGCGACGCTGGCATTGTAGCCCGGATTGGCCGCCCCGCTCAGAGCCAGCGTGGCGATGCTGTTCGAGAACGGGTTGTAATAGACACAGCCGTTCTGCCCGGGCGTGGTGCCGGTGCAGTTGGGACCGCCGAGCCCGCTCAGCGCGCGCGAGAACCGGTCGGTGAAGGTGTCGTTGGTCAGGCGGTAGCCATCGGTGGACTGGAAGGTCCAGGCGAGGTTCCAGTTGATGCCGTTGTCGAGCGAGCCGTCGAGGCTGGCGCTGAAGCGGTAGGAATCATAGGTCCGCTGACCTACCTGGGCAAAGCCCGTTCCCGGGAAGCCGCCCCAGCCGAACGGCCGGCCGGTCCACAGCACCGCAGGCGCGTTCACCCACGGATTGGCCGCTGCCCAGGCCGGATTGGCTGCGATCAGCGCCAGGAGGCCCGGGTGGTTGCCGGGCACCACGTTCAGGAAGCGCTGCGGCGGATAGGAGGGAGAGGTCTTCCACTCCGGCACGTCGGTGTGCGCCACCAGCAGCTCGGCACGGCCGGTCACGCCATTGCCGAACTTGTGTTCGACCTCGCCGAAGAACTGCCAGCGCTTTTCCTCTTCCACCAGATTGTCGAACGGCGTGAACTGGAACTGGCAGGCGCCGGAAACGACCACGCCGCCCACGGCGCCGCAGCCCGGATCGGCGGAGATTATACCACCGGCCGGGATGCTGTTGAACGGCACCGCGTTGCGCAGGGTGCCGGGGTTGCCGATGCTGGACCAGCCGCCCTGCGGGTTGCTGGCAAAGTCGCGCACGCCCCAGGCCTTTTCGCGGGTCGAGACCTCGGGCCGGAACTGATAGCCAAAGCTGGCGACCACCGAAGTGGCATCGCCCTGGTGGCCCCACATGATGGACAGATTGTATTCGCCGGGCGTGCCCTCGAACACCTCGTAGTCGCCGGCGATCCGCAGGCCATCGAACCGGCTGTCGGTGATGAAGTTCACCACCCCGCCGATCGCGTCCGAGCCATACAGGGCGGCCGCCCCGTCCTTCAGCACCTCGACCCGGGCTATCGCCTGGGCAGGGATCAGGTTGGTATCGACGAAGGTCTGTGCCTGCTCGGAAATCCCGTAAGGCGCCGAGACCATCCGCCGTCCATTCAGCAGCACCAGCGTCCGTGCCGGCCCGAGGCCGCGCAGGTTGATGTTGCCGAGGCCTTCCAAGCCATTGGACGAGAACTGGTTGGTCTCGCCATCGGTGCCGCTGGAGATGCCCAGCGTCTTCACCAGTTCGAGCACGGTGGGCGAACCCACCCGCTGCAGCTCCTCGCTGGTCACGACCTGCACGGGCAGGGCGGCGTCTTCCGGCGTGCCGCGGATGAACGAGCCGGTGACGATCACCGTCTCGACCGCTGGCTCGTCTGCCTCTGCTTCTGGTGCTGGTGCAGGCTGGCCCTGGGCCAGAACAGGTGTGGCCAGCATCAGGCTGGCAAGCGCGGCTAGGCAAAGGCCGCCGCGCAGGCGATTCCGCATCATGAGTGGTCCTCCCAAGGCGCGCGCCGACCATTCTGTTGCGGGCGATCTGCGCACCTTGTCGGCAGACTGTGACCAGATGACGCAGCTGTAAAGGGGAAATCTGACTGTGGGGGGCGTCCGTTATGACGTTTGTGTGATCAGGCGGCCTAAAAGGCCCGCCCGACGACGACACGCTCGATATCGCTCAAGTCCCGGATGATGTTCACGTTTACCAGACCCTTGGTCGAGCGGGCCAACTCCTGCATCGCTGCGCCCTGTCCAATCCCGAACTCAAAGGCAAACAGCCCGCCACTCTTCAGCAGGCGCGGCAGAACTCCGAACAGGTGGCGGTAGGGGTCCAGGCCGTCGGCGCCGCCATCCAGCGCCAGGTGCGGATCGTGCTCGCGCACATCGGGCATCAGCCCGGCGATGTCGCCACTGGGGATGTAGGGCGGGTTGGAGACCACGACATCGAAGCTGCCCTCAACCGGCCCGTCCCAGCTGCCTTCCAGCAGGGTCGCGCGACTGTCGAGGCCATGGAGAGCTGCATTCTCGCGCGCCAGTGCCAGCGCATCGGGGCTGATGTCCACGCCCACGCCGGTCCAGGCCGGCCGCTCGGCCAGCAGGGCCAGCAGGATCGCGCCGGTGCCGGTGCCAAGGTCCAGCACCCGCAGCGGGGCCTCGGCCGGGGCGCTGCGCAGCACCAGATCCACGATCACCTCGGTCTCGGGCCTCGGCACCAGCGCGCGGCGGTCGCTGATCAGCTCGAGAGTCCAGAACGCCCGCCGCCCCAATATGTGCGCCACAGGCTCGCGCCGCATCCGCCGTTCGATGAAATCGGCAAACACCCGCTCGGATCCGTCCGGCAGAGCCCGGTCCGGCTCGGTCAGCAGCGTCATGCGATCCAGGCCCGTGGCCCCGAGCAGCAGCATGCGGGCATCGATCACGGGGCTGTCGACACCGGCGGCTTCCAGAGCCTTGCGTGCGCCGATCCAGGCTTGCTTGAGAGTGGTCATGCCGCGCGAGGTAGGGCTGGAGGCCGGACGGCGCAAGCAGGCGCAGCCGGAACTGCCACCCCGGCCTTGGACAAACGCGGCGGACTGCCCCCAACCCTCACCACCAAAACCGATTCACATCCGTGCAGGGATGCTCTAGGCACGCTGCTTCTGTCTTCGTTTCTGCGTCTGGACCCTGCATGGACCGCATCGCCCTCACTGGTGGCACTCCGCTCAACGGCTCGATCCGCGTTTCGGGGGCCAAGAACTCGGCCCTCAAGCTGCAGGCGGCCAGCCTGCTGACAGCCGAGCCGCTTGTGCTCACCAATATGCCCGAGCTGGCCGACACACGGTTCATGGTCGAGCTGCTGGCGCAGCTTGGTGTCGAGATTTTCTGGCCCAAGGGCTCCGGGCGCCTGTCGATGCATGGCGAGACCCTGAGCAGCTCGATCGCGCCCTATGATCTGGTGCGCAAGATGCGGGCGACCTTCAACGTGCTCGGCCCGCTGCTGGCGCGCGAGGGCCATGCCACGGTCTCGCTGCCCGGTGGCTGTGCCATCGGCGCCCGTCCGGTGGACCTGCACCTCAAGGCCTTCGAGGCGATGGGCGCCGATATCGTGATCGAGGCTGGCTATGTGAAGGCAGCCGCCCTGCGCGGCCTGAAGGGCGCCCGGGTGATGTTCCCGTTTGCCTCGGTCGGCGCCACCGAGCATGCCATGCTGGCCGCCACTCTGGCACGCGGCGAGACCGTGCTGGAGAACGCCGCGCGCGAGCCCGAGATCGTCGATCTGGCCGATTGCCTCAAGGCGATGGGCGCGCAGATCGAGGGCGCTGGCAGCTCCACCATCCATATCCAGGGCGTCGAGAAGCTGGGCGGCGCCACCTGGAACGTGATGCCCGACCGGATCGAGGCCGGCACCTATGCCTGCTGCGCGGCGGCTGCGGGCGGCGAGGTTCTGCTGACCAGCGTGGTGCCCGAGACGCTGTCGGCGCTGCTGGACGTGCTGACCCGCGCCGGTGTGCGGGTCGAGACCGGGCCCGACTGGGTGCGGATCGCCCGCGATCCCGCCACCCGCCTCAAGGCCGTGGACATCGACACCCAGCCCTATCCCGGCTTCCCCACCGACCTGCAGGCGCAGGTGATGGGGCTGGTGACGCTGGCGTCGGGCGCGTCGATCTTCAAGGAGAACATCTTCGAGAACCGCTTCATGCATGCGCCCGAGCTGCGGCGTCTGGGGGCCGACATCACGGTGCGCGGCTCGGAGGCGGTGGTGCGCGGGGTCGAGCATCTGCGCGGGGCGCCGGTGATGGCCACCGACCTGCGGGCCTCGGTCTCGCTGGTGATCGCCGGGCTGATGGCCGAGGGCGAGACCGTGATCAGCCGGGTCTATCACCTCGATCGCGGCTTCGAGCGGCTGGAAGACAAGCTGTCGGCCTGCGGTGCCCAGATCCGCCGGATCAAGTCCGGCGAGGAAGGCTGACCGCGATGACCACCGGCCTGAAGCTGCGCGCCGAGGAGCCCGCCGATCTCGAAGTGGTCTCGGCCGCAGTCCAGGACGCCGTGTTCACGGTGCAGGATGCGCAGTGGCGCAAGGCGGCCCGCCGCTTCACCATCGGCCTGCAGCGCTTCCGCTGGGAAGCCAGCGATGCCGCCGGGAAGGGCGAGCGGGTGCCCGCCGTGCTGGCGGTGGAGAGCGTGCTGTCGGTGAAGGCCCGCAAGGTGGCCCTGGGTCGCCCGCAGGCCGTGGCCAGCATCCTGTCACTCCAGTTCGAGCCCGCAGCCGAGCCGCCCGGCGGGGTGCTGGTGCTGGTGCTGGCTGGCGGCGGCGAGATCGCGGTTGAAGTCGAGTGCGTGGAACTGGTGCTGGGCGACATTGGCGACGCCCGGGAAGCGCTGGCCAGGCCTGACCATGACAGCGCGCCGGACTGAGCGCACACTGAATCGGTACTTCGCAAAGGCCGCCAGCCGGTCTAGCAAACGCCACCATGGCCCGTCTGCCCGGCAAGAGGCAGCGGCCCTTCAGGGAGAGACTGCACCATGGAACTGAATGCATCCGTTTCCGCCATCGTCACCGGCGGGGCCTCCGGCCTCGGCGAGGCTACCGTTCGCGCCCTGGTGGCGCAGGGCGTGAAGGTGGCGATCTTCGACATGAACGTCGCCAAGGGCACAGCGCTTGAAGCCGAACTGGGCGTGACCTTCTGCGAAGTGAACGTCACCAGCGAGGACAGCGTCAATGCCGGCTTCGCCAAGGCCCGCGCCGCCAATGGCCAGGAGCGCATCCTGGTGAACTGCGCCGGCACCGGCAATGCCATCAAGACCGCCAGCCGCGACAAGACCACCGGCGAGCCCAAGCACTTCCCGCTCGATGCCTTCAACATGATCATCCAGATCAACCTCGTGGGCACCTTCCGCTGCATCGCCAAGTCGGCGGCCGGCATGCTGACCCTCGATCCCCTCACCGATGGCGAGCGCGGCGTGATCATCAACACCGCCTCGGTCGCTGCCGAAGACGGCCAGATCGGCCAGGCGGCCTATTCGGCGTCCAAGGGCGGCGTGGTCGGCATGACCCTGCCGATCGCCCGCGACCTGATGGGCGACGGCATCCGGGTGAACACCATCCTGCCGGGGATCTTCAACACCCCGCTGATGAATGCCGCCCCGCCGCAGGTGAAGGACGCGCTCGCCGCCTCGGTCCCGTTCCCCAAGCGCCTTGGCCTGCCCGAAGAATATGCCCAGCTGGCCATGACCATGATCACCTGCGGCTATTTCAATGGCGAGGACGTGCGCCTCGACGGCGCCATCCGGATGGCGCCGCGCTGACGGGCCTGTGGCAGCAGCGGCAGCGGGGTCGGTCGCCACCGCTGCGTCAATCTGACCGGGCCGGGCGGGTGGCGCAGCCATCCGCCCGTCCCCACCTTCCTGTCATGGGCCGGATCGAGGCATCCGGGCCCGGAACGGGAGGAAGTCATGTCTACGATCCTGGTTCATGTGCGGGGCGACAAGGCGTTTGAAGACCGCCGGTCGGTTGCCCTCACTCTGGCTCGGCGGATGGGTGCCCATCTGACCATGGCCCAGACCACCGATGTGGTGGTGGTCTATTCCTCGGCCGAATTCGTGGGCGCCTTCAGCAGCGGCCCCTTCATCGATGCGATCCGGGCCGAAGCCGCCGATGTGCGCGCGCGGGTCGAAGCGCAGATGGCAGTCGAGGACGTCCCGTTCGACTTTGTCACCGCCCAGGGCGACGAGGCGGCCCAACTGGTGGCGCTGGCGCGCCTTGCCGATCTCACCGTGATCAGTGCGCCGGAGGGCGGTGATGGCCTGCTGGGCACCGACCCGGTGTTCGGTGCCCTGTCGGTGGACGCCCACGCGCCGTTCCTGATGGTGCCGCGCGGCTGTGGTTCGATCGACCTGTCGGCTCCGGTGGTGATCGGCTGGAACGGCAGTGCCGAGGCGGCTGCCGCGCTGCGCGCTGCCGTGCCGATCCTGAAACACACCGGGCCGGTGCATCTGGTCAGCATCGATGACGGCGTAGCCGGCGCGCTGGAGGGGGCGGAAGCTGCCCGGTTCCTCGCCCGCCACGAAATCGACGCCACACTGGTACCGCTGGCGGGTTCGGCCCGCGAGGCCGGGGCTGCCTTGCTGGACTATGCCAGTGGGGTCTCCGCAGGGCTGCTGGTGGCCGGCATCTATGGCCACTGGCGGATGCTGGAGCGGATCGTGGGCGGCGCCAGCCGGACGCTGGTGGAGAAGGCCCGCATTCCGGTGCTGTTCGGTCGCTAGCAACGGCCCTGGCCACACTGCCCGGCAGGCTGCCAAAGGCCTGCCGGGCCATCTGTTCGCTGCACGTGCCGCGCCTTTGCCATAGTCACGCCCAAGTCACGTCCGTTTCTGGCGTAATGCGGTGGGATAGAGCGTGTGTCAGCCCACGACACACCGCGAGGCCATCCCATGTCGATCACCGCTTTCCCCCGCACCAGCCGCCGCCCCGCCCTGCAGGCCCGTTCCGCCGAGAACCGCCGCGCCCCGGTGGCGCCGCCTTCGGGCGCGCTGATCAATGCGATCCTGTCCTATGCCGACGTCGAGGAAGAGGCCGGTGCCAGCCACGTGATCCTGAAGATCAGCGCCCGCCGCGCCAAGGACAAGGTGATCCGCGACCTCTTGGGCCGCGAGGCCGCGCGCCTCGCCGATGTGTCGATCATCTGGAACGAGGACGAGGCCCAGATCTACCGGGTGCTCGATGCCGCCACCCCGCTGTGGGCCGATGATGCCGATGCCGCCGAGCCGCAGTTCGAGCTGACCGAGGAAGCGCTCGCCTATATCGCCGCCACCACCGGCGACACCGGCCTGGCCCGGGCTGGCTGAAGCAAGGGGCTAGTAGCCGTCATCGCGGCGGGACCGGTGGGTCTCGCCGCCCAGCTCGGCCCGTTCCTCGAAATCCTCGTCCACTTCCAGCGCCGGCACCGCATAGGCCCCGGACAGCCATCGGTGCAGGTCCACATCGGCGCAGCGCTTGGAACAGAACGGGCGGTACTGGGCCACCACCGGCGCGCCGCAGATCGGGCAGCTTCCACTCATCGCTCGAACACCTCGCAGGCGCGCGCGCCTGCTGGCGCGGCCTCCAGCACATGGGTGCCGCCCACGCTTTCGGCAATCTCGGCCCGCCAGCCGATGCTGTCGGCCTCCAGCCAGGCCAGCGCCAGCGCCGGGGCAGCCAGCACCACGGTGCGTCCGCGCGCCCGCCCCAGCGCCTGCTGCAGCTTCCACAGCCCATCGAGCGCCACGGTTTCGGCACTCGGCAGTCCGTCCGGGCCGACCAGGCGGGACCGCAGCGGCGGGCGCCGCTTCTGGCGGGCGATCTCGGCGATCCCGAAGCGCGACACCGGCAGCACCTCGGTCTTGGGCGCCGCCACCCCGCCATTGGCCTCGGCATCGAAGGCCGCCACCAGCGCTTTGGTCAGGGCCTCGGCGTCGCCCCTGCGGCGCGGGCCGGTGAAGTCGACACAGACCAGCCCGCCGATCGAGCGCAGCCGCAGCTGGCGCACGATCTCGGGCACGGCCGCCAGATTGAGATCGCGCGCAAACCGCGCCGGGTCGCGGCCGCCGCTCTGGCGGCCGGCTGCGTCCACATCGATGGCGGTGAGGGCGCGGGTGGTCTCGACGGTCAGACGTCCGCCACCGGGGATCGGTGCCTCGACTGACAGCACCGCCTCGAACGCGGCATCGAGCAGCTCGATCTCCTCGCCCTCGGCCTCGCGCGGCTCGCCGGGCCAGCCATGCCAGGGGGGCACGTCCTCCAGCAGGGACGGGCACGGCGCCCCGGCGGGCGCTTCGCCTTCCAGCACCACCGTGGCGCCCTTCTGGGCATCAGCGGCGCTGTCGGGTTCGGCCTCGCGCACGACGCGGACGGCCACCGCCTGGCCGACCCGCAACAGCTCGGGCTTCTCCCGCCCCCAGGGGCAGAAGGCGGGCTGTGCAGCGCCAATCTCGATGAAGGCACCGGCCAGCCGGTGTTCCACATGGCTCACCCGCCCCGCCAGCACCTGGCCCCAGCGCGCCCGGCTGTCATGGTCGCTCCAGCGTTCCAGCCGCAGGTCCACCACCCGGCCCCGGTCCAGCAGCGCCGCGCGCAGCTCGCCGATGCGCTCGTGGATCAGGATCTCGCGGGTGGATGCGCGCGGCGGGGCAGTCATCAGGTCCGGCTCCCGGCCAGCAGGCAGGAGGTCTCATACAGCGGCAGGCCCATCACCGCTTCCCAGCTGCCGGTGAGGCGGATGCAGAAGGCGCCGGCGCGGCCCTGGATGCCATAGCCGCCCGCCTTGCCCTGCCATTCGCCACTGTCGAGATAGGCCTGGATCTCGCGGGCAGACAGGTGCTTGAACGTCAGGCGGGTCTCGACCACCCGGCTGCGGACCTGGCCTGGCGAGGCCACGGCGACCGCTGTGGTCACACGGTGGTTGCGGCCCGACAGCAGGGCGAGGCACGCCCGCGCCTCATCAGCAGTTTCGGCCTTGGGCAGGATGCGGCGGCCCACGGACACCACCGTGTCCGATCCCAGCACAACAGCATCCGGGTGATCGCGCGCGACGGCGGTTGCCTTGGCCTGGGCGAGGCGCAGCGCGAGGGCGCGCGGGGTTTCCTTGGGCAGCGGGTCTTCCGGCAGGTCAGCCGGAACCACGCGGTCGGGCACCACCCCGATCCGGGCCAGCAGCTCGAGCCTGCGGGGAGAGGCGCTGGCGAGGATCAGCATGGTAAGGTGCCGCCATGGACGGCGCGCAGCGGCCAGCGGCCGCCCGCAGCCTATTTGAAGCGATAGGTGACCCGACCCTTGGTCAGATCATAGGGGGTCATCTCGACCAGCACCTTGTCACCAGCCAGAACCCGGATCCGGTTCTTGCGCATCTTGCCGGCCGTATGGCCGATGATCTCGTGGTCATTTTCGAGCCGGATGCGAAATGTCGCATTCGGCAGGAGCTCGATCACGGTCCCCTGAAACTCGAGCAGCTCTTCCTTCGCCATGCAGTCCTCGTCGCGCGTGCCTTTGGGCCAGGTTCGACCGCGCGGGCGCGCCTATAGTGTGATTTTGCGCGTTGGCCTAGCCATTACGGACAGGTGCGGCCCGCGACAGGTGAAGCGAGCTGGTCGGAGCGAGAGGATTCGAACCTCCGACCCCTGCCTCCCGAAAGCAGTGCTCTACCAAGCTGAGCTACGCTCCGACCGTGCGCGGGAGAGCGGCGCCTATAGTCTGCGGGCAGGGCCGTGGCAACGGGGGCTTGGCAGCGCTGCCGCCTGCCATGGACACTGGAAGGGGCTTTCACTATCCACCGGCTATCGACAGGCAGGGGTGCAAGGGTGATGGCGACCGATCTCGTCACGGTTTTCGGTGGGTCCGGGTTCGTGGGCCGCTATGTGGTGCGGGCGCTGGCGCGGGCCGGCAAGCGGGTGCGTGTGGCCATGCGCCGTCCGCATCTGGGGCATGAGCTGCGGGTGATGGGCGATGTGGGCCAGATCCAGCTGGTGCAGGCCAATGTGCGCGATGCTGACAGTGTGGCGCGCGCCCTCGAGGGCGCCGACGCCTGCGTGAACCTGGTGGCGATCCTGTTCGAGAAGGGCCGCCAGACCTTTTCCGACGTGGTAGCCGAGGGAGGGGCCCATGTGGCGCAGGCAGCTGCGGCTGCCGGGATCGAGCGGCTGGTGCATGTCTCGGCGATCGGCGCCGATCCGGGCTCGGCCTCGAACTACGGGCTCAGCAAGGGCAAGGCAGAGGCGGCCGTGCTGGCAGCCGTGCCCACCGCCACCATCCTGCGTCCCTCGGTGATCTTCGGGCCGGAGGACAATTTCCTGAACCAGTTCGCGCAGATGGCGCGCATGAGCCCGGCCCTGCCGCTGATCGGCGGCGGGCAGACCCGGTTCCAGCCGGTGCATGTGGTGGATGTGGCGGCTGCCGTGACCGCGGCACTGGACCTGCCGGCAGCGCGCGGCGCCACCTACGAGCTCGGCGGCCCGGACGTGATGACGTTCGAGGAAATCCTGCGCTTCATTCTCGGCGAGATCGAGCGGCCGCGCTTCCTGGTGCCGCTGCCCTTTGGTGTGGCCCAGCCGATGGGTGTGATGATGGATGCGGTGTTCCGCCTCAACCCGTTCGGCGGCCCGCCGCTGACTGGTGACCAGGTCGAGATGCTGAAGACCGACAATGTGGTGGCGCCCGGCGCCCTGACCCTGGCCGACCTGGGGATCACCGCGCCCTCCAGCATGGCCGGGATCGCTCCGAGCTATCTGTATCGCTACAAGCCCTACGGCCAGTTCCAGGTGCGGCGCCGCCCGGCCTGACGCATGGGCGGCTGAAGGGCCTACATCGCCTCGCCGAGGGCCCGCACCGGCTCGTGGCGGGGGCAGCCGGTTTCGTGGTCGTTCACCAGGCCCGCCGCCTGCATGAAGGCATAGGCGATCACCGGCCCGAAGAACCGGATGCCGCGCTGGCGCAGCAGCGCGCTCAGCATGCGCGACTGTTCGGTCTCCACCGGGGCATCCCGGAAGCTGGCCCAGCTGTTCTGGACCGGGCGGCCATCCACCACGTCCCAAACGAGGCCGGCAAAGCCCGGACCCGCCGCCTCCAGCTCGAGGAACACCCGCGCCGAGCGGATCGTGGCCTCGATCTTGGCGCGCGAGCGCACGATGCCGGCATCCCCCAGCAGGCGCTGGATATCGGCCTCGCCAAAGGCGGCTACCTGCACCGGATCGAACCCGGCAAAGGCCGCCCGGAAGGTCGCGCGCTTGCGCAGGATGGTGATCCAGGCCAGCCCGGCCTGAAACCCCTCCAGCACCGACAGCTCCCACAGGGCGCGGCTGTCGGTCAGGGGCACGCCCCACTCGTGGTCATGATAGGCCTCATAGTCGGCATCGCCAGCCGTCACCCAGCCACATAGCGCCATGGGAAATCCTTCACACCAGAGAACAGGATGCCGGCCCCTGACGGCCAGCGCTTCAGGGCGATGGGGGCGCGCCAGCAGGCCAGGGTCCGGCATCCATGAACCCACCCTGCCACCAGCTTCCACTGGCGTCAAGAACAAAAGAGGAACACATCAGCCGCGGCGGCTGATCCACCACTGCTCCAGCCCCGGAAACAGCCGGAACAGTCCGATCAGCAGCAGGAGCACCCCACCCCACAGCAGTGCATACCGCACCGCTTCGCCGACCGACTGCGGTGCATCGCCGCCGTGTTCGCGGCTGACGAACAGCGATCTTGCACCAATCGAGGCCGCCAGCAGTGCCGTCCCGAAAGCCAGCAGGGTGCCGGTGGTTCCCACTGCTGCCAGCCGCTCCGGCATCAGGATCGTCAGCAGGGCAAACACAGCCAGGATGATGGCTGTCACGGTCAGCAGCGGGCGCCCCATCAGGCAGGTCCCTTGGTGAACGGCGCCGGCAGGCGGCTGCCCCGCGCGGGCAGCTCGGACATGATGGCCGCCCGTGCGGCCTCGTCAAGCCGTCCCCAGCTGGCAATCTCGGGCAGGGTGCGGTGACAGCCCAGGCACAGGCCCGTGGTCGGCTCGACGCAGCACACCTTGATGCAGGGACTGGCGATGGCAGAGGTCATCGCGGCGCAGGCTCGCTCAGAAGGCCGGCGGCAGCAGCCGCACGATCGCCACCAGCGCGAACAGCTCGGCCACCACGGCAGCTGCGCCCAGCACGTCGCCGGTCTGGCCTCCCAGATGCTGGCGGGCCAGCCAGGCAATCAGGGCCGCCCCAAGGCCCGCAGCCACGACGCCGCCGACCACGGCAATCACGCCGTACAGGCCGCCCGCCAGGACCAGCGCCAAACCGGCGACTGCCACGGCAATGGTCAGGGCGGTGCTGGCTTCCACGCCAGTGGGCTGGCCGGCTTCGGCCGACAGGCCGTCGGAACCAGCTGGCTTCACCAGCGCCATCATCTGCACCAGCGCGCCGCGCGACAGCGCACCGGTCGCCACCAGCGCCAGCGCCGCCTGCCACGGCAGGGCCAGCTCGGCCACCAGCAGCACCTTGGCCAGCAGCGCCATGCCAAGGGCTGCCGCACCATAGGTGCCGATCCGGCTGTCACGCATGATCTCGAGGCGCTCTTCCGGGGTGCGGCCGCCGCCCAGCCCGTCGAAGAAATCCGCCAGCCCGTCCTCGTGGAACGCGCCGGTGGCCAGCAGCTGCGCCATCACGGCGAAGGCCGCACAGATATAGGGGCTGGTGTCGGTCAGAACCGCCATCAGCGCATAGACCAGCCCCCCGATCAGCCCCACCGCCAGCCCGGCAACCGGCGCTGCCCGGAAAGCCCGGGTGATCCGTTCACGGGGCAGGTCCTCCGGCCACTTCACAGGCAGACGGGTGAAGAAAATCAGGCAGATACGGGCGTCGTCAATCAGGCGCATGGTCATGCCGGGCGGGGCCCGGCTCCCTTCAGAGCGCCGGACATAGGCCCCCCTTGCCGGAGGGGGAAGATGCCGGGATGGTCAAATATCCGTCTGTGCGCAGAAGTCACAGGGGCTGTGACGTCTTTGCCTCACTGCCCATCCGGTACCGCAGGGGTTGCGGGGGGTGCGGGCGCCGCTTCGGGCGCCGTGGACGGAGGATCGGCAGGGATCGGCGAAGCCGGCACCGCCTCGCCCGGCAGATGCAGCCCCAGGCCGATGCCCGCGGCGCGGCGTGCCAGGTCCAGTCGCGGCCCGAACCGGGCGCAGGGGTCGGGAGCACCATCGGCGCGGGTCACCCGGCGGTCCTGCCCGATCAGCTCGGCAAAGTCCCCGGCGAAGGCACTGGCAAAGCGGTGGGCATCGCCCACCGGCGACAGCGAGCCCCGGTCCATCGCCACCCCCGCACCGCGCGACCAGCTCATCCCGCCCAGCTCCGCGCCCGTCGCAGCCACAGCCCGCGCCTCGACGCTGAGCCCGCCCTGCCCGACAGGCAGGCGCACCGACCCAGGTCCCGGCACGGCGCGGCTGATGGCAGCCGACGCCACGGACGACACCGCCCCGGTCTGCTGGATGCGGGTCACCACCACTTCGACCTGCGCGACGCCAGGGCCAGGTGCAGGGGCGATCTCGAACCGATCCGACAGCTCGAAACACAGCTGCCTGTCGATCTCGCCGGTCACCAGCGGGAGGGTGGAGGCGGGGATATTACGGTCGATCTCGGCCAGATCGGAAATGCGGGTCGGCAGGATCACCACGGCCGTCACGCCGGGCAGCGCGGCGGCATCGGCGCGTTGCAGGATCTGTGCCCGGACGGTGTCACCGACGGGCAGGAGGGTTGCATAGTCCCCCAGGAAGCCGGTGGTGGTCGGCGGGCGGGTGGCACAGCCAGCCAGCGCAACACTGGCGGCAGCGGCACAGATACAGAGCATGCGCGTCATGCCGCGTGATATGGTCGCCGTCCCGCTGACGGCGAGCCGACTGGCAGACACAGTCACGTGAGGCCCCGCTGCCTGCGCCACCAGCACGCGGCCCTCGGCCACTCCGGTGCGGAGGCGGCGGCGAATCACGGGGGGTCACGCCGCTACCAATTGGCTTTGAGCTGGTGAGGGTCGCGGACGTCACACACAAGCGCTCCAGCGGCCCAGGCCGGAAAGACCGCTGCCTTCACAATCAATAGGACACACAGAGAGCGCTGCACCCTCGGACTGGCCAGCCTATTGGTTCTGGCAGTGCCAAACATGCGGCACCAACCGGAAGGTCGCTCCTTCCGGGTTACCATCCCACCCGATGACCTGATCGAAGCCGATGTGTCCCTTCAGCTCCTGACCCGGCTCCACCCTCAAGACACGCTCGCCCCCCGGGGAATAGCCGAAATTCGAGCTCTTGAGCTCGAATGTTGCTGAAGCGGTGCTGAGAGATATCCATTCACCACCCA
>JAIXTH010000252.1 GCA_027484265.1 Alphaproteobacteria bacterium
GCTTCAGTGCGGACACCGCCGAGCGTCTGTTCGGCCGCTTCGAACAGGCCGACAGCTCCATCAGCCGCCGGTTCGGCGGCACCGGTCTTGGCCTGTCGATCTGCAAGTCCCTGGCCGAGATGATGGACGGCTCCATCAGCGCCAGTGCCGTTGAAGGCCAGGGCAGCACCTTCACGGTCGCGCTGACCCTGTCACGCGCCGCAGATGACGCCGGCTGCACCACCGCGGGCCAGGACCAGCCGCCAGCTGTCGCGGACCGCGGGTCCGATAGTGGTCCGGGCGGTGGCACGGAAAGCCGTCTGGCCCTGTCGGTGCTGGTGGCAGAGGACAATCCGGTGAACCAGCGCGTGATCGGCATGATGCTCGACGCCCTGGGCGCGGAGGTGACGATGGTCGCCGACGGCGCCGAAGCAGTGGCACAGGTCCAAGCCCGCCGCTTCGACCTGATCCTGATGGACATGATGATGCCGGTCATGGATGGCCTCGCCGCCACCCGCGCCATCCGCGCCACCGAACAGGCCGACGCCCTGCCCCCGGTCCCGGTGATCATGCTCAGCGCCAACGCCATGCCCGAACATGTCGCCGCCGCCTGCGAAGCCGGCTGCAACGGCCACATCGCCAAACCCGTCACCGCCCGGACCCTGATCAGCGGCATCGAGCGGGTGCTGGCGGCAGGCGCAGGTGATGCCGGGGCAGATGGCTCCGGGCCGGACCCCGCCGCCGCCGACAGGGGCTGAACCACCGGCACAAGACCTTCTAACCTGTCGGTTCAGGTTTGCTTGGTTGTTCGGGGCGCGGCGACGGGCAACGGAGGCTTCATGTACCAGCATGATGCCTTTGACCGGTCGCTGATCGCGGCCCGTGCCGAGCAATTCCGCGATCAGGTGGCGCGTTACCTGTCGGGCGCCCTCAGCGAGGACGAGTTCAAGCCGCTGCGGCTGCAGAATGGCATCTATATCGAGCGCCATGCGCCGATGCTGCGGATCGCGATCCCCTATGGCGTGCTGGACAGCCGGCAGCTGCGGGCGCTGGCCCATGTCGCGCGGGCGCATGACCGGGGGGTGGTGCATTTCACCACCCGGCAGAATGTCCAGTACAACTGGATCAGGCTGGAAGAGACCCCCGACATCCTGGCCGGGCTGGCGGAAGTCGGCCTGCATGCGATCCAGACCAGCGGCAGCTGCATCCGCAACATCACCACCGACGCCTTTGCCGGTGTGGCCGCCGACGAGATCGTCGACCCGCGCCCCTATGCCGAGCTGCTGCGCCAGTGGTCGACCCTGCACCCCGAATTCTTCGCCCTGGCGCGCAAGTTCAAGGTGGCGATCAATGGCGCCGCCGAGGACAGGGCCGCCACCGCGGTGCATGACCTGGCCTTCGACCTGTACCGCAATGACGCGGGCGACGTGGTGGTGCGGGTGAAGGCTGGCGGCGGACAGGGGCGCACCCCGCGCCTGGCGGCCGTGATCCGCGAGGACCTGCCGTGGCAGCATCTCCTGACCTACTCGGAGGCCGTGCTGCGGGTCTACAACCGCTATGGACGGCGCGACAATATCTACAAGGCGCGGATCAAGATCCTGGTGGATGCGCTGGGTGCAGACGCCTTCGCCCGCGAAGTCGAGGCCGAATTCGCCCACACCGGCACGGGTCCGGCCCTGCTGGACCAGGCCACGCTCGATGCCATCGTGGCCCGTTTCCGCCCGGTGACACTGGACGCCCCGGCTGCAGCCCCCGTCACCGACCTGGCAGCAGCCGCCTCCAGCGACTTCCAGACCTGGCTGCACCGGAACACGGCGCCCCACCGCGCGCCCGGCCACGCCATCGTCACGCTCAGCCTGAAGGTGCCGGGCGCCGCGCCGGGCGATGCCAGTGACACCGAGCTCGAAACCATCGCCGCCCTCGCCGACCGCTACAGCCAGGGCGAGCTGCGGGTGAGCCACCACCAGAATATCGTGCTGCCCTATGTGCGCCGGGCCGACCTGCATGCGCTGTGGCAGGAGGCGGTGGCGGCGGGCCTCGCGGAGGCGAACATCGGTCTGTCCACCGATATCATCGCCTGCCCCGGCGGTGATTTCTGTGCGCTGGCGAATGCCAAGTCGATCCCGCTCGCCAAGGCGATCCAGCTGATGCTGGCGCCCCGGGCGGAAGAGGTCGGGCCGCTGCGGATCAATATTTCGGGCTGCATCAATGCCTGCGCCCACCACCATGTGGGGCATATCGGCATCCTGGGCGTCGACAAGCGCGACGAGGAGTGGTTCCAGATCCTGGTGGGTGGCCGCTCGGACAATGCAGCGGCCCTTGGCAGCCTGGCGGGCAAGGCGGTGCACCGCGATGCGGTGCCCGATGCCGTGAGCCGGATCGTGGACCGGTATCTCGCGCTGCGGACCCCCGGCGAAAACTTCATCGATACAGTCGGACGCCTGGGCGCCGACCCCTTCAAGGACGCGGCCCACCGCGTGGAGGAAGCAGCATGAGTGGTGTCCTGTTGCGGCTGCAGGCCGGGATCGCGATCGTAGAGACGGGTCTGCCGGAGGGCGCCTTCAAGCCGGCCCGCGCGCCGGTGGCGCCGCCGGACCTTGCCGTGGTGAATGCGGGACAGGGCGATTCCCGCTCGAAGATCGTGCCCAATGTGGCCTGGCCCACGGCCCCGTCCATCTCAGCCTGGGAGCGCGGCCCCCTGCCTGCCCTGGCGGCGTGGCGCGAGGCACCCGGCCCCGCCGTTGTGCTGCTGGGATCGGAGGACCCGCGCCAGCTGGTGCCGCACCTCGACCAGCTGCGTCTGATCGCGATCGAATTCCCCCGCGCCACCGATGGCCGGGGCCTCAGCAGCGCCCGGATCCTGCGGGAGGAATATGGCTGGCAGGGCGAGCTGCGGGCGGTGGGCGATGTGCTGGTGGACCAGCTGGCCCACATGGCGCGTTGCGGCTTTTCCAGCTTTGCCCTGCGCGGTGACCAGTCGGCGGATGTGGGCCGGGCGGCATTGAACCGGCCGGTGCCGGTGTACCGCTTCTCGGTGGCGGCGGCTGCGCCCTTTGGTGCCGAGCGGGCGGTGTCGTGATGGGCACGGCCTATCTGGTGGGCGCAGGCCCCGGTGCCGCCGACCTTCTGACCGTGCGGGCGGTGCGGCTGCTGGAGAAGGCCGACGTGGTGCTGCATGATGCGCTGGTCAGCCAGGATGTGCTGGCGCTGGCGCCCCGTGCGCGCAAGATCGCCGTGGGCAAGCGGGCAGGCCTGCCCTCCACCGACCAGGCGTTGATCAGCCGCCTGCTGGTGCACGAAGCCCGCAGCAATCCGGTGGTGGTGCGGCTGAAGGGCGGCGACCCCTCGCTGTTCGCCCGCGCCGACGAGGAACTGGAAGCCTGCCGCCGGGCCGGCATACCGGTGGAAGTGGTGCCGGGCATCAGTGCCGGCTTTGCCGCAGCGGCTGCTGCCGCCACGCCGCTGAGCGCGCGCGGGATCGCCCGCTCGGTGGTGTTCGTCACGGCGTCCACCGCCACCGGCGAAGGCGCCGATGCCTGGGCCGATGCTGCCGCCGCTGCCGACAGCTGCGTGATCTATATGGGACGCGGCCAGGGCGGTGCGATCCGCACGGCCCTGCTGGCGCGGGGTGTGGCCCCGGCCACGCCGGTTGTGGCGGCACGCAGTGTCGAGACCGCGCAGGCGGCCATGTGGGTGGGCACGCTTGATGGTCTGGCGGACCTGACCGCGACCGCTGGCGGCCCTGGTCCGGTGGTGTTGCTGGTAGGCGAGGCTTTTGGCGCCGCCAGGTCACTGGCGCTGCCGGAGACGGCGGCCAGCAGCCCCCGTCCGCTGCGGCAGGCCCGGCGGGCATGATCCCGATCCATCTCGATCCGGCAGGTGTGCAGGTGGCGCTGGTGGGCAATGGCCCGCTGGCGGTGCGACGGCTGGAGTGGCTGCGCAACACCGGGGCGGTACCCGCTGTCCATGCCGATGCGCCCAGCCCGGAGCTGGTAGCCGCAGCGGGCAGCGACCTGCACCGCGGCCTGCCGGGCGCCGCTGCCCTGCAGGCCCTCGATGTGCTGTGGATTGCCGACCTACCCGAGGAGGCAGCCGCCGTGCTGTTTGCGCAGGCGCGGGCGCACAAGGTGCTGGTGAATGTCGAGGATGTGAAGCCGCTGTGCCAGTTCCATGTGCCCGCAGTGGTCCGGCGCGGGCGCCTGACCGTGTCGATCGGCACCGGCGGGGCCAGCCCCGCCGTGGCCAGCGCCGTGCGCCAGCGCATCGATGACGCCCTGCCGGCGGCCTGGACCGGTGTGCTCGACGCCATCGCTGCTGACCGAGACGAGGCCCGCGCCGCTGGCCTTGGCCCCGCCGACCTCAACGCCCGCGCCCGCGCGCGGCTGGCGGCCGAGGGGCTGTAGCGGGCGCCATCGACGCACCACCGGATCACCGCTGCTCGCAGCGGTGCTCTCGAAGATGGCGCGGCATAGGTGGTTTGGCGGGGTATGGACGCCAGGTCCGGCGAAGCTCACACCGCTGCGAGCAGCGGTGATCCGGTGGTTTCCTCCGCAGTTTGGCGGTAAACGGATGGAGGTCCTCCGCCCGCCCTTTTCCCCAGTGCACCCGCCTTGCGGCCCGGTCAAGGCCGGCGAAGCCGCCCCGCAGGTGTTGCCTTGACGGGGCCGGAAGGCGGAACACCGTAGCCTTGGTTCTGGCGCCAGCAGGGCTGGTGACAGAACCTCATAAGCCCGGCAGAGGTCGGGCA
>JAIXTH010000176.1 GCA_027484265.1 Alphaproteobacteria bacterium
ATGTCGGGATAGCTCACCCAATAGGGCGCCGGCACGATCACTTCGTCGCCGGGGTTCAAGGTGGCGAGGAAGGCGTTGAAGATCACCGCCTTGCCGCCCGGCGAGACATTCACCTGGTTCGGCTGGTAGGTCAGGCCGTTCTCGCGGGCGAACTTGTCGCAGATGGCGCGCTTGAGCTCGGGGATGCCGTCGACATCGGTGTATTTGGTCTTGCCGTCCTGGATCGCCTTGATGGCGGCTTCCTTGATGAAGTCCGGGGTGTCGAAGTCGGGCTCGCCGGCGCCGAGGCCGATCACGTCGCGCCCGGCGGCTTTCAGCTCGCGGGCCTTCTGGGTGACGGCGATGGTGGGAGACGGCTTGATGCGGTGCAGCGCATCGGACACGACCGGGTTCATGACGGGGCGGCTTCCTTGCAGCGCCGCACAGATAAAGCGGCGCGCCCTGCCTGTAGAACAAGTCGCGCGCAGGATAAAAGGCCCGGCAGCCGTGGCGCACCGGCCCGCCGGGTCCGGCGTGGGTTTCAGGTCACAGTTTCAGGGCGGCGGGGCGCCGAATGCCTCAGCTCTTGAGCCAGGGCTCCACCGGCCCCGCCAGCTTCACCGTCAGCGGATTGCCCGCCCGGTCCACCTTGTTGCCCAGCGCGAGCCGCACCCAGCCCTCTGACACGCAATACTCCTCGACATTGGTGCGCTCCTCCCCCCGGAACCGCACCCCGACGCCCCGCGACAGCAGCTCTTCATTGTAGAAGGGCGAGCGGGGATTGACGCTCAGCCGGTCGGGCATGGCGGGCAGGCTGGTGGTGTCGGGGCCGGAGTTGGGGCCGGAGTCGGGGCTGGTGTCGGGGGTTTGCGCGTCGGTCATGAGCGGGGCGATAGCGCGGCGCGGCCCCACCCTCAAGCATTCAGGTGTTTGCGCGTGCAGCCGCTGCGGCCTATGATGGAGGCGAGCGGGGGCTAGCGGAGGCAAGGGACCCATGGATTTCGGACAGAGCGTACGCGCGGGGCTGGCGCGGGTGAAAGCCGTGCTGCCGGGCCCGAAGAGCGACCCGTTCGCCACAACCGACGCGCCGCCCCCGGCGGCGGCGGCGGCGGCGGCAGCTGCGGCACCGGTGGAAGGCACTGGCCGCAAGCCGCGCAGCTGGAAGTTCTGGGCGGTTGTTGCCGTGCTGGCGCTGGTGCCGGTCTATTACATCCTCGGCTCGCTGCTGACCCACCGCATCAATGACGATCTCGAGTTCCGGCCCGCCGATCCGGGTCCTGGCGCCAGCCGGACGGTGGCGGTGATGGCCGCCCTGATCGAGCGCGAAGTGGATGGCACCACCTGGGTGCCCAACACCCAGTTCTTCGAGCCCGCAGCGCTGTTGCGCTATGGCGGCAACATGGTGAACTTCCAGTCCGGCCTTTTGCGCTCCTTGTCGGTGACGACGCTGGAGCTGGAGGGGCGGCTCGGCCGCTCGCGCGGCACCTCCTCGGCCGATACCGACCTTGCCACCGCCCGCCAGGGCCTGTCCTTCTCGCCGGACAACTGGACCGTGGTGTCGTTCATTCCGGGCGATGCGGCCGTGGAATACCGCAAGGCCGGCGAGGCGCTGATGTCCTACAACCGGCGCGTGGCCGCCGGTCAGGCGATCTTCGACGAGCGGTCCGACAATCTGCAGGCCGTGCTCGACCGGATGGCCATCGATCTGGGCTCGCTGTCCGACCAGCTCGACCGCCAGACCGTGGCCGGGCGCAGCGTGTTCATCGACCGGCGCGCCGACAAGCTGTTCTATTATGTGAAGGGCCAGAGCTATGGCTACTTCATGGTGCTGCGGGCGCTGCGGGAGGATTTTGGCGGCGTGATCGAGGAGCGCCGGGTGCGCCGCCTCTATGACGAGATGCTGACCGAGCTGGCGGAGGCGGCGCGGCTGCAGCCGCTGATCGTGCAGAATGCAGACCCCTCGGCGCTGCTGGTGCCCAATCACCTCGCCACCCAGGGCTTCTATCTGATGCGCGCCCGCGCCAAGCTGCGCGAGCTGACGGACGTGCTGCAGCGATGAGCGCGGCGGTCCAGGGTGAACGGGCAGCCCGCAAGCTGCTGTGCGTGGCCGATGGCAGCGTCGAGGCGCGGCTGGCGGTGGTGTTTGCGGCGCGGCGCGCGGCCCTGACCGGGGCCGGCCTCGTGATCTTGCGGGCGGTGGAGCCGATCGAGAGCGGGCTGTGGGCCACGCTGGGCGGCTCGATCCGCGACCGGGTGGCCGATGAGGCCGAACGCGACCTGCAACTCCTGTCCGATGCCGCCCGGCCGGTGCTGGGCGCAGACCCCGAGCTGGTGGTGCGCGAAGGCGAGACCGGCCAGCAGATCCGCGCCGTGATCGACGCCGACCCGGCGATCAAGACCCTGGTGCTGGCCGCAGCCGGTGGCCGCAGCGGCCCCGGCCCCCTGGTCAGCGCCGCCGCCCGCGGCGGCCTGCATGGCGGCAGCCGGGCGGTGGTGGTGATGATCGTCCCCGGCGATCTCGATGATGCCGCCGTGCTGGCACTGGCCAGCTGAGGACAGAGGCGCGCGGGCGGCTCGCCCCCCGCTGGACCGCGCGGCTCCTGCCGCGCCATGCTGGGGGCGATGCGCGGCGAGGCCGCGCGCTCCAGCGGGCCAGGCAGTGCGCAGTGGCGCTTCGTTCCCGGGTGATGTGGGCTTCGCGCCGCCAGCACCGCTGCAAGCAGCTGCGCTCCAGTGGTGCCGCGCGGTCCGGCAGGGCGCCGCTGGCTCTAGAATGACCTTTCTAGACACCCTGCCCTATACACCTCCTCGTGACGGCGGCGGCGCAAACGCGCAGGGCCGCCAGCCCCGAGATGGAGAGTATCATGACCGAAGCCACCAACACCGCCGAGAAGGCCACCGAAACCGTGAAGGCCGCTGCCGAGCACAGCACCGACCTTGCCCGCAAGATCTGGCTGGCCGGCGTTGGCGCCTATGGCCGCGTGTTCCAGGAAGCCCAGGAACAGCTCGGCAAGGTCAGCGGCGCTGCCAATGAACTGTTCGACGAGCTGGTCGCCAAGGGCGAGCAGGTCGAGGACATGGTCCGCGACAGCCTGAAGAAGAACGACACCGCCCACAAGGCCGGCGAGTTCGTGGAGAAGACCACCGAGCAGGTGCGTGACTACCGCGAGAAGCGCATGGCTGACCTGGAAGAGCGCTTCGAATCCGTCCGCAAGACGGTGATGGACACCGTGGCTCCGTTCAACGTGTTCGGCCTCGGCGCCCAGATCCAGGAACTGACCACCAAGGTCGAGACCCTGACCGCCGAAATCGAGGCCCTCAAGGGCGGCAAGACTGTCGCCAAGGCCAAGAAGGCGGCTGCCGAAACCGAAGCGGCGTGATTGGCCGGGCCGGTGACGGCCCGCTGACCACGGCCCCGACCGGGCAGCCGGGACCGGACCTGGCGCGCGTATCCTCCCCCGAAGGCGCGCCACCTCCTCCCCCTCCGGCCCCCTGCCCGCCGGCAGCCTGACCGGACCGCCGCGCATCCACACGGGTGCGCGGCGGTTCTCGTTTCGGCATGACCCGGCAACTGTCGTTGTGCGCTCAACCTGCCCTACACTGGCGCAGCCGCCAGCAGACGCACATCGCAGCCCAGTGGTCGCAGCTTGGTTACCAGTGTCGTGTCTGCGCTCACCAGAACCAGGCCAGACTGGAGCGCTGCAGCCCCATAGAGACAGTCATAGACAGGATGGTCGAGCTGAGCTGACAGACGAAGCGCCTCGCCGAGATGGTCCCTGGCGGCCAGGACTGTATCCACCCAGGACACCATGGCCGACATGACCCGTGCCGGCTGGTGTGCAGGCACATCGCCGCGGCGCTGTTTGCGCCACAACGCGTTGGCGACTTCCACAAAGGTGAAATCGAGGCAGTAGCGCTCGCTGGCGTCCTGCCAGGCCGCTTCTGCCGGCACCGTAAACACTTCGGGCACGCCGAGAGGGATCAGGGCAGACGCATCGAACAGCGCCCTCACCGGCTGTCACGATCCTGCCGGATCAGTTCGGCGGAGGCTGGCCCCTGGACCGACAGTCCGGCGCGCAGCGATCGCATCTGTTCAAGCTGCGCGGCATCATCGCCCCTTTGGGACGCGGCTGTCAGAACGTCCTTGAGATGCGCCTGCATGGACAGGCCGCGCCGGGCCGCTCCTGACTTCAGCCGCGCGACCACAGTATCATCGAGATCACGGATCAGAACCTGTGCCATGCGCCATTGATAGCACGATGCTATCATTGTGCCAAGACCTCACGCCGGATCGGGGCCGATCATCTTCGCCGGGTCGACGATGGCGTCGAAGTCGGCCTGCGAGATGCCGAGCAGCAGGGCTTCCTCCTTCAGGGTGGTGCCGTTCTTGTGCGCGGTCTTGGCCACCTTGGCCGCGAGGTCATAGCCGTACTTCTCCTTGAGGGGCGTCACCAGCATCAGGGAATTGGCAAGGCCCCGGGCAATGTTGTCGAGGCGCGGCTCGATCCCCACCACGCAATTGTCGGTGAAGCTGACAGCGGCATCGGCCAGCAGCCGCACCGACTGCAGGAAATTGTAGGCCATCATCGGGTTGAAGACATTCAGCTCGAAATGCCCCTGGCTGCCGGCAAAGGCGATGGCGGCATTGTTGCCGGCGATATGGGCGGCAACTTGCGTGATCGCCTCGCACTGGGTGGGATTGACCTTGCCGGGCATGATCGAGCTGCCCGGCTCGTTTTCGGGCAGGGCGAGTTCCCCGAGGCCTGCGCGCGGGCCGGAGCCGAGGAAGCGGATGTCATTGGCGATCTTGAAGCAGCTCATCGCCACCGTGGTGATGGCCCCGTGGGTGAAGACCATCGCGTCATGGGCCGCCAGCGCCTCGAACTTGTTGGGCGCGCTGGTGAAGGGCAGGCCCGTGATCGCCGCGATCCGCTGCGCCACCGCTTCGGCAAAGCCCGCCGGAGAGGCAAGGCCCGTGCCCACCGCCGTGCCGCCCTGCGCAAGTTCCATCAGCATCGGCAGGGTCATCTCGATCCGCCGGATGCCGTTCTCGACCTGCTGGGCATAGCCCGAGAATTCCTGGCCCAGCGTGACCGGCGTGGCGTCCTGGGTATGGGTGCGGCCGATCTTGATGATGTGCTTCCAGGCCTGTGCCTTGTCATTGAGGGCGTTGCGCAGCGTCTGCAGCGCCGGGATCAGGCGGTGCACGGTCTCTTCGGCGCAGGCGATGTGCATCGCGGTGGGGAAGCAGTCGTTGGACGACTGGCTCATGTTCACATGGTCGTTGGGGTGCACCGGCTTCTTCGAGCCCATCTCCCCGCCCAGCATCTCGATGGCGCGGTTGGAGATCACCTCATTGGCGTTCATGTTCGACTGGGTGCCCGAACCGGTCTGCCAGACCACCAGCGGGAAATGGTCATCGAGCTTGCCGTCGATCACTTCCTGCGCGGCGCGCACGATCACATCGCCGATCGCCGGATCGAGCTTGCCGAGCGCCATGTTGGCCTGGGCGGCGGCCTGCTTCACGATTCCCAGGGCCCGCACGATGGAGGCGGGCTGCTTCTCCCAGCCGATCTTGAAATTGCCCAGGCTGCGCTGCGCCTGCGCCCCCCAATAGCGGTCGGCGGCCACGTCGATCGGGCCGAAGGTGTCGGTTTCGGTGCGGGTGGCGGTCATGGGCACCAAGTCCTCGTCAGGCGGCAATGGCGCGGTCCGGACTAGGCGCGCCGCGCGCAAGCTTCAACCCGCCGCCGGATATCCTGCTGCAACGCACCACACTGGCGCGACTGCATCGGTCGTCCGCGAACCCGCGCCGCTGCGCAACCACTGAGCACCAGCCTTGCGCGCGGAAATTCCATCGCTATATCCGCGCTTCCTCTGACGCGGGGTGGAGCAGCCCGGTAGCTCGTCAGGCTCATAACCTGAAGGTCGTAGGTTCAAAT
>JAIXTH010000287.1 GCA_027484265.1 Alphaproteobacteria bacterium
CCCCAGGCATTCAGCGGCAGGATGATGGCGGCCCAGGCCACCGACGCCACCAGCGACCAGACCCCGAGCCACAGCAGCCCGGCCCCCTCCGGCGGCGCCAGTACCATCCCGGCCGACACCGCCGCCACCGGGCTGGCCAGCAGCACGAACGGCCTGCGCCGTCCGAATCGCGACCGCAACCGGTCCGACCGCCGTCCGGCCACCAGATCGGCCACCGCCTCCACCACCCGCACCAGCAGCAGCACCGCCCCGACCGCCCCCACACCCAGCGCCAGTTCCCGGGCATAGAGCGTCGGCACGAACATATAGAAGGGCTGGCCGAGAGCCGCGATGGCCAGCGCTGGCAGGGCATAGGCGGCCAGCTGGCCGGTGGAGAGCTTCATGGGCAGGGAAGTGGGGCAGCTTCCCCGGGCGGCAACCGCGCCGCCCGCAGGCGCGGACCGGCTTTTTGCGCTTGAGAGTCAGGGCCGATGGTTGACAGCGGGGGCTGCCCCGCTTAGTGCCCCGCCTCCGGTTTGAATTGCGGCGCCACACTGTGCGCGCCAGATGGAGCTTGTCCCGTGAAGCGGACCTATCAACCCTCGAAGCTGGTGCGCAAGCGCCGTCACGGTTTCCGCGCCCGCATGGCCACCAAGGGCGGCCGCCTGGTGCTGGCCCGCCGCCGCGCCAAGGGCCGCAAGCGCCTGAGCGCCTGAGCCTGTTCCGGGGCAGGCTTCCTGCCCGCCCCGGCTGCACGTGACCACAGCTGATCGCAACATGGCGCCCGCCCCGCTCCGCCTGCGCGGACTGAGGGTCCGGCGCCAGTTCCTGTTCACCGCCCAGGGGCTGAAGGCCTCCGGGCGGTTTGTGCTGTTGCAGGGCAGGCCCAGCCCCGAGGCCGGGGATGGCGTGCTGTTCGGCCTGACGGCCTCCAAGAAAGTCGGCAATGCCGTCGCCCGCAACCGGGCGCGGCGCCGCCTGCGCCATGCCCTCACCGCCCTGCTGCCAGCGGCCGCACAGCCAGGCTGGTGCTATGTGGCAGTGGCCCGCACAGCCACCATCGACGCCCCCTGGGCCGAGCTGACTGCCGAATTGGCCGCACTTCTCAAACGGCTGCACGAGACAGCTGCCCGACGCGGGCCAGACGCGCTAGAGAGCGCGCGCGCACCTGTACCGCCACGCTTGGATCAGCCGGGCATGGCCGACACCTCATCTTTGCCAGCGACACACACGACCGAGGACCCATGAGCCCCCGACAGAACGAGCCCGACAGCAAGAACCTGCTGCTGGCCATCGGCCTTTCCCTCGTCGTGCTGCTGGGCTTCCAGTTCCTGTGGGCAGGCCCACAGGAGGCCGCGCGCAAGGCGGCGGCTGCCGAGCAGGCAAAGGCCGCACCCGCCGCACCGGCTGCCGGGCAGCCGGGCGCGACCGCCGCTGGCACGGCCGCACCTGCGGCCGCAGGTACACCGGCCAGTGCCGCCCCTGCGATTGCCGCGGTCCGGGTTCCGGTTGAAGGGCCCGCACTGGCAGGCTCGATCAATACGGCTGGTGCCCGGATCGACCAGATGTCACTGACGCGCTACCGCGAAACAGTGCAGCCGGATTCGAGGGCTGTGCGTTTCCTCTATCCCCAGACCCAGGCCGATGGCTTCTATGCCTTCTTTGGCTGGAAGCTGCCCGAAGGCACCACCGGACAGGAGCTGCCCGGGCCGAATACGGTCTGGCGTGTGGTGTCGGGCACCAAGCTGACGCCGGCCACGCCCGTTGTCCTGGGCTGGAGCAATGGCACTGGCCTCGCCTTCACCCGCACGATCTCGATCGACGCCAACTACCTGATCACGGTCTCGGACCAGGTGACCAACAGCGGCACCGTTGTGGCGGCGATCGTGCCCTATGGTGCGATCCGCAGGCACACCAAGACCAACGAGCCGCCTGATCCCGTGAACCACCAGGGCGCGCTGGGCCAGTTCGGCCCCGAAACGTTCGAGAAGTTCAGCTACCGCCAGATGGAGAATCTGGACGCGCCCGAGCGGTTCTCGTCCACCGGCGGCTGGATCGGCTTCACGGACCGCTACTGGCTGGCCGCGCTGATCCCCGATCAGGCCGACACCATGAACAGCCAGATCGAAGACCGGAAGAATGCCACCGAGGAAGTTTTCGAGGCGTCCTATGGCGGCGGGACCGTGCAGCTGGCGCCTGGCACATCGCTGACCAAGGTGCAGCATCTCTATGTGGGCTCCAAGCAGGTCGACACCCTGCGCCGCTATGGCACCGAGCTTGACCTGCCGCGGTTCGACAATGCGGTGGACTGGGGGATCCTGGCGCTGCTGACCCGGCCGTTCTATTCGCTGCTGGCCTGGCTCAACGGCCTGATCGGTGACATTGGCCTCGCGATCCTGACACTGACCGTGCTGGTGAAGACGGTGACTTTCCCGCTGGTCTATACCAGCTACAAGAGCTTTGCCCGCCTGCGCGACCTGGCGCCCAAGATGCAGGAGCTGAAGGAGCGCTTTGCTGCCGATCCACAGCGGCAGCAGAAGGAGATGATCCAGCTTTACCAGTCGGAGAAGATCAATCCGGTGGCCGGCTGCGTGCCGATCCTGCTGCAGATGCCGATCTTCTTTGCGCTCTACAAGGTGCTGTCGATCAGTCTCGAACTGCGCCACCAGCCGTTCTTCGGCTGGATCGACGATCTGTCCTCCCGCGACCCGACCACGGTGTTCAACCTGTTCGGCCTGCTGCCCTTCGATCCGTCGGCGATCCCGTTCATCGGACCGATGCTGATGATCGGCGCCTGGCCGATCCTGTACGGGGTGAGCTACTGGCTGCTGATGAAGATGCAGCCGCCGGCCACCGACCAGCTGCAGCGACAGATTTTCGCGATGATGCCGTGGATCTTCGTGATCGTGTTTGCGGGCTTCGGCGCAGGCCTCGTGATCTACTACACCTGGTCCAACCTGCTCACGATCGTGCAGCAATATGTGATCGCCCGGCGCACCGGCTCGTCCAACCCGATCGACGAGTTCTTTGCCCGGGTGTTCAAGAAGAAGGCTGCCGCCGGGAGCTAGCGGGCGCTGCTGCAGAGCCGCTGTCTGGAGCCTTTAGAATTCCGGCAGATTCCGGCGGGCGCTGTGACCGTCTGGCAGATTGCGCCCGCCAGCCGGCTGGCCTATCGGGCCGGTGCCGTGGGATGTGCGGGCGGCGCCCGGCACGCCCGGGCTGGCAGGGAGCGGGTCCGGCCCCGCTCCTGCCCGATCCACAAGCCGGAACCAGGCTGTTCCCCCCATGAGTGCCTTCACCACCGAGACCGTGCTGGATGTCCAGCACTATACCGACCGGCTGTTCCGCTTCCGCACCACCCGCGCCCCGGCTTTCCGGTTCCGCTCGGGCGAGTTCGTGATGATCGGGCTGGAGGTGGCGGGCAAGCCGCTGGTGCGGGCCTATTCGGTGGCGAGCCCGTCCTGGGACGAGGAGCTGGAATTCTACTCGATCAAGGTGCCCGACGGCCCCCTCACCTCGCGGCTGTGCGACATCCAGACGGGCGACACCGTGCTGGTGGGGCGCAAGCCGGTGGGCACGCTGGTGCTGGATGCGCTGCTGCCCGGCAAGCGGCTCTACATGCTGTCCACCGGCACCGGCTTTGCCCCGTTTGCCAGCCTGATCCGCGACCCCGAGACCTATGAGCGGTTCGAGCAGGTGATCGTCACCCACACCTGCCGCGAGGCTGCCGAGCTGCGCTATGGCATCGAGCTGGTGGCGGGCCTCGCCGAGGACCCGCTGGTGGGCGAGCATGTGGCGGCCGGGCGGCTGATCCACGACACCGCCACCACCCGCGACGCCTGGCCGCGCACCGGGCGCATCACCACCCGCGTGGACAGCGGCAGCTTCTTTGCCGACCACGACCTGCCGCCCTTCGACCCCGCCACCGACCGGGGCATGATCTGCGGCTCGATGGAGATGCTGGCGAGCTGCAAGGCGCTGTTCGAGAGCCGTGGCTTCATCGAGGGCTCGGTCAGCCAGCCGGGGCAATATGTGTACGAGAAGGCGTTTGTGGGCTGAGGCCGCATGCGCCCCGCCGGACCGCGCGGCCTCCGCCGCGCCCCGGGCATGAGCAATGCGCGGCGAGGCCGCGCGCTCCAGCGGTCTGGCAGCCGGCTGTCGAGGTGGAGGTGGTGCTTACGGGCGCGGGGGTCGATGCGCCGCGCGCGGGTCCGCCACAGGCAACAGGCCTCCCTGGCGCTTCCAGCAGCGCAGGGCCCCGGCGGGGTTGATGGTGATTGTCGGCGCCTGACCGGCAATCCGGCTTGCACAGAGCCAGAACCGGGGCGCTCCTGAACCTGCAAACGCGCACGCGGGCGGCGGGCCGGAAACGACGGTGCAGGGCCCCGTGCCAGCGCAGGACCAGCTGCAACAGGCGGCGCCAGCGGCGCCGGCGCGGTCTCGCGGGTATCTGGTCGTCGGCATTCCACAGGCGCGCGGCGGCCTCGATCAGCTGGTCGATCTTGCGGTCCAGCACTTTGGGCGACAGCGGGCGCACCGCACCGGCAGCCGCACCCGGAATCTGGCAGGGCTCACCCCCCGCCACCGCAAACTCGAACGCCAGCAGCCGCAGCATCCAGCGCAGCCACGCCGCCCAGACCCCCAGACTGGCCAGCCGGTCCAGCCACGCGCCGTCCGGTTCCGCCAAAGCCGCATCCACGCGGTCCAGCGCAGCAGCAAGGCGCGCGCGGCTCTGGGCAGGGGATAAGGGCGGTCGATCCATGC
>JAIXTH010000120.1 GCA_027484265.1 Alphaproteobacteria bacterium
CGCCGGCGGTGGCGGCAAGGGCATCCGGGTGGCCGAAAGCCGCAAGGATGTGGAGGAAGGCTTCCCGGCGGTGCGGGCCGAAGCCAAGGGCGCCTTTGGCGACGACCGCATCTTCATCGAGAAGTTCGTGCGCGCCCCGCGCCACATCGAGATCCAGGTGCTGGGCGACAAGCATGGCAACGTCGTGCATCTCTTCGAACGCGAGTGCTCCTTGCAGCGGCGCAACCAGAAAGTCGTCGAGGAGGCGCCCTCGCCTCTGCTGGATCACGAGACCCGGATGCAGATGGGCGCCCAGGCCGTGGCCCTCGCCCGGGCGGTTGGCTATGACAGCGCCGGAACCGTGGAGTTCGTGGCATCTGGCGCCGACAAGAGCTTCTATTTCCTCGAAATGAACACCCGCCTGCAGGTGGAGCACCCGGTCAGCGAGATGATCACGGGGCTCGATCTGGTGGAACAGATGATCCGGGTGGCAGCGGGCGAGAAGCTGGCGTTTGCTCAGGAGGACCTGTCCATCCAGGGCTGGGCCGTGGAGAGCCGGATCTATGCCGAGGACCCCTATCGCAACTTCCTGCCCTCCATCGGGCGGCTGAAGCGCTACCGCCCGCCGGTGGAAGGCGAGTTCGGCACGGTGCGGGTGCGCAATGACGCGGGCGTGCGCGAGGGCGACGAGATCAGCATGTTCTACGACCCGATGATCTCCAAGCTGGTGACCTGGGCCCCCACCCGGCTGGAGGCGATCGATGCCCAGGCCGCTGCCCTCGACACCTTCGCCATCGAAGGCATCCAGGACAACATCCCCTTCCTGTCGGCGGTGATGGAGGAAGCCACCTTCCGCTCGGGCGACTTCACCACCGCCTATATCAAGCAGGTGTTCCCCGACGGCTTCCACGGCGCCCCGCTGACCGATGACATCCAGCGCATGATGGCCGCCACCGCCGCCGTGGTGCACATGCGCAAGCTCGAGCGCGAGCAGGCCGTGACCGGCCGGATCGTGCCGGCAGGCCCGATCCGCTCGGACTGGGTGGTGCTGATCGGCAAGGAGCAGCACCCGCTGCACGTGGACCGCACCGACACCGGCGCCAGGATCCGGTTCGAGAGCGGCCGCACCCTCGAGATCACCAGTGCCTTCCAGCCCGGCGACCGGCTCGTGACCGGCACCGCCCGCACCGGCGAGGATGGCGCGGCGCCGGTGCCGTTCGCGGTCAAGTTCAAGGATCTCGCCGAAGGCTACCAGCTGGCCTGGCGCGGCGCCCGCGCCACCGTGATCGTCGCCACCCCGCGCCAGGCGGAACTGCACGCCAGGCTGCCTGAGAAGCAGGCCGCCGACACCAGCCGCCAGATCATCTCGCCGATGCCGGGCCTTGTGGTCTCCATCGAGGTCACCGAGGGCCAGGAGATCAAGAGCGGCGAAGCCGTTGCCATCGTCGAGGCCATGAAGATGCAGAACATCATCCGCGCTGAACGCGATGGCACTGTGGTGAAAGTCCACGTTGCCGCAGGCGCGGCCGTGGCCGCCGATGAAGTGCTGGTGGAACTGGGCTGACCGGCCCCGACGCCCCGGCAGCGGCCACACTGCCGGAGCAGTGGCCGAAGCCTGAAACTGTCATTGGCCTGTCGGGGTTTGCCCCTATGGATCAGACCATGAAGCTTCTGTCACGCCGCACCCTCGTAGCCGCCCTGCCGGCCCTTGCCGCCGCCTGCGCCTCATCCGGTAGCGGAGGCCGGCCGCCCGCATCCGGCACAGCAGCCGTGCCGGATCCGAGCGGCCCCCTGGCGGGCTTTCCCCGTGCACCGGCCGGACCGCCCCTGCCGACGGGGCCGCTGTCCCGCATCGCGGTGACGAGCTGTGCGCGCGAGGATCAGGAGATGCCGCTCTATGACGATGTGCGGGCCGCCCGGCCTGACCTCGTCCTGATGGTGGGCGACAATGTCTATGGCTCGTGGACGCCCGAGGACCCGCAGCTGTCGGACCTGCGGTCGGCCTATTTCCAGCTGGCGCGGCGGCCCGAGTTCCAGCGGCTGGCCGAAGCGGTGCCGGTGGTGCCGGTGTGGGATGACCATGACTATGGCACCAATGACGGCGGCGGCGATTTTGCCCACAAGGCCCTGGCCCAGGCCATGTTCAACACCTTCTGGAATATCCCGGCTGACAGCCCGCAGCGCACCCGCCCTGGCATCTATCGCAGCCATCTGATGGGTCCGCCGGGCCAGCGGGTGCAGCTGATCGTGCTCGACACCCGCTTCTTCCGCGACCCGCTGGTGCCCAGTCCGCGGCGCGGCGAGCCGGGGATGGAGCGCTATGTCCCCCATCCGCCCGAGGCCACCGCCGACATTCTAGGGCCGGCGCAGTGGGCCTGGCTCGAGCAGCAGCTGCAGGTACCGGCCGAGCTGCGCATCATGGTGTCCTCGATCCAGGTGGTGGCCGACGGACATGGCTGGGAGCGCTGGGGCAATTTCCCGGCGGCCCGCGCCCGCCTCTATCGCCTGATCGCGCAGAGCGGCGCCAGGGGCGTGGTGTTTGCCTCTGGCGACCGGCATGTCGGGTCGATCAACCGGATCGCCGAGGGCGTGGCCTATCCGCTGGTGGACCTCACCGGCTCCGGCATCAATGTCTCGAACTGGCAGCCCGGCCAGCCAACCGAGCATGTGGAAGGCGGCCCGCTGCGCATCGGCCCCGCCTACCGTCCCCCCAATTTCGGCCAGTTCGACATCGACTGGCCCGGCCGCCAGCTGCGTGTGGCCGTGATGGGCGCGGGCGGCGTGGAGGCGGTTGGCCTGACAGTGGCGTTCAGCGAGCTTGGCGTTGCGTGATCGGCTGGCGCACCCGCTGGACCGCGCGGCTCCTGCCGCGCCAGACCGATGACAGCCTGTTGAAGGATCTGGAGCGCAGTTGCTGGCAACTGCGCGAGCGGCGCTGAGCGACGCTGCAGGCTGCGCATCACTCTGATTACATGGCACTTCGTACGGCGCGGTTGCCAGCAACTGCGCTCCAGCAGGTCGAGACGTCGCGGTGCAGGGCCTCTAGACGGCTTTGCCGACAATCCAGCGCGGCAGGAGCCGCGCGGTCCAGCGGGATGGCGACCAGTTGCGCCTTGGATGCCTGCGACAGCCGGTCGCCATCACAGGCGCGTCATCCCGCTGACACGGACGTCCGGGCCGTGCTAGGGCGCTGTCCATGAAGCGATCCACCGCCATTGCCCTTGCCGCCGCCGCCGCGCCGACCTTCATGTTCGGCATGGCCTGGGCTGCCGTGCCCCTCTATCAGCTGTTCTGCCAGGTGACCGGCTATGGCGGCACAACGCAGGTGGCCACACAGGCCGCCTCGCAGATTCTGGACCGCACGGTGAAGGTGCGCTTCGATGCCAATACCAATGGCGTGCCCTGGACCTTCAAGCCCGAGCAGGCCTCGGTCGATCTGCGGCTCGGCGAGAATGGCCTCGCCTTCTACACCGTCACCAACAATTCCGACCGGCCCGTGACCGCGGTGGCCACCTACAATGTCACGCCCTTCAAGGCCGGGCCCTATTTCCAGAAGCTCGAGTGCTTCTGCTTCCAGGACCGCACGCTGGCGCCGGGCGAGAGCATGGACCTGCCGGTGATCTTCTATGTCGATCCGCGCCTCGCCAGCGAGGATGATGTGGATGATGTGACCGAGATCACCTTGTCCTACACCTTCTTCCCGGCCCAGGACGGCAACCCCGGCCAGCCGGACCTCGCGGCTGTGGGCGAGCGGCCTTCGGGCAGCTGACCGCCACCCGTGCCAGCTTGTGCAGTGGCGGCGGGAATGGCATGCGCGGCCCGGCCCGGTGATCAGACCTGTGGCGAATCAGTGGGGTCCGGCATGCTGGAGCGGCGACAGGTAGGGGCGATGCTGCTGGCAGCAGGGGTTCTGGCGGGCTGTGCGGGGGTCACGGCCACTGCCCCGACCAGCGCGGCACCGGCGGACCAGTTCATGGCAGGGCTGCGCGCCCTGTGCGGCCAGGCCTTTGCCGGGCGGCTGGTCACCACCGATCCGCAGGACGCGGACATGGCAGGCCAGGCGATGGTGATGCATGTGCGCGGCTGTGACAGCGCCAGCGAGCTGAAAATCCCGTTCCATGTCGGCACCGACCGCTCGCGCACCTGGGTGCTGACCCGGACACAGACTGGCCTGCGCCTCAAGCACGACCACCGCCACGAGGACGGCAGCCCCGATGTGCTGACCATGTATGGCGGCGATACCGCCACCCCCGGAACGGCCGAGCGGCAGGAGTTCCCTGTGGATGAAGAGTCCAAGGCGCTGTTCGCCCGCGAGGGCCGCACGGTGTCGATGACGAATGTGTGGGCGGTGGAGCATCGGCCGGGGCAGCTGTTTGCCTATGAGCTGCGCCGCGCCAACCGGCATTTCCGGGTGGAGTTCGACCTGACGCGGCCGGTCGCTCCCCCACCCCCGCCGTGGGGCGCCCAGTAGCGCCTCGGTCGAACGCCTCAGCCGCCCGCCATCCCGCCGCCGGGCCGGTCGGAGAACAGGGTGTGGGCGAAGTGGTGGAAGCTGCGCAGCAGGTCCAGCACCGGCCCCTGATGCTCGGGCGGTGCCTGCCGCTGGCCGAGGATCCAGGCATAGACATCCCAGTCGGCCTGATCGAGCAGCCCCTGGAACGCATCAAGGCCCGCATCATCCAGCGCCGCCAGATGCCGGTCGGCGAACCCGCCCATGATGAAGTCATGCTCGCGGAACCCCCGCCGCCAGGCGCGGAAGCGCAGCTGCTTGAGGCGGATCTCGCGGTCGGTGAGGGCTGTGTCGGTCATGGGCGCTACCTGTCGCGGCTGGCCCGGTCCGGCAAGGGGGCGCGGTGACGCAGTGTGCAGTGGAACGGCGGGATCGCCTTTACCCCTTCAGCCGCCACAGCCCCGCCAGATTGTTGCGCTGCATGTCGGAGGAGCCGCCAACGATCCGCATGCCCAGGATGTCGCGCACGTGGCGCTCCATGTCGAAGGCATCGGACAGGGCATAGGCGCCCATCACCCGCTGGCAGGCCAGCACGATGTCCATGGCGGTCTCGGCGATATAGAGCTTGGCCATCGAGGTCTCGGCTCCGCAGGGCGCGCCCTCCCCCGCCAGCCAGGCGGCGTGGTAGAGCATGTGGCGGCAGGCCGCGAGCTTTGTGCGCGCCTCCACCAGCGCGTGGCGCACGGCCTGGTGGCCGCTGATCGGCTTGCCGAACTGCACCCGCTGCTCGGCATAGGTCCAGGCTTCCTCGACGGCGGCGCGGGCCATGCCATAGGTGACGGCGGCCACTTCCAGCTTCTCCACATCCAGCGCCCGTCCGGCCAGCAGCGACCAGCCGCGGCCCCACATCTGCGGCCCGCCGACGATGTTATCGACCGGCACCCGGACCTCGTCGAAATGCACATCGCTGGAGAGCGTGTAGCGCAGGTTCGCGTGTTCCAGCGGGGTGAGGGTAACCCCCGGGGTCTTGGTGGGGATCAGCACGAAGGCGAGGTTCTTGCGCTTCTCGTCGCTCTCGGTGCGGATCAGGCAATAGATCGTGTCGGCAAAGTCGGCGCCGGTGCACCAGCGCTTGGTGCCGCTGATCACCACCTCATCGCCCTCGATCCGGCCCCGTGTGGTGACCGACGACAGATCGCCGCCCACATCGGGCTCGGACAGACCATAGCAGAAGAAGGTCTCGCCCCGGGCCAGGGCCGGCAGATACTGCGCCTTCTGGGCCTCGGTGCCATTCTCGGCGATGTTCATGCCGCCATAGAAGGCCGCATGGATGAAGGGGCCGGCCAGGAATGCGCCCGCCACCGACAGCTCCTCGATCGCGGCCACGGCACCGACGATATCCTGCCCGAGCCCGCCATATTCGGTTGGGATGGTCAGCCCGCAGATGCCCATGGCCGCAAGCTCGGCCCACACGTCACGCGGCCAGCTGTGGGTCCGGTCCCATTCGCGGCGCTTCTCGCGCGGGGCGCGGGCGGCAACAAAGCGGGACAGCTGCTCGCGCAGGGCGATGATGTGGTCGGGCTCGGGAGCAAAGGAGACGGTCATGCAGGCCAGATGCTGCGCGGCGCGCGCTCTGGCAAGAGGCTGGCGCCGGTCGGGATGCTGTCTGCAGCCTGTTGCCGCAGGGCAGCACTGTGGCCCGCCCGCAGCCATTTCTCCGGCAGTTCATTGACTCTTCACCCGCAGCAGCCCATTTGCAGGCTCAGGGAACACGTCCGGCACGGGGCTGGCGTGATGGTGCGCCACACGAAGGCGCTCGACCCGCCTTCCACATCGTCCCATCACAGCAGGACCACATGACCGACACCGCCGGGCACAAGCCCGCCGGCCAGAATGCACAGGATGCTTCCGGCCCCATCACCGAAACACCCGACCACATCACCTTCGCAGACCTGGGCCTGTCGCCCAAGCTGCTCGAAGCCGTGACCTCGGCGGGATACACCAAGCCCACACCGATCCAGTGGAAAGCCATTCCCGAGGTGCTGAAGGCCCGCGACGTGCTGGGCATCGCCCAGACCGGGACCGGCAAGACCGCCTCCTTCGTGCTGCCCATGATCGAGGTGCTGTCGCACGGCCGCGCCAAGGCCCGGATGCCGCGCACCCTGATTCTCGAGCCGACCCGCGAACTCGCCGCCCAGGTGGCCGAGAATTTCGAGAAGTATGGCAAGAACCACAAGCTGACCATGGCGCTGCTGATCGGCGGCGTCTCGTTCGGCGACCAGGACGCGCTGCTCACCAAGGGCGTGGACGTGCTGATCGCGACGCCGGGCCGGCTGCTCGATCACTTCGAGCGCGGGCGGCTGCTGCTTTCGGGCGTGCAGATGCTGGTGGTGGATGAGGCCGACCGCATGCTCGACATGGGCTTCATCCCGGACATCGAGCGGATCGTGAAGCTCACGCCATTCACCCGCCAGACCCTGTTCTTCTCGGCCACCATGCCGCCGGAGATCCAGCGCCTGACCGAGACCTTCCTGCAGGCACCGGTGCAGGTGGAAGTGGCCCGCCCGGCCCAGGCCGCCAGCACCATCACCCAGAATCTGGTGAAGGTCCCCTCGTCCGATCCCAAGACCAAGCGCACGGCGCTGCGGGCCGTGGTGTCGCACTGCATGGACCGGATCAAGAACGCGATCATCTTCTGCAACCGCAAGACCGACGTGGATATCGTGGCCAAGAGCCTGGCCAAGTACGGCTTCGATGCGGCGCCGATCCACGGCGACCTGCAGCAGAGCCAGCGGATGGCCACCCTCGACAAGTTCCGCTCCGGCGAGCTCAAGCTGCTGGTGGCGTCCGACGTGGCGGCCCGCGGCCTCGACATCCCCGATGTCAGCCACGTCTTCAACTTCGATGTGCCGCGCAATTCCGACGACTATGTCCACCGGATCGGACGGACCGGACGGGCCGGGCGGCTGGGCGAGGCCTTCATGCTGGTCACGCCGGGCGATGCGAAGAACCTCGATGCGGTGCAGAAGCTGATCAAGACCGAGATCGCCTATGCCGACATCCCGGGCCTGCCCACCGAGCGGGTGCCGGACGAGTTTGCCGGCCGCCGTGAAGGCCGGGGCGAAGGTCGCGGCGAAGGCCGGGGCCGCTCCGACCGGGCCCGCAGCACCGAGCGCGGTCCGCGCCGGGAACGCCCGGTGGCGCCCAAGCCGGAAGGCTTCGAATATGCCAAGATGGAGCCGCTGAAAGTGGTGGCGGTCGAAGGGGTGGATCCGGCGGAGCTGGACGACACGCCCCTCGACTTCCCCGTCAGCGCGCGTGATCCCGACACCAGAACAGACCGCGCGCCGCGCCGTTCGGGCCGCCGCCGCGACCGCCAGGATGCCGACGCGCCGCGCCGGGAAGCCGCCGATCCGGCCGATGACAGCGAAGCCGAAGCGCCGCGCGAGCCGCGCCCGGACCGCAGCCGCGACCGGCCCCGCCAGTCGCAGGACCGAACCTCCGACCGCACCGCCGACCGCGGCATGGACCGCAGCCGTGGCAGGGATCGCGACCGGGATCGCGACCGGCCCCGCGATCGTGACCGTGACCGCGACCGTGACGGCCCCGGCGTGCTGGCCTTTGGCGGCGACACCCCCGCCTTCATGCTGCGCAAGCCGTTCCCGGACGCCTGAGGCGACCGGGCCCGGCGGGTCCATCAAACACAAGCGGCGCTGCACCCGGGTGCAGCGCCGCTTCTGATTCCACCGTCCCGCAAGGGCGGAGCCTGTTCGGGTCAAACGACCAAAGGCACGCCCTTTTCGGCCAGCACCGTCTTCAGCTCGCCGGTCTCGAACATCTCGCGGACAATGTCGCAGCCGCCGATGAACTCGCCCTTCACATAGAGCTGCGGGATGGTCGGCCAGTTGGAATAGTCCTTGATGCCCTGGCGGATTTCCTCGCTGGCGAGCACGTTCACATCGGCAAACTCGACCCCGATGTGATCCAGGATCCGCACCACGGTGCCGGAGAAGCCGCACATCGGCATGCGGGCGGTGCCCTTCATGAACAGGACAACGTCGTTGCTGGTCACCAGCCCGTCGATGGTGGCGTGGATATCGGTCATGGTGTCTGCTCCGGGAAAAGGCCTTCTGTCCCAGAGCTAGGGATGCAAGGCGGGCCGGTCAAGGCGCGGACGGGTCATCGCGCGGCACGCGGGCGCGATAGGCCTCCAGTGTCAGGGGGGCCAGCAGCTTGACCAGCACGTCGGTCACCACCGTGCGGCCGGTATCCAGCACCGTGCTGCGCTGGCGCAGAGGCCGGTAGCCGTGGCGGGCCCAGAAGGCCGCCCCGCGCGGGTTGGTGGTGAGCACGCCCAGCCGCACCGCCTCCATCCCCTGCCCGGCCAGCCAGTCTTCCAGCGCGCGGTAGAGGTCGTGGGCGAGCCCGGACCCCTGGCGCGCCTGCGCCACCTGGAACAGCCCGATATGCCCCACGCGCGGGTCGATCATGCCCAGGGTCACATCCACAATCGCCGCCACCCCGCCACCGGCAGCAGGCCTGACCACCAGCTTGACCGTCGGCCCCGGATTGAACTGTGGCGGCGGCAGGTCGGTGAGGAAATCCTCCACCCA
>JAIXTH010000235.1 GCA_027484265.1 Alphaproteobacteria bacterium
CCCACCAGCACATAGGGTCCCGCCTCCCCCGCTGCTGTCAGCAGCCGCTGGAGGTCGTCGGCCAGGGCGCCGGGATTGCGCGGCCCGTCGGTGGTGTCCGACCAGCCGATCCCGGCACGGTCGTAGGAACAGGTGCGGGCAAACTTCGCTACTTCCGGCTGGAGCCAGCCGAAATCCGCCGCGCCGGAATAGGCCCCGGCCTCGAACACCACCAGCGGCTGGCCTGGCGCCCGCGTGCCCTCGCAGACGATGCGCATCTGGCGTCCGTCCACCTCCACCATCTGGCCGCGCGGCGGCGCGCCCCAAGGGCCGGCATTCATCAACAGGCCAGCAGCGCCCCACAGCAGCACCGCCCCCACCAGGACCACCAGAATAGCTGTCAGCACGCGCCAGATCCGTCTCAACATGTTGCTCGTTACGCTCCAGCCATCCGGCCGGTTCAGGGCAGAGGTCCGCGCAGGGGCCGGATGGCCCGCACTGCGGTCACGACGCGGCCAGCCGACCGGCCAGCAGGTCCAGCCACTGCCGCACCCGGGTCTCGTTCACATTGAAGTCGCGGATGCCATACTTCGAGCGCGAGAACACGCAGATCGAGCTGCGCCCGTCACCGAGGTCCACCGGCATCGCGGTCACCGTGTCGGGAAAGCGCATCAGGGCCGTGCGCTGCACCGTCTCGATCTGGCCGCCTGCCTGGCGCGGCGCGGACGTGCGGGGCTGCGCCGCGATCACCGCCAGAAGCGCTGTCCGCACGGTCTCGACACTGGCGGTGAACACCGGGCTGTCCATGTCCGGCTTCTGGCGGGCGGCAAAGCCCGGCGGCAGCGCCAGGAACTGGTTCGGCTTCCAGGTCTTGGAGAAACCGGCAAAGTCCAGTGGAAAGTCGGTGATCATCGCGCGGAGCCCTCCTCAGACCTGCACGCACAGCCCTTCGGAGGGGCGCACATCATTGCGCAGCAGCCTGTCCCAGATCGCGGCGGCCTCTTCAAGGCCCGTCGGCTGGCTGACATGGAGCCAGTTCTTCGAGCCGGCCACGAAACCGGCCAGCGCCTCGTCGGTCACGGCTGTGAACTTGGCACCGCCCCAGCTGTCGCCCAGACGGCCGACATGGGTTGGCGCGAAGAACCAGTCGGGCTTGGGGCCCGGCAGGGCCGGCGGGTTGCTGCGGTCGGCATCCCAGTGGGCGCCGCCCACCATCACCGACTTCACCAGCGAATCGCCGAACCGGGCATGCACCGCCGCCGTCACCGCCGGGTCGCCGGCAAAATCGACATAGATGGCCGGTTCCACCGGGATCGCGCCGATGTCGTCATAGGTGACGATCTGGTCGTAGTAGCCGGTCGCCAGCGTGAAGCCTGCCGAGCGCATCGAGGTCAGGCCTGTCACCTTGAAGCCGCCGCGCGCGGTGAGGCTCGCGGCCATGGACAGCGCGGTCTTGGAGCTGGCGCTCGAGGCGATCACGTGCCGCACACCCTCGAAGCCCGCGTCCGAGGCAATCCAGTCGTCCAGCAGCCAGCCGGTGATGAACAGCGGCTTGAGAAGAGCTGTGCGTGCCTCGGTATCGGCATCGACCGCTTCCACCCGCTGATAGCGGTTGTAGGTGACCGCCACGCCCTGGCGGTGGGCGGCGCCATCATCCAGGTTGCGGGCCGTGACCTTGGTGGGCTCGATCACCAGATGGCTGGCCATCGGCAGATAGCCATAGAGCCGCTGGCCCACTTCGACGCCTGGCGTGCGCGAGGCCACCACCTCGGCAAAGCCCCACACCGGTACCCGGCCCCAGCCGTCTTCCGCCGGAAACAGGCTCCAGTACGCCAGCATGTCGCCGAACACGGCATAGGTGACATTGTTGGCGGTCAGGGCAAACCGGCGCACCGCCAGCAGGGCCTGGCCCTCGGCCAGCTCCGGGACCGGTGCCTCGACAATCCGTGTCGTGCCCAGATCGGTGCGGCTCACTTCCAGCGTGCGGATCATGCTGTCCCTCCCGGTGCGCGCCTCATGCCGGACGCGTTCTGGCCAACGGCCTTACCGGCTGTGTCCGGGAGAGGGAAGGGCCGGGTGGGGGCAGGCGGCGCCTAGATCGTGTCCAGCACGATATGGTGATAGAACATGGCCGGTTCGCCGGGCCCGGTTCCGCTGACGGCACGGGCCACGGCCCGCTGGCGGCTGCGGCCGTCGCCGATGGACTGCAGCACCGGATCGGCTGCATTGCGGCCCTCGCCCTCGAAGAACATCTGGGTCAGCAGGGTCCGGCCACCGGCGGTGATTTCCAGCTGCACGAACGGTGCGCGGGCACCGATCACGCCCGGGCGCACGGTGCGGAACAGGAACCGGCCGCTGCGGTCGGTGCGCAGCCGGGCATAGTACTGGAAGTGCGGGTCGGTCGGGCCGGTCGCCGCGCCCAGGCCGGACGGATCGCCCAGCGCGCAGGCCTGCAGGATCTCCACCGTGGCATTGGCAACCGGTGTGCGCCCGTCCGGCCCGGTCACGGTTCCGGCAATGTCGATCACTTCTCCGCGAGCGCTGCGGGCATGCTGGGCGATGCGGGTGAGGTCGGCATCGGCATCGGCAACCCGGTCAGCGGCCCGCGACAGGCTGCGCTCCATGGCAGGGGTTGCGACGGGGCGGTCCGGTCCGCCGCTGTCGCGATGGGCGACCGACACCAGCTGGCTCGCCAGCGCGGGAGCCCCGGCCAGCACCGGAATCAGCGCCGAAACAGCTCCGGCACCCATCAAAAAGCGGCGCGACACGGTTTTCATCTCTTCCAGCCCTCCCGGCACAAGGAATTGTGTTTCAGTTTTGTGACAGTCTGCATACACGACAGTTTGATGACAATCAAGGAGCCTTTGCATGGCAGGCCTCCATTTTTGCAATGCTGCGACGGAGTCGCCCGGCAGCGCGCGGCGCGTGCGCCACCAGCTTGTGTCCCCGCAGCCTGTCTGCCCGGCATACCTAATGAAAACGGCCGGAAGAAGCGCCCCCAAAGGTTGTATGCGGGGCGCTGCCGGGCATTAACCTCGTTTCAAACATGGCCGCTGCACCCGGTGTCACACGTGCAAGCACAGCGTGTGCAGCTGCCAGCCAAGCATGCGTCACGGAGAGGATGCGTCCACCATGTCCATCAAGAAGATTGCCATTGCCGCCTGCGCTGCCATCGCAGCGGCGACCGTCGTCGGTTCAGGCTACAACGTTCTGCTCGCCTGGCAGAAGCGCGAGGGTGGGCAGGTCCTGATCGAGGCGGCAGATGTGGCGGCCAAGCTGTATGTGGCGACAGTCAAGCTGTCGCTCGAGCGCTCGCTGACCCAGGTGGGCCTCAACCTGCCAACAGCCCTTCCCGACAGTTTGCGCGAGCTGCTCGACAACCAGCGCGCCGCCGCCGACGCGTCCTTCGCCGAAGTGAAGGGCGCGCTGTCTGCCGCCGAGCGCCTCGGCTATGCCGACACCATCACAAGCAACCTCGACCGCAGCCTTGAACGGATCACCCAGCTGCGCCAGACGGCCGACCCGCTGCTGGGCGTGGACGCAGGGGCGCGCGATCCTGTCGTCGTGAACCAGGTGCCGGCGTCGATCATGGAAACCGTCTCCGACATCCAGCAACTCGACAGTGAGCTGATGCCCGATGAAATCCTGGTGCCGGCCGGTGTGACCAATCTGCAGACCATCCAGCGCCTGGCCTGGGAAGTGCGCGAGTTTGGTGGCCGTGATCGCACCATCTTCGCGATTGCCACGGCCACGGGGGCGCCGATCTCCGGCGAACAGCTGGGCAGAGCTGCCATCTACGACGTCCGAACCCGGACGGCGTTGAAGGAAATCAAGATCCGGGCGGCCCACAAGTCGACCCCCGAAGCGGTCCGTCAGGCCATCGACACGATGGAGAAGACCTATTTCGGCACCTATGCGCAGACCCGCGCACGCCTCTTGGCTGCGGCTTCGACCGGTGCCTACGGCATGGATCTGTCGGCCTATTTCGGTGAATCCTCGGCTGCTCTCGATACGGTGGAAGCGCTGGTGGGGAGCCTGGTGGAAGGAACCACCCAGGAAGCCCGGGTGATCGAGAACCAGGCCAACATGACCTTGATGCTGGTGCTGCTGCAGGCACTGGTGGCACTGGGCGTGGTGGGCTTCCTCACCTGGTTCATGACCCGGCGCGTGGCGGGCCGCATCATCGCCCTGTCCACCGAGATGCGGGACCTGGCCGATGGCAAGCTGGATGGCGACATCGAGCGCTTTGCCGCCAAGGACGAGCTGGGCGACATGGCCTCGGCCCTGAAGGTCTTCCAGGGCAACGCCATCGAGATGCAGCGGCTGCAGTCCGATCAGGCCCGCATCCGCGACCATGCCGAAGTCGAGAAGCGCCAGGCCATGCATGATCTGGCCGACAGCTTCGAAGCCACCGTGGCGCAGGTTGTGGGCACGGTCGCATCCGCAGCCACCCAGCTGGAAGCCACGTCGGAGACCCTGACCCGCACCGCCAGCACCACCGCCAACCACTCGAACGCTGTGGCCCGCACCGCCGAGATGTCGGCCAGCAACGTCCAGACCGTCGCGGCGGCCTCCGAGGAGATGAGCGCCTCGATCGCCGAGATCGCGCAGCAGGTTGCCACCGCTGCCAGCGTGGCCCAGCAGGCTGCCGGCCAGGCTGCCGAGACAACGGCCACGGTGCAGGAGCTGTCCCAGGCTGCCGACCGGATCGGCCGGGTGGTCAGCCTGATTGCCGACATTGCCGGTCAGACCAACCTGCTGGCCCTGAACGCCACCATCGAGGCGGCCCGTGCGGGCGAAGCCGGCCGCGGCTTTGCCGTGGTGGCCTCCGAGGTGAAGAGCCTCGCCGAGCAGACTGCCAAGGCCACCGACGAGATCCGGACCCAGATCGGCGGCGTTCAGAACGCCACCGGCCAGGCCGTAGGCGCCATGGGCGGGATCGCAGACGTGATCGGCCGCATCAACGAGATCTCCCACGCCATCGCCGCTGCGGTGGAGGAGCAGATGGCCGCCGTCCACGAGATCAGCCGCAATACCGGCAATGTCGCGGCTGCCACCAGCGAAGTCAGCGAGGCCATCGGCCTGGTGCAGCAGGGATCGAGCGAGACCGGCGCCGCAGCCGAGCAGTCCTTGTCCGCCGCGCGCGAACTGGGCCAGCAGGCAGACCTGCTGACCCGCGAGGTCGGCAGCTTCCTGCAGCGCATCCGCGCCGCCTGACGCACCGGTCACCGCGAGCCTTCAATCAGGCGCATCCGCCCGGCGGATGCGCCTGATCCATATCCAGCGCCAGCTGCGTGCTGTGCAGCAGATGGGCCCAGCGCCCCGCCAGAGCGGGCGGGACCGGTTCCAGGCGCCGTCCCCGGCGCGGCGGCTCCGGCCCAACGCAGATCCCGCCCGCCACCGGCCTCACCAGTGCCCCGGCCAGATTGGCAGGTCGACCCTGGCTGACGCGGATCAGCAGACGCGTGATCTGCATGGGGTCGATCGGGCCTGGCAGACTGCTGCCCGCTGCGGACTGCCCCGCCACCGCCAGTGCCCAGGCCGTTACCCGCTGCGCCACCGGGCCGGCTGGCGCGGTGGCTGGCAGTGGCACTGTGATCTGAGGCCCTTCCACTGTGGCGCGGCGTGCGAGCGCCAGTGCGTCGGTATCCAGCGCGCGGCGCAGGCGCAGCGCCTGGCTGGCCACTGTCACCAGTCGCTCGGGCGCCGCCTTCGCCTGCGCCAGCCGGGCCAGTCGCTCGCGGACCGCCACCCGGGCAAACCGCCGTTGGTGGTTGGAGGGGTCCTCCAGCCAGTCCATCCCCCGGGACATCAGCCAGTCGCGCAGCACCGCGCGCGACAGCTCCAGCAGTGGCCGCGCCAGCACGGGCGCGCCCTCCCACCCGTCGGCCGGGGAGGGGGCCAGTTGCGACATGCCTGCAAGGCCGTCGGGGCCGGTGCCGCGCACCAGTCGCAGGGCCACGGTCTCGGCCTGATCGTCGGCGGTGTGGCCGAGCAGGATCACCCCGGCCGCCTGCGAGCGGGCGGTTGCCGCCAGCAATCGGTGGCGGGCAGCGCGTGCCAGGGCCTGACTGGCCTGGCGCGGGGGTTGCGACAGCCTGTCTGTCGCAGCCGCGGGGTGCTCCCACCGCTGGATGGTCACAGGGACGCCGGTAGGCCGCCATCGCGCCGCCACCGCCTCGGCCTCCGCCGCCGAGCCGGGACGCAGGCCGTGATCGACCACACAGGCGCTGACCCTGCCACCGGACCGCAGGGCCCAGAGCCGCGCCAGCGCCATCAGGGCGGTGGAGTCGCTGCCGCCTGACAGGCCGATCAGAAACGCAGGGCCACACAGGGCAGCCAGCGTATCAAGGCGGGCGAAGACCCGCTCCGGAAGTCCGCCCCCGCTCAAGTTCCGGCAGGCGGGCAGGTGCCCCTGGCCCGCTCGGCCTCGGCCCGCGCGGCCAGCGCCGGGGGCGGATTGGGGGCAGCGCGGCCAAATCGCTCGAGGGCGAGACAGCGCTGGCGGGCATCGCCCAGCTCGCGGAATGTCGCAGCCAGGCGCAGCAGCACTTCAGGCGTGCGTGGCCCGTTGGGCGTGGCGCGCAGATAGCCGACATAGGCATCGGTGGCCGGGCCCCAGGCCCGGGTCACAAACCGGCTCTCGCCCAGCAGCCACCGCGCTTCCGGTGTCTCCGGTGCATCCGGCCATAGTTCGATCATCCGCACCAGCCGTGCCTCGGCCCGCAGATAGTCGCCGCGCTGCAGGTCCAGCCGGGCCGAGCCGATCATCACCACGGCGGGCTCGTCGGCAATTTCGAAGGCGGGTGCCGCAGGTTCGGCCGGGACATCCTGAACCGCGTCGGGCTCGGCAGCTGGATCGGCGGCTGGATCGGATGCGGCACCGCCCGCATCCGTCTCGCTGGCCGCAGCCGATTCCTCGGCCGCGCCTGTCTCCGGTGCGGTGGCGGCCAGGGTGCTGCCGGGCTCGGACTGTGCGGCAGTCTGCGCAGCGGCGGTGCCGGCCTGGACGGTATCCAGCCGGTTCCGCAGCGCGCGGTTCTCGGCCTCCAGCTGCTCGACACGGCCTGTCAGCTCGGCCTGCTGGGCTTCCAGCTGCTCGATCCGGGCGAGGGCGCGCGACACGTCGGTGGGCGCGACCGCTGCCAGCGGCAGTGGCTCGGCGGGTCCCGCAACGGCTGCCGGGGCAGAGGCTGGCTGGGTCGCCGGGCCAGTCGCGGGGACCCCGGCCCCGGGCCGCGGCTGCTGGGCCGTCCGTGGCTGTGTGGCGGCCGGCTGTGTGGCGGGCTGTGCCTCGCGCGAGGGCTGGCGGGCACTGACGGTCTGGGCGGCAGCTGGCAGGGCGGTGACCAGCACCGCCAGGGCGCAGGCGCCGGCGCCGATGCCCCGGCGCCAGGACCTGTCCGCTGCCCGGTCCGGCAGACCGGGGAAGGAAACAACACGCATCAGCTTCGCCGCCTTGGTCACGTCACTGGCCTCCCAGTACCACAGTCTGCGCATTGCGGTTCATCGACCAGCCGTCCGGCGTGGGGCGAGGATCGATCGGGCGCTCCTTGCCATAGGATACGGTCTCGAGCCGCGACGGGGCAATACCGAGGCTGATCAGATAGTCGCGCACCGCATTGGCGCGGCGGGCGCCGAGGGCGAGATTGTATTCGCGGGTGCCACGCTCGTCGGCATTGCCGGCGATCATGAAGCGCGCGCCGGGATTGCCCTGCATCCAGGCGGCCTGACGTTCCAGGACCGTGCGGGATTCGGGGGACAGGGTGAAGCTGTCGGTCTCGAAGAACACCCGCTCGCCGATCTCGGCGATGCTGGCGGCCATGGCGCGTGCGTTGGGGTCCATGAAGCCGGTGCCGCCACTGGCCGGGACCGAAGCGGTCTGGCGCTGGTCCACGGTGCCGCCCTGGCTGACCGGCGGCAGGGCGCGGCTCTGCGTCTGGGTGCCCGCAGCCTGGGTGCCGGTGGCGGACGGGGCAGCCGGCGGCGGGGGCTCTGGCTGGGTGGCGGGCGCGCGGGTCGCGCAGGCGCCGGTGAAGGCCACCAGTGCAATCAGGGCGGGGGCGGCGAGGCGGGGGCGGAAGTGGGTCATGGTCTGTCCTCTCGAAAGGCAGGGGGTTCAGTCTTGAAGGGGTGACCAGGCCGGATCGGATGCTCCGGCAGGATAGGGCAGGCGGCGCTGGTTCTGGCCCGATACATCGACGGTCCACAGCTCGGGACCGGCGCCGGGTGCGGCTTCACGCTGGTACATGATCACACGCCCGTTCGGCGCCCAGGTCGGCCCTTCAACCAGGTAGGATTCGGCCAGGATGCGCTCGCCCGATCCGTCGGGGTTCATCACCCCGATCTGGAACCGCCCGCCCGACTGGCGGGTGAAGGCGATGTAGCGGCCATCGGGCGACCAGACCGGCGTCGAATAGCTGCCCGATCCGAACGACAGGCGCACGGCAGCGGATCCGTCCGCATTCATGCGGTAGATCTGCGGGCTGCCGCCCCGGTCCGAGGTGAACACCACCTGGCGCCCGTCCGGCGACATGTCGGGCGAGGTGTCGATCGCGGGCGTGGTGGTCAGGCGGCGGGTCTCGCGGGTGCGCAGGTTGCGCAGGTAGATGTCGGTGTTGCCGCTGCTGTCGGACGAGAAGATCACGCCCTGGCCGTCCGGGGTGAAGCGCGGCGCGAACACCATGTTGCCAAGGCCGGTGATGGCTTCCCGGCGCCCGCTCTCGATATCCAGCACCCACAGGCGCATGCCGCGGTCGCTGAGCGCGGTATAGACGATCTGCTGGCCCGATGCGTTGAAGCGCGGGTTCAGCACCTGCTCGTCGCCGCTGGTGAGATAGGATGGCCCGGCCGCGTCCTGGTCCATCACCGCCAGCCGCTTGACCCGGTTGGTCCGCGGCCCGCTCTCGGCCACGAACACCACCCGGCTGTCGAACATGCCCGACAGGCCGGTCAGGCGCTGGTAGATCGCATCGGCCACCTTGTGGGCCACGCGGCGCCAGTTGTCCTGGGTGGAATTGAACTCGAGCCCCAGCATCTGGGTCTCGCCATAGACGTCCCACAGGCGGAACTCGACCCGCATCCGCTCGCCTTCCACCACGGTGCGGCCCACCACCAGCGCCACCGTGTTGGTCACGCGCCAGTCGGCAAAGCGCGGCGCGACGTTCACGTCCGGATTGCGCTCGAGGAAGGCGCCGGGGTCCTGCACCGCAAACAGACCGGTGCTGGCCAGATCGGACCGGACCACCGCGGCGATGTTGGCGCCCTGCGCGCCCGCGAAATTGGTGATGGCGATCGGCATCGGCTGCCGGTGGCCCTCGTTCAGGTCCACCACCAGCTGCGCCTGCGCCGTCCCGGCGCCCAGCAACAGGACAAGGGCGGCGAGGCTCGCCAGCAGGCGTGCCAGCACGCGGCCCGGAAGGCGGGCGAAATCCAGGACCAGTCGATTCATGCTGAACGGGTGCAGGTGGATTGCGGACATTTCAGGGCGGCTCGGTGGCAGGTTGAAGGGAGGTGACGGGATTGTGATCATGCCGGCGGCTCGGACGGGTCGCCGGCTCATGGTCGCATGGTGCCAAGGCCGATCCGGATGATCACCTCGTTCCATTCCTCATAGCGGTCGGCGGGCAGCTCATAGCCGGTGCGGCCATTGGCGGTGGCACATTGCTGGACGGCGGTGAGGGCGCGGTCCACCGCCACCGTCTCGGGCGAGTTGCCCGTCGGGCGGCGGCTCGGGTCCACCAGTGTGACGCTGCCGCGCAGCCGCCCCTCGGGCGTGAGGCGGAAGCGCACAGTCACCACGCGCCGGGCCGCCTCCGGGTTTTCCGGCACCCGCCAGCAGTCGCGGACCTGTGCCAGCAGCGAGGCGCCGAGATCACCGCCCAGCACCTGGCCGCGTCCGGCGGCGGAGGCATTGGCCTCTGCCCCCTGCTGGCCCTTCATGCTGGGCACGTTGCGGCCGCCGGAATCGGCGCCGGTGGCGGAGGTGCGCGCGGCGGGCAGGTCGAAGTCATCCACCCGGGCTTCCTCGCGGGCCCGGCCCGGGGTGGCGCTGGCCTGAGCCGGGGCGCGCTGCTGGGTGCTCTGCTGGGGACGCGGCTGGGCCGGAGTCGGTGGCGGGCGGGTGGCGGCCTGGGATGCCGGGGGCGGCGGCGGTGCCCTGCGCTGCGCCTGCTGGGGCGAAGGCGGGGGCGGCGCAGCCGGACGGGTCGCGTTGCGCGCAGGGGGCGGGGGCGGGGCGGCCTGCCGCTGCGGGGTGGGCGGTGGCGGAGCGGGCCGCGCCTTGGCCTGCGGAACTGGCGGCGGCGGGGGGACTGGTGGGGCGGGTTCGGGCGCGGTCTCGGGTACAGGCTCTGCCGCCGGTGGCGGCTCGGCTGCGGCCGCCTGTGGCGGGGCGCTCTCGCCCATGCCGTCGGTGGCCTCGGCTGCGCTGGTCTGGGCCTGGTCGCCGATGCCGCCGGGGACCTCGCTCACGATCAGCACCGGCACCACTTCGGGCGGCGGTGCGATCGGTGCCGCCTGCCAGGCGGCCAGCGACGCGGTGATGATCCCCGCATGGACCACCAGCGAGGTGACCACGCCCACGCCGGAATTGTCACTGGAATCGAAGGACAGCCGCTGGCGGCCTGGCGCCGGTGGCGGCGCCGGCCTGGGTGCGGGACCCGGCTGGGAGCCGGGCGGGCGGGCGGAGGCGGGGGCGGGCATGGCAGAACCGGCGTCGGTGCGCCCGGGCCTCACTGGGTACCCGGCTCGTTGACGAGCCCGATATTGCGGTAGCCGGCTTCGCTGATGCGGGCCATCACCTGCACGACAAGGCCATAGGACGCACTCTGGTCGCCGCGGATGAAGATGCGCCGGTCATAGCCTTCGCCCGCCAGCGCCTGCAGGCGCGGCAGGATCTCGTCGAACGGGACGAGGTCATTTTGCAGATAGACCTGGCCATTGGCCTGCACCGTGATGGTCAGCGGCTCGTTCTCGCTGGGCAGGGCGCGGGCTTCGGTTTCCGGCAGGTTCACCGGCACACCGACGGTCAGCAGCGGCGCTGCCACCATGAAGATGATCAGCAGCACTAGCATCACGTCCACGAACGGCGTGACATTGATCTCGCCCATGTAGCGGCGGGAGCGGCGGCCGCGCCGTCCCCGGCCGCCGCTGCGGCTGCGCAGCGCGCCCGACATCGCTCAGCTCCCCTGGCCGTCGCCAAGGCGGCGCGAGGCCCGGGCCACCAGCTCGTCGCAGATGGTCTCGACCCGGGTCACATAGCGGTCGAGGCCGCCGGTGATCACATTGTAGAAGATGGTGGCCGGAATGGCGGCCAGCAGCCCCAGCGCCGTTGCAAACAGCGCCTCGGCGATGCCGGGCGCCACCACGGCCAGGTTGGTGTTGTTCGAGGCTGCGATGCCCCGGAAGGCATTCATGATCCCCCAGACGGTGCCGAACAGGCCGATGAACGGGGCCGCCGAGCCGATGGTGGCCAGCACGCCGATCCCGCGTTCGGCCCGTGCGCTCTCGCGGGTCAGGGCCGCGCCCATCATCCGCTCCATCCGCTCCAGCGCCCGCTCGATCCCGCCTTCACCCAATGGGCCCGCCCGCCGCGCGGCCCGCAGCTCGGCCATGCCGACCCCCACGATCCGGGCGGTGGCATCACCACGCGGCGCGTCCTCCAGCCCCTCCACGCCCCGGCCTTCGGCCAGCGCGCTTTCGATCACCCGCACGCCATTTTCCAGCTTGCGCAGCTGCAGCCATTTCTCGACCGCCACCGCCCACGACCACACCGACGCCACCGCCAGGCCGATCATCACGGACTTCACGACCCAGTCGGCCATCATGAACAGATGCAGGAACGAGAATTCAGGAGTGGCGACAGGCTGCATGGAAAACCTTCATCGAGACAGACATCGAGGCGGGCACCGCAACAGGTACAGGGACGGGCATCGAGACACGCACCAGACAGCAGCGCGCCACCCTCCGGTGCCCGCTGATTGGGGCAGGGGTATGGCGGTTTGGTTAATGGCGTGTGGCAGTTGCGGTCGGGCGTCAGGACTTGATTGCCACTTCGAGTTCGTCGATGGCATCGGCAAGCGGACCGTCCCACTCAAGAAGCGGGCGCCGCTCCAGGGGCCCCAGCGACGTCACCGCCCGATCATAGACTGCCAGGTTGATGCCGCCGTCGAGCCGGGACGGATAGATGATACCATCGGGCCTATCGGGGTGGTCGTGGAAGAACGCCGACCATCTCTGACCTGCTCGGTGGTTCGACCAGCGCAGCACGTCGGAAGGAACGCCCATATTGATCGGGCCTTGCCCCGTCAGATCAACCAGGGTCAGTCTCCGGCGGACTTCCAGAAGCACGGCGCACCGGCCCTTGATCTCGTCAAAACGAACCGGTGCGCGGCTGCCAACGCCATCGCGTGTGTCACGGATGATCGTTTCGACAAATGCCCCGGTAAATGTCTGGGCACCGTAGACCACACCAAAGTCACTGCGCTTCGGGCAACTGAAGCGGCTTTGTGCCGAGGCGTCCCATCCCATTGGGTTGGTATGGTGTGAGCGGAAGAAGCGCCAGTACCGCTCGCCCGCCGGTATGGACCGGACCAGCAAACGGAACCCGGCCGCATCGCCGGGCGGATCAAGACTGGAACGCCTGCCTGACATGGTCAGGTAAAGCTACCAGCTCCCATGCCATCTGCAACCCTCAGGAGATCATCGAGCCGGTTCTGCCTCAGCACATCAAGCCCACGTCTGCCACCAAGCTCCGGATGGGTCTGCATCAAGAAGCGGTACAGGGTCCAGCCACCGCCGCCGAGAGCGTCGGCAAGCTCCTTCAGTCCCCTGAGCGGTTGATCGGTCCCATCAAGTTGCCATTCAGGATAGCGCACACCGCGCTTGGCGGATGAAAGTGCCAGGAGTTTGCCGGACTTGCCCCAGGCGTGCACCGTTTGCCGCGTGATGCCCAGCCTGTCGGCCATGCTGGCAGGATCCAGCATCTCTTCTCCAGCCAGAATCCGCGATGCTTGGAGCTCACCGCGCTCAAACGCGCGCTCCAGTGCGCCCCGCAGCCTTGGTGATGGCACGCTTGCCAGCAGCATCTCAGCTTCCGGCACCGGTACATCCGGCAGGACGTCGCCAGGCAGCTCCATGACCAGATATGTAGCTTTTCCGTCTGTTGATCTGGCCTGCCAGGCACCGCGAGCCATCCCTGCCAGGGCCGTCAGCCCAGCCAGGCTGGTGGCCTTCAACTGCTCCAGCGGAAGGCCAACCGGTGGCCGCGCGACTGTTGCATTCCCTGACATCCAGTGACCTCGTGTTCGGAACGCTGGGTTGCCGCCGCTGCGACGGCTTGGTGGATTTCCATAGCGTGTTGCCAGTCTCTACCACGCAATGCGTGGTTCGTCAATTTGGTGAAATTCGTTAAATCACGAGAATGAGGGCTTGGGTGGAGTTCGTGTTCGAACCCGGTCGGCCGGATGCTGTGCCACAGTGACAGAGGCTTGTGTGGGCAAGCCCTTCGCAGTGAGCCAAGCGGGCGCGATGCGCGTCAGCGCCAGCCGGGTCCAGCTGGTGGAATTGCGTTCTGAATTCAGCGCAGCTCGTCCATCGACCACCGGGCCGAGAGGCCTGCGGCTGCGAGGAAGGCGTCGACCCGGGCGGGGTCGAGGCCGTCGGCGGAGCTCAGCTCCTCGGCATGGATGCCGCCGGCCACGAACAGGCAGTCGAGCTTCTGGTTCCGGGCACCGGCCACATCGGTGGGCAGGCCGTCGCCGATGCACAGCAGCTTCTCGCGGGCGACCGGGCGGTCGAGGATCGCCTCGATCCTTGCGATCGTGAGGTCATAGATCGGCGCGAACGGCTTGCCGGCCATGATCACCGCGCCGCCCAGCTCCCCGTAGATGTCCGCCAGCGCCCCGGCGCAGGGGATCAGGTGTCCGCCGAACTGCACCACCTTGTCGGGATTGGCGCAGACGAACGGCAGGCCTCGCGCCGCCAGCCTCTCCAGTTCGGGCCGATAGGTGTCAGGTCCTTCGGTCAGATCATCCCGCAGGCCGGTGCAGATCACATAGTCCGCGGTCTCCGCTGGCTGGAAGTCCACCGGCAGACTGTCGTACAGGCCCTCGTCCTTCTGCGGCCCGATCTTGTAGGCCCTCGGGCCACGGGTGGCGATTTCGTTGATGGTGGCATCGCCCGAGGATACCACCGCATCCCAGGCATCGTCCCGCACACCCAGCCGCTCCAGCTGGCCGGGGATGATGTGGGACGGGCGCGGGGCATTGGTGATCAGCACCACCGGCTTGAAGGTGGCCCGGAACCGCGCCAGCGCATCGGCTGCCGGGCGATAGGCGGCTCGGCCATTGTGGATCACGCCCCACACATCGCACAGGATGGCGTCGTAATGGGCGGCGATATCGTCGAGACTGTGGATGATGCTGGTCATGGCCGCGCCTCTAGCCGGACATGGCAGGCACGTCCAACCTCACGGGCCGTGAAAAGCGCTGGACCGGCGCGCGCCAGCCGCGCATCCTCCCGGCCACGGCCTGAAGGGAGGGCAGACGATGGCACGGCGCATTCTGGCGACATGGGGGTTGGCGGCGGCAGGCGCGCTCGCGGTGGGGTTCGCAGCCCTCGCCCAGACCGCCCCTGGCGGCCAGCCCACCTCGGCCTCCAATCCGGCCATCGCGGCCCCAGCCGAGCGGGTACCCACCGATATCCGCCGCACCACCATCATCGTGCGCGACATGGAGGCCTCGCTGCGCCTCTATCGCGATGCGCTGGGCCTGCGGGTGAATTACGATGCGCCCATGACGGTGTCGGGGCCGGCCTTCACCCAGAACGGGCCGCCGCGCCCGATCCGGCTGGTGCTGCTGAATGCCAATGACCCGTGGATCGGCTGGATCGGCCTGATCCAGTACACCGACCGCCCCAACCGGCCGCGCCGCGCGGTGCCGCGCGAGCTGGGGCCGGGCAGCCACATCATGGTGCTGGCGGTTGCCGATGCGCAGGGCATGTGCGCGCGGGCCGCCGCCGTGCCGGGGGTGAACATGGTGGTGCCACCGAAAATCTCGGAATATCCGCCGCGCACACCCGGGGCGCCGCCGATCCGGGTGCTGGGCTGCCAGTTCTTCGATCCCGATGGGGCGTATCTGGAACTGAACCAGTCGCTGCCACCGGCTGGCTAGCTGTCTGCCGGCGCAGGCAGGCGCCGCAGCTGTTCGGTGCAGGCCAGCAGTTCGGGGGCCGCGTGGGCCAGCGGGCCGGTCTTCAGCCCCGACAGGGTGCGCACCATCTCGTGCCGCAGCCACGGCACGATCTTCAGCTTGTCGAAAACCAGGTCCCGCCCCCAGGGCAGCAGCCAGCCATCGCCCTGGAACACCGGCGTCATCAGCGCGCTGGCCAGCTGGTAGAACCGCACATGCGGCCGCCGCATCCGGGCATAGGCCGCCAGCCCCTCCTCCAGCGTGCCGGTGGCGGACAGTCCCGCCGCCAGGGCGCAGGCATCCAGCAGTGCGTTGTTGGCCCCCTGTCCCAGCTGCGGGGAGGTGCAGTGTGTGCTGTCGCCCAGCAGCACGACCGGGCCGCGATAGGGCTGGCGGGCGGTGAAATGCTGGTAGCTGGCGGGCAGGAGGTCGTCCGGCCCGGCAAACCCCGCCACCACCGGCGCCATCTGCGGCCATAGCCGCGCCACTGTCGCCCGCCAGGCCTCGAACCCGGCGCGCCACTGCGGCAGCTCCGCTGTCTTCAGGCTCCAGAAGAAAGCCGTCAGCTCGGGGCCGTCCGGCTCGATCCGGCCAGCGGGCAGGTGCCCGATCATGGTGTGCGCCGCGACATAGCGCTGGGTCAGGGCATGGGGGTCAAGACCGATCGATGGCACGCTGGCCCACACCGCACCAAAAGCGAACGGCCTGACCGGCCCCGGGTCCACCACGCCGCGCAGCGCCGAGCGGGCGCCTGTCGCGTCGATCACCAGATCAAACGGCCCGGCCTGTCCGCCCCCCTCCAGCACCAGCTGCACCCGGCCGCCTGCCAGCGGACGGGTCCCGCTCACCCCCGCACCACCGCGGAAGTCTGCGCCAGACCGCGCGAATGCCCGCCACAGCACCCCGTGCAGGGCGGCGCGGTGCACGCCCAGGGCATGCAGGCCGGGCGCCAGGTCCTCGTAGGCCACATCGAAGATCGTGGTGCCGCTGACGGTGCTGCCCCGCAGATGTGTCAGCCGGGCCCCCAGCGCCGTCAACTCGTCGCGCAGGCCCAGCACCGAGAGCGCCGCCAGCCCCGTCGGCTGGATCATCAGACCCGAGCCTACCGGGCGGCTGGTCTCGAACCGCTCGAACACCGTCACCGCATGGCCCAGCCGCGCCAGCAGCGTGGCCGCCGCCAGCCCGCCGACACCGGCCCCTGCAATCGCGATCTCCAAACGCCCCGACATGGGACCACACTGCCCGTGTCGGGCCCGTGCTGCCAAGGGCGCGGCGCACGGTTCCGGCCACTTCGGCTGCGCTTGCAGCCCCGGAGCGGGCGCGGCATGGTGACGCGAAGCTGGCGCGCACGATCAAGACGCCGGGAACTCAGGGAGGCGCCGGATGCGGCACACGATCACGACCGCACTGTTGGCGGGTGCCGGCGTTGCGCTGGCGGCCTGCAGCACGGCGCAGGGACCCGGCATCGCCCCCGACAGCCAGGCGCTGACAGCCGCCGATGTGCCCGGCGGTCCGGCGTTTGGCGATGGCGGCGTGCCTGCCTTCTACACCAGCATCACCACCGCCCCTCAGCAGCCCGGCGTGCTGCTGGCGCAGGAGCCGCTGGAGGCCGACAAGTCGCTGCCCTCCGCCGGGGCCGCCCATCGCATCCTCTACAGCTCGCTGGACGGGATCGGCGGGCGCGCGCCGGTGACGGTGTCAGGCGCGCTGTTCCTGCCCCGGGGCGAGGCCCCGGCGGGCGGCTGGCCGCTGGTGGCCTGGGCCCACGGGACGGTGGGGGTGGCGGACGTGTGCGCCCCCTCGTTCAATCCGCGCAGTGCCCGCGACCGGCAGTATCTCAGCCACTGGCTGGATCAGGGCTACGCCGTGGTGGCCTCCGACTATCAGGGCCTCGGCGTGCCCGGCGGCCACCCCTATCTGGCCACCCGGCCGCAGGCCTGGTCGGTGCTGGACTCGATCCGGGCGGTTCAGGCCGGCGCCTTCCCCATCGCCCGGCCCGTGGTGATCGTCGGGCAGAGCCAGGGCGGGCAGTCGGCCATTGCCGCCGCTGGCCTTGCCGGAACCTATGCGCCGGAGCTTGACCTGCGCGGCACGGTTGCCACCGGCGCACCCTATTTCCAGGCGGGAGCCCCGCTCACGCCGCCGCCGGCTGACGCGGTCACGCCGATCACGCCCTATACGGTGCTGGTGCTCAGCCTGGCCCGCTATCTGGATCCGGGCTTCCAGCCGGAGGCAGTGCTCACTCCAACCGGCCTCGAGCTGCTGCAAATGAGCATGACCAGCTGCTATGGACCGATGGTGCGCAAGGTGATGGAGGAGCGGATCAGCTGGGGCGGGGTGTTTGCCCGCGATCCCCTGCCGCCGATCGCCGCCCACAGCAGCCGCATTGCCTATGAGACCCTGGCCCTCAGCCGTCCGCTGTTCATGGGCACCGGCGGGCGCGACATCGATGTGGCGCCCGAGGGCCAGCGCCAGCTGGCGCGCGATGCCTGCCGGGCCGGAACCAATGTGACCTTCCGCTTCTATCCCGAACTGGATCACTCCGGCGCCGTGAACGGCTCGCTGCCGGATTCGACGCCGTTCGTGCGGGCGCTGTTTGCGGGCGAGGCTGTGACGGGGTCCTGCCCGCTCTGAGCCCACAGCGTCGCGGGTCCTTACCAGTGCGGTGGCTTTTCATCCGCCGCCGGCGCGCCGCCCTGCGCTTCGCCGGCCTCGGCGAGGCGGGTGGCCAGAAGGGTCAGGGAGCGGGTGAGGCGGTCGATCTGGGCGCCCTGGGCCGCGACGGTGCGCGACAGTTCCTCATGCTCGCGGGCCAGGTGGGTGAGGCGTTCCTCGACGCGGGTGACGGCTGGATGATCGGTCATCGCAGTTCATTGACCTGCCAGAGCCCGGCTGGCAACCTGGCCTGTATCGGCTGTGGTCCCATCAGCGCCAGCCCCGCGGACTGGTCTGCCATGCCGGGCCACAACGCCTCCAACCCCTACAGCTGCCGCCTGAACAGGAGCCACCTGCATGCCTCTTGAACCCATCGAGATGCTCGGCCTTGTGGCGGGTCTGATCTCGACTTTTGCTGCCCTGCCGCAGCTGGTGAAGATCATCCGGACCCGGCGGGCGGATGACGTGTCGCTGGTGATGTTCGTGATGGCCTTTTCCGGCGCGATCCTGTGGGCAGCCTATGGCGCCCTCAAGCCGGCTGCCAGCATCGTGTTCTGGAACCTGGTGGCCATCGTCCAGATGGGGGCGATCATCGCCATCAAGCTGGCGACCGACCGGCGCAATGCGGCCACGGGCACCGTGGCTGGTCCGGTGGCAACAGACTCGTCGGAGTGACACTGATCCCGGCGCACAAGCTGATTGGCGCCGCGCGCCCGCTGTGCCAG
>JAIXTH010000259.1 GCA_027484265.1 Alphaproteobacteria bacterium
CGGCCAGCCGGGGCTGGCAGCGTCGCTGGAGCCGCTGCTGGTCCATGACAGCGCGGTGGTGCGCGGGGCGGCGGTGTGGGCGCTGGCCCGGCTTGATCCCGCCAGCGCCGCCGGGCGTGCCGACGCGGCCCTCACGCGCGAACCGGACCCCGAGGTGTGCGCCGAATGGCGGGCGGCAGCGGACGCGCGCTGAGGCAGGGGGATGCATTCGCCGCGCCTGTCTGTCACAAGGCCGGTGCAGCCATGAGCGACACCGACGATCCCGACCGCCCCCGCCCTGTCGTCAAGCGCAGACCGCGCCAGCGATCCGGTCTGGCGGCCCCGGCTGGCGCCCGCCCGGCTGGCACGGCGGCTGCGGCACCAGCGCCTGCGCGCCCTCGCAAGGCTCCCGCCCCCAAGGCCACCAAACCGCGCAGGAAGGGCGGGCTGATCTGGAAGCTGATGCTGTTTGTGCTGCTGGTCCCGGTGGTGTGGGTGCTCGCATACCGCTTCGTACCGATCCCGGGGACCAGCCTGATGGTGCTGCGTGCCATCGAGGGCGCCACTATCCAGCGATCACCCAAGTCCATCGACGAGATCAGCCCCAATCTGATCCGCGCCGTGATCGCCGCCGAGGACAGCCGCTTCTGCCTGCATGACGGCTTCGAGTGGGAAGCCATGAAGGCGGCCTGGGAGGCGAACCAGCAGGGCCGTCGCCTGCGCGGCGCCTCCACCATCTCGCAGCAGACCGCCAAGAACGTGTTCCTGTGGCCCTCGCGCTCCTATGTGCGCAAGGCGATGGAAGTGCCCTTCACCGTGCTGATGGAGACCCTGTGGCCCAAGCGGCGGATCATGGAGGCCTATCTCAATGTGGCCGAGTGGGGCGACGGTATCTTTGGCGCCGAGGCCGCCGCCCGGCACCATTTCGGCAAGTCGGCCCGCAGCCTGACCACCCGCGAAGCCGCGCGCCTGGCGGCGGTTCTGCCCAGCCCGCGGCGCTGGAGCGCATCGAACCCGTCATCCCGGGTGGCGCGGCGCGCAGCCCGGATCGAACGCAGCGCAAGGATTGTGCGCAACTCGGGCCTTGATGCCTGTATTCGCGGCGAGAAGGTGCCCGGCTCATGAGTGACGACCTGATCACGCGCCTCGAGCGCATCGCCACGGCGCTGGAGCGCCTGACCCCGCAGCCACCGGCCCCGCTGGACGCGCTCGCGCGCGGCGGCGTGTTCCGCTGGGAGCCCCGCAGCGGCCAGGCAGTGCCCGTGGCCAGGCCGCGCCGCGTCCCGCTCGACCTGCTGCTGGGGATCGATGACCAGAAGGCGCGGCTGCTGGCCAATGTCAGCCGCTTTGCACAGGGCCAGCCCGCCAACCATGCCCTGCTGTGGGGCGTGCGCGGCGGCGGCAAGAGCGCGCTGGTGAAGGCCGTGCATGCCAGCGTAGCGGCCAGCAGTCCGCAGCTGGCGCTGGTGGAAGTGGCGCGCGGCGACATCGCCTCGGTGCCGGGTCTGGTGGCGCGGCTGCCAGCGGCGGCGCGGGTGATCCTGTTCATCGATGATCTGTCGTTCGACGCGCGCGACGATGGCTACAAGGCCCTCAAGACCGTGCTGGACGGCGGCGTGGATGGCACGCTTTCGGGCGACAGCGGGCAGGTGCTGGTGCTGGTCACGTCGAACCGCCGCCATCTGGTGGCGCGCGGTGATGGCGCGGGCGAATTCCGGCCCGACGAGACGGCGGAGGAGCAGATTTCGCTGTCCGACCGGTTCGGCCTGTGGCTGGGCTTCCATCCGATGGATCAGGATACGTATCTGGCAGTGGTGCGCGCCACCTGCGCCCGGCTGGACCTTGCCGCCGATGATCCCGGGCTGGAGGCTGCCGCCCTGGTCTGGAGCCGCCAGCGCGGCGCCCGGTCGGGCCGCACCGCCTGGCAGTTCGTGGTGGACCGGGCCGGTGCCCTCGGCCGCCCCGTTCACTTCGAACCGCAGGAGCCTCACCCATGACCACGCCAGGTCCCGTCCAGGCCGCGATGCGCGCCAAGCTGGAGGCCGCCTTCGCGCCCCAGCTGCTGGAGATCACCGACGACAGCGCCCGCCACGCCCACCACGCCGGCGCCCGCGCCCATGCCGAGCGGCTGGGCAAGGCTGCCGGTAGCGGCGAGACGCACTTTTCAGTCACGATCGTCTCGGCTGCCTTCGAGGGCCAGTGCGCGGTGGCGCGGCAGCGGGCGGTCTATGCGGCGCTGGCCGACGAGCTGGCGGGGCCGGTGCATGCGCTGTCGCTGACCTGCCGGACACCGGCGCAGGCAGGCTGAACCCGTTGGGGCCGCGAGCCGCCCGACATCCGCTGGCAAGACGTGGGGATGGCGGTGCACGCGCCCTTGCGCCCGGGCGCCACCGGGGCTAACGGATGCCGCCTTCGGACCAGAGGCCCTCCCGCGCGCAATCCCGCACGGGGGGGCTTTTTGCGACCAAGGGCCAGCAACGCTCAGAAGACCGGACCGGACCCATGCCCAAGCGCACAGACCTGAAATCGATCCTCATCATCGGGGCCGGCCCCATCGTGATCGGCCAGGCCTGCGAGTTCGACTATTCGGGCGTCCAGGCCTGCAAGGCGCTGAAGGAAGAGGGCTACCGGGTCATTCTGGTCAACTCCAACCCGGCCACGATCATGACCGATCCCGAGCTGGCCGATGCCACCTATATCGAGCCGATCACCCCGGACGTGGTGGAACAGATCCTCGAGCAGGAGCGCCCCGATGCGGTGCTGCCGACCATGGGCGGCCAGACCGCGCTGAACACCGC